>JBOGGE010000019.1:0-9659 GCA_050743865.1 Acidimicrobiales bacterium
CGCCTCCACAGTGGGCGCCATCCAGAACGAGCTCCAGGCCATCGTGGCCAACCTGACCGTCGGCCAGCAGAACCTCCAGGCGGCCGACAGCCAGCTCACCGACGTGAACATGGCCCAGGAGATGACCACATTCTCGACCAACCAGATCCTGATGCAGACCGGCATCTCCATGCTGGCCCAGGCCCAGCAGGCACCGTCGCTGGTCCTGAAGCTCATCTGATGACCTGAGGCGGCGGGGCCCGGGGGATGACGGGGACGGGCCCCGCCGCCGAGGAACCGGACCGGAGAGGCACGGGCGGGGAACCGGCCCGGCCGGGGCCGCCGAGGAAGCGACCGGGCGAGGCGCGGGCGAGGGAGGGGTGACGGATGACGGTAGCCAGCACGGGGTCGGGCAGCCAGATCGTGGTCAACGGCCTGATCTCGGGGATCACAACCCCCAAGGTCATCCAGGCCCTCCTGGCCGGGTACCAGGCGCCGATCACGTCCCTGACCGAGCAGCAGGCCAGCCTCGAGGCCGAGGCCGGTGACTACCGGACGCTGAGCACCGACTTCCAGGCGGTCCTGACCGATGCCCAGACACTGGCCCGGTCGTCGCAGTGGGACCTGGCCACCGCCACCACGTCCAAGGCGACAGTGGCCACGGCCATCGCCGCCGCCGGCGCCCAGACCGGGTCGCTCACCTTCACCGTCAACCAGCTGGCCCAGGCCAACGTGCTGGCCTCCTCTGCCGGCGTGTCGTCGGAGGGCCAGGTGGTGACGAGCGCGCCGTCGCTGCTGGTGGCGACCGGCGCTGCGGCCATCGGCTTCAGCTCGCTCGGGGCCGGCGCCGGCCTGGCCATCGGCTCGCACGTGGTCACCGTCACACAGGCGTCGGCGTCGGCCCAGGTCACCGGGACGACTGCGGTCGCCGGGACGGTCGGGATCACCAGCGCCGACGACGTGATCAGCCTCACCGTCGACGGGTCGGCCCACACACTGACGCTGGCCACCGGGACATACACGCCGGCCGGGCTGGTGACAGCGATCGACGCCGCCGCCAAGGCCGCCGGCGCGCCGGTCTCGGCCTCCCTGGCCCCCACAGGCGCGCTCCGCATCTCCTCGGACGACCAGGGGAGCAAGGCGACGCTGACAGTGACCGGCGGGAGCGCCCTGCCGGCCCTGGGGCTCAGCTCGGGCCAGAAGGGCACCGGGGCCGACGCCGTCGTCTCGGTCGACGGGACCAAGACCACGCTGACATCGGTCACCGCCGGCCAGGTGGTGACCCTTTCGTCCGGCACCGCCAGCATCAGCGCCACCGTGGCCAGCGGTCCCGATCCGGCCGGCGCCCTGATCGGCACCGGCACCGCCCACGCAGCCGACGTGTCGACCGGGAGCGGGAGCCTGAGCCAGGTGGTGTCGGCCATCAACGGATCCGGCCTCGGGGCGACGGCGACCGCCGTCAAGCTCTCCTCCGGCGCCTACATCCTGCAGGTGTCGGCCAACGCGACGGGCACAGCGGGGTCGGTGACCCTGGACCCCAAGGCCTTCACAGGGTCGCCGCTGGGCACGATGCGGACCATCGCCCAGGCGCAGGACGCCACGGTGTCGGTCGGGGGGTCCAACGGCTACACCCTCAGCTCGTCGACGGACACCTTCTCCGACCTCTTGCCCGGCACCGCCGTCACCGCGGTGTCGACCGGCCAGGCGACGGTCACGGTCACCCCGGACGCCGCCGGGGAGGCGACACGGGTGAAGTCCCTCGTCACAGCGGCCGACAAGGCACTCGCCGACATCCAGACCTATGCCGGCTACACAACAGCGTCGAAGAAGGGCGGCCCGCTCATGGGGGCGGCGGAGCTGACCGACATGAAGCAGGAGATCCTCAGCGTCTTCGGCAGCGTGGGCGGCACCTCCTCCCTGGGCGACCTGGCCAACGTGGGCGTGACGCTGACCAAGACGGGCACGATCGATTTCACAAAGGGCAAGTTCACCACCGCCTTCGCCGCCGGTCCGGCGCAGGTGGCGGCGCTCTTCACCCAGGGGGGGACGTACAGCCCGGCCGGCTCGGCCAACGCCGGCGAGGTGACGTTCGCCTTCGCCGGCAACGACACGGCGGCCGGTACCTACGCCGTGAACGTGAGCCACTCGGCGACCCAGGCGGTCGACACGGGCAGCGTCGTCACCGGGGGTTCGGTGTCGGCGGCGGAGACCCTCACCGTGCGCCTGGGCAGCGCCACAGCGGTCTATACCACCACCGCCGGCGAGTCGCTGGGGACGATCGCCGGCGGGCTGAACGCGGCGTTCGCCGGCGCCGGCGTCGCCCTCACCGCCCAGGTCGTGTCGGGGACGACACAGCTCGAAGTCGTCTCCAACGGCTACGGCAGCCAGGACGGGTTCAGCGTCACCTCGACCGCCGCCGGAGCCGGCACCACCGGCCTCGGCGGGGCCACAGCGGGCGTCGCCCGCGCCGTGAGCGGCACCGACGTGGTGGGGACCATCGGCGGGCTGGCGGCCACCGGGAACGGGCAGATCCTCACCGCGCCGTCCGGCGCCCCTCTCGACGGCATGGGGCTTCTCGTCTCGGCCCCGGGCATCGCCTCGACAACGGCGCTGGGCACAGTGAGCTACCGGCCCGGGGTGGCGCAGCGGCTGGTCTCCCTCATGACAGGGGCCACGAACCCGGCCACCGGTTCCCTCACCTCCACCATCAAGTCGCTGAGCCAGGAGGCGACAGGCCTCAACAGCCAGATCAGCATGTACCAGCGCCTCGAGCAGTCCCAGCGATCGGTGCTCGAGCAGGAGTTCGCCAACATGGAGACCAACCTGGGCCGCCTCAAGAACGAGAGCTCGATGCTGACAAGCCAGCTCAGCAAGCTCCCCGGGTTCTAGGCCGTCGGGCGACGGGGCGTGACGAGATGACGGTGTGCGACGAGCGGCGAGTGGAAGAGCTCCGCCAGCGTTACCTGGCCAACCAGGTGGAGACGGCCTCCCCGGCCCAGCGGCTGCTGATGTTGCTGGGGCAGCTCCTCAGCGACCTGCGTGCCGCCGACGAGGCGTTCGCCCAGGTGGCCGTCGAGCCGATGGCGATCGAGCCGATCCACCGCCACCTCGTCCACGCCCAGCAGATCGTCCTGGTCCTGCGGGACTCGCTGGTCGGCAGCGACTGGGAGGGGGCGCCGCCGCTCCGGGCGGTCTACGGGTTCGTCCACCATCGGCTGGTCACCTGCAACATGAAGAAGGACCGTTCGCTCCTTCCCAAGTGCGTCGAGCTGGTGAGCCAGATCAGCGAGGCCAACGCCCGGGCGGCGGCAGACCTCAACGGTCCCGGCCAGGGCCTCGGGTCGGGCCTCGGGGCGGGCCTCGGGTCCCGCCTCGGGTCCCGTCTCGGGTCGGGCCTCGGGTCGGGCCTCGGGTCGGGCCCATTCGAACCGGGCTCGGCGGCGAGCGCTCCGGTGGTGCCCCATGCCTGAGCCCGAGCAGCTCACGGCTGAACCTCAAGAGATCTCCCGCGGGAGAGGAGGACCGTCCATCGGCGCCCCGTCCGGGATTGGAGAGCACCTGCTCGCTGTCCCGGACGGGGTGGGCGGCCTCCCAACCGGCGACGGTCAGGAGCCCGTGGGCACCGGTGCCGGCGCCAGCAGCGCCACCGGCACGGCCTGGGAGGAGATCCTCGACCGGCTCGAGCGCCGCCTGGCGGATTGGCGGGCCGCGCTACGCGGCGAGGGTGAGTTCCCGTCGGCGTTCGAGTGGCCCGCCGGATTGGGCGACTGCCCAGCCCGGCTGCGGGCGAGGGCCAGGCTGGTCCTGGCCACCCAGCGCGACATCGAGGACGAGATGACCGCCCGCCGGGCGGCGCTCGGCGCCCTTCTCCACGGGATCGGGACGAGCGAGCGCCGGCCCCCGGTGCCCCTCTTCGTCGACCAGCGCGCCTGACCCCAGCGCGGCCGCCCGCCCCCACCGGGCCCGCCCCCGCTGCCTCGCCATTCCGACCTCGCCGGACGCCCCACCGGGCCCGCCCCACCGGGCCCGCTCGAGGATCTTGTCGCCGCCACCACTCAAGTCCGGCCCCCGCCCGTCCGATGACCAGGACAGCGGGACGAGGGATCTTCCGCTGACAAGCCCAGGACGGGCGATGGAGCGCAGCACGCGCTTGCTTGCGCAAGTCCAGAAGGGGTTCGTCAGTGACCGGGCAGATCGTCGACATCCTGCAATTCGCCCTCGATGGCGTGGCCCAGCAACAGGCCGCGGTGGCCGACAACCTGGCCAACGCCCAGACGCCCGGGTACACCGACACCGAGGTCAGCTTCCAGCAGAGCCTGGCCCAGGCGATGAGCGGCCCCGGAGCCGGCACCGCCACCATCTCCTCGGCACCTTCGCCCGCCGCCCCGGCGTCTGACGGGAACAACGTCGACCTGACCGGCGAGCTGGTCGAGGCCGAGCAGACCACCCTGCAGTACAAGGTGCTCACGGAAGCCGTGAACGCCCAGTTCCGCCTGGTGCAGGGGGCGACCGGAGGGAGCTTCGCATGAGCATGTTCGGGGCCTTGCCGATCGCCGGATCGGGTGCCGAGGCCATGCAGGCCTGGATCGACACGTCGGCCGGCAACGTCGCCAACATGGACGACCCGGCACCGGTCGGCACGCCGACCTACGGCGAGCAGACTCCGGTCCTCACCCCGGTCGGCTCGGCCGGAGCCCCCGGCGTCCCCGGCGTTCCCGGCGCCGCCGGTCCCGCCCAGTCCGCAGGGACGGGCGTCGAGGTCTCCCGGATCGTCGAGGGGAGCACGGCCGGGGTCGTCGCCTACGAACCGACAAATCCGTTGGCCAACGGCCAGGGGGAGGTGCTGCTCCCGAACGTGTCGCTGGGGACACAGCTCGTCGGCATGATCCAGGCGCAGGAGACCTATCAGGCCGACACCGTGGTCATGGCCCGGGCCAAGGACGCCTACACGGCCGGCCTGGCGATCGGGAGCTGATGGTGGCCATCGCCCCGATCGCGTCGCTCCCGTCGCTCCCGCCGTTGCCCCCCTCGGCGGGAGCGACGGCCGCCTCGTCGGCAGCCGGCGCCGGGTCGGCCGCCACAGGAGCCGGCGGCCTCACCGGGGTGGGTGGTGCCACATCGACAACCGGTCTGGGCGGTGCCGCCGGCGTCTCGGGCAACGGCTTCTCGTCGGTGCTGGGGAACGCCATCGACGCCCTCCAGCAGGCCCAGAGCACGGCGTCGGTCGACGAGACCCAGGCCGCCGCCGGCCACGGGAGCCTCACCGACACCATGATCGCCGCGTCGGAGGCGTCCCTCGACACCCAGGTGGCCTCCGCCGTCCTGGACAAGGGGCTGGCCGCCTACACCTCGATCGCCAACATGACGGTCTGACCGGCCATGGCCCTCGTACCGACCACCGACTTCACCCACGTGCGCGAGAGCATGCGGCGGTTCGCCTCCGGCTTCACGCCGGGCCAGAAGGCGGTCACCATCGCCGCCGTCGCCGGCGCCCTCATCATCGCCGTCGCCTACATGCTCCTGTCCGGCAAGCCGACGTACTCGGTGCTCTACACCAACCTCCAGCCCCAGGACGCCGCCTCCATCACCCAGAAGCTGACGACCGACCACGTTCCGTACCAGCTCCAGAACGGCGGGTCGACCATCCTGGTCCCGCAGAACGACGTGGCCCAGGAACGGCTGGCCTCGGCCGAGGCCGGGCTCCCGACGCAGAGCACGGTCGGCCTGTCGTTGCTCGACAAGGAGGGGCTCACCACCTCCCAGCTGACCCAGCAGGCGGATTATCTCCAGGCCATCCAGGGCGAGCTCGAGCAGACGATCGATGCCATCACCGGGGTCAACAGCTCCCAGGTCAACGTGGCCCAGGCGGCCAACCAGACGTTCGCCCTCTCCAACACACACCCGACCGGCGCCTCGGTCCTGGTGTCGATGGACCAGGGCCACACCCTCAGCCAGGGCCAGGTCCAGGCCATCGTGCACCTCGTGTCGTCCAGCGTGCCCGGCCTCGACGCCGCCAATGTCACCGTCGCCGACAACAACGGCAACCTCCTCTCGGGCCCCGGAGTGAGCGGGAGCGCAGCCGAGGGCGGCCAGACGGCCGCCTACGACGCCACCGTCCAGGCCAAGGTGCAGTCCTACCTGGCCTCGGTCTTCGGCGCCGGCAACGCCGACGTGCAGGTCAACGCGAGCCTCGACTTCGACAAGGTGAAGACGACCACGCACCAGCTGGTCCCCAGCGTGACCGGCGCCCCCCAGAACTTCTGCACCAGCACCCAGCAGTCGGGCACCACCTATGCCGGTGCCGGGACCCCGCCCGGAGGACCGGCCGGGACGGTCACCCCACCGACGACGGCGAACGGGAACGGCAACTACAAGCAGACATCGAGCACCCAGGCGTGCGAGACCAGCACCCAGACAAAGGCGGTGACACAGGCGCCGGGGACGGTGAAGAGCCAGACCGTCGCCGTCCTGGTCAACGCCAAGGCCGTGCCCACCGGCACCAACATCAACAACATCCGGGCCGGCGTCGCCGCCGCCGCCGGCCTCCAGCCGACCCGGGGCGACGTCATGAGCTTCACCGTCTCGCCGTTCAACACCTCGGCCTCCCGCCAGGCGGCGGTGGCGGCCAAGGCGGCGGCGACGGCCGGCAAGAAGAGCCAGATGGCGAGCATGATGAAGGACGCCCTCGCCTTCGTGGTGGTACTGGCGCTGATCCTCTTGGTGTGGTTCAGTTCGCGCCGGAAGCGCAAGGCCGTGCCGACCGACGGGATGCTCGACCCCGACCTGCTCCCGCCGTTCAGCCCGATCGAGCTCGAGCCGCACCCGACCGGCGAGATCCCGCGGCCACCGCTGCCGGCGCGGAGCGAGCGGGTGGGCGCCGAGATCGACCAGTTCATCGACGACCAACCCGAGGAGGTGGCGTCCGTCCTCCGGAGCTGGCTCCACCGGGGGGCGGCCGAGGTGCACGCGGGGATGGAGTCGTGAGCCTGAGCGGTCCCCAGCGGGCGGCGGTGATCATCGCCCAGCTCGACGACGAGCGGGCGCACCTCCTGCTGAAGGCCATGTCGGAGAACGAGGTCGTCCGCTTGATGGCCGAGGTGGCCCGGCTGCCGTCGCTCACCTCCGACGACGTGGTGGCCGTCGTCTCGGACTTCACCAACGAGGCCGGCGCCTACCTCCAGGTCCACCAGGGCGGGATCGAGCTGGCGCAGCGCTGGCTCCAGGACCGGCTGGGGATCGGCAGGGCGGCCGAGGTGATGTCCGAACTCGAGATGATGGCCAGCACAGAGCCCCTCGGGTTCCTGAACCGGATCGACCCGTCCCAGATCGCCGGCTTCCTGGCCGACGAGCACCCCCAGAGCGTGGCGCTCGTGCTGGCCCACATCTACCACGAGCACGCGGCCCGGGTGCTGGACCGGATGGACGAGGAGCAGGCCGCCGACATCGTGCGCCGGATGGCCACCATGGGCTCGCTTCCCCCGGTCATGGTGCAGCGCGTGGCCGACGAGCTCGAGCACCGCCTGTCCAACCTCCTCCGCTCGGGCTCGGGCCAGTCGGACGTGGGCGGGGTCTCCGCCGTCGCCGCCGTGCTCAACAACGTGGACCGGGGGGCCGAGAAGGAGATCCTCGCCCGCCTCGAGATCACCGACCCGGAGCTGGCCGAGGTGATCCGGAGCGAGATGTTCGTCTTCGACGACGTCGTCCAGCTCGACGACATGACGCTGCAGGCGGTCCTGCGCTCGGTGGTCTTGAAGGACGTGGCCCTGTCGCTCAAGACGGCGGCCCCGGAGGTCGCCGAGAAGTTCATGCGCAACATGTCCGAGCGGGCGGCCGAGGACCTCCAGGAGGAGGTCCAGTCGCTTGGTCCCCAGCGCCTGTCGGTCATCGAGGCGGCCCAGGCCTCCGTCGTGCGGGCCGTTCGCGAGCTGGCCGACAACGGCACGATCACCGTCGGGAGAGCCAACGATGAGCTCATCGCCTAGCTCGGCGGCCGCCGGCCGGACGGCGGGCTTCCCGCCGGCGCGCTCGGTACGGGTGATCCGCCGCACGGGCGGTCTCCTGCCCCCGGCCTCGGTCGTGGCGCCGCGTGCCTCGGTCCCGGCGATGGCGCTCACAGAGCCCGGCACATCGCTGGAGGCGCTCCTTGATGCCACCCGCCAGGAGGCGTTCGGCGCGGGGCGCCAGGACGGCCTCGAGGAAGCGTCCCGAGCCGCCGAGGCGCGCCGGACCGACGCGCTGGTCGAGGCGGTCGGGCGGGTGAGCCGGCTCACCGTCGACCTGGCCGCCCTCCGGGTCGAGGTGGTGGACGAGGTCGTGGGCGACGCCGTCGACCTGGCCTTCGAGCTCTTGGAGGTCCTGGTCGGGCGGGAGCTGGCCCTGGCCACCGACCCTGTCCGGGATGCCGTCACCCGGGCCCTGGCGCTGGTCCCCGGCGGCCAGGACCTGGTCGTCCGCCTGCACCCCGACAGCGTGCTCGGCGACCGGGACGTCGCCGAACTGGTGGTCGGCGCCCAGGTCGACGTCGTGCGGGATCCAGACGTCGACCCCTGGGGCTGCCGTGTCAGCGCCGGCGCCTGCAACATCGACGCCCAGATCCCGTCCGCCCTGGAACGGGTGCGCCACTGCCTCGACGAGCTGCGCCCCCGACGGCCGGCGACGACCCGGGTCCTCCGCCCGGCAACCGCCGCCCCCGCCGCCCCCGCCGGCCCGGCGCCCGCAGGCCCGGCACCCGGCGATGTCGACCGCGCCCCCACGACGATCGGGGCGCTGCCGTGACCGTCCTCTCATCGCCCACGCTGCGCCGCTCGCTGCGGACCGCCGCCAAGCCGCGCCGGACCGGCCGGGTGACCCGGCTGGTCGGGCTCCGCCTCGAGGTCGAGGGCATCGAGGCGGCGGTGGGCGACGCCGTGTGGGTGCACCGGCTGACCGGCGGGTCGCTGCCGGCCGAGGTGGTGGCGGTGCAGGGCGGCAGCCTGGCCTGCATGCCGCTCGGGGAGCTCTCGGGCGTGCGGTTCGGCGACGTGGTCGAAACGTCCGGCCGGCCCCTCCCCATCACCGTGGGCAACAGCCTTCTTGGACGGGTGTTGGACGGTCTCGGCCACCCGATCGACGACGGGCCGACGATCCTCGACGGCGAGGAGGTCGGGCTAACGGCCACGCCGCCCCATCCGCTGCGTCGGGAGATGGTCGACCGCCCGCTGGCCCTTGGCGTGCGAGCCATCGACACGGCGGTCCCGTGCGGGCGTGGCCAGCGGCTGGGGATCTTCGCCGGGTCGGGTGTGGGCAAGTCCAGCCTGCTGTCGATGATCGCCCGGGGCACCGACGCCGAGGTGGCGGTGGTGACCCTGATCGGCGAGCGCGGCCGGGAGGTCAGCGAGTTCATCCGCCGCGATCTGGGGCCCGAGGGGCTGGCCCGGTCGGTGGTGGTCGTGGCCACGTCGGACCAGCCCGCCCTGGTGCGCATCCGCGCCGCCTTCACCGGGACCCGGATCGCCGAGTGGTTCCGCGACCAGGGCAACGACGTGGTCCTGATGATGGACAGCCTGACCCGGTTCGCCATGGCCCAGCGCGAGGTGGGCCTCTCGGCCGGCGAGCCGCCGGCCACCCGCGGGTACCCGCCGTCGGTGTTCTCCGTTCTCCCCAAGCTTCTCGAGCGGGCCGGCGCCGCCGAGCGGGGCAGC
>JBOGGE010000020.1:0-3600 GCA_050743865.1 Acidimicrobiales bacterium
GTGCGGCGTGCCTCCACCGGCGGCTACCGGCCCCGGCCGCCGCGGTCCCGGCGACCGTCACACCCGTCCGCTACAACAGGGGACGTGGATCCACCCGGCCAGCCCCCCGGTCAGCCGCCCGCCGAGCGGCCGGAGCCGCCCGCCGACCCCGCCCTCCGGGCCTTCGCCTACGCCGTGGCCGACAAGGCGTGGCTCTACGTGGCGGTGGTGGACGTGCTGGTCGGCGCCAAGGAGCGCTTCACCCTCCAGCTCCGCCCGTCCGAGGTCGTCCGCGAGCTGGCTCGTGACCTGCCCGGGACCGGGGTGGAGGAGGTGGCCGGCGCCCTCGAGTCGCTAGAGCGCTGGGGGAACGTCCAGCGCTTCTACGACACCGCCGCCCCCGAGACGCTCGACCAGTTCTACGCCAAGCGGTTCCTCTACCAGCTGACCGAGGCCGGGGCGGCCGCCCACGAGGGGGTGCGGGCGGTGCGCCGGGCCGGGCTCGACACCGGCCGGCTCTCCGGCGTGCTCCTCCCGGGCATCGTCGAGCGCCTGTCCGCCATCCGGGTCGAGGCGTCCCGGGCGTCGCCGGACGGCGGGCGCCTCTACCGGCTCCTGGTCGACCTGTTCGGCACGTTCACCGAGCTGGCCGACAATGCCGCCCGCTACATGAACGACCTCGCCGTCGAGACCACGGCCATCACCGCCGACGACGAGGCCTTCGCCGCCTACAAGCGGGCGGTGTTCACGTACCTGGACGAGTTCGTGGGCCGCCTCTCCGAGGCGACGCCGCTGATCGCGGCGGCCATCAGGGAGCTCGACCCCGACATCGGCCGGCTGATCGGCCTGGCGGCGGCCACCGACGCCGCCCCGACCCTCGGCGGCGAGGACGACGGGGTCCAGCGGTCGTTCGCAGGGCGGTGGGCCGGAGTCACGGCCTGGTTCATCCGCCGAGGCGGGGAGGAGCCGATCGCCCACTCCCTGCGTGACGCCATGGTCGACGCCCTGAACCGCATCCTGGTCGCCGTCGGACGCCTGCACGAGCGCCACCTCCGGCGGGTCACCCGCGAGGCGGACTTCACCCAGCTGGCCCGGTGGTTCTGCGCCGCCGCCCCCGACGAGGCCCACCTCTTGTGGGACCGGGCCTTCGGCCTCTACCCGGCCCGCCACTTCGCCGAGCTGGCCGGAGACGAGGAGCTCGACCGGAACAGGAGCTTCTGGGCGGCGGACCCGGCCGAGGTGGCGCCCCGACTGCGGGCTACCGGCGCCCGGGGTGGGCCGGGCCGGCCGGGCCGAGCCGCCGACTACTCCGCCGCCAAGATGGCCGGGCTGGCCCAGATCCGCGAGCAGCACCGCCAGGCGGCGCTGGCCACCGGGCGCCTGGCCGCCCGGACCCCGACCCGCCTCTCCCACCTGGGGATGCTCGATGCCGAGGAGTTCGGCCAGCTGCTCTCCCTGGTCGACGCCGCCCTCTCCTCCCGCCCGGCGGCCGACGGCGCCCGTGTCGCCACCACTCCCCTGGTGACGGTGACGCTCCGCCCGCTGGACGGGCCCGAGGCGGGGACGGCGACGGTAACGGTGCCGTGGGGGCGGCTCCGGTGCGACGACCACTTCCTCGACATCGCCGTGGCGTCCTCGGCCCGGCGAGAGGCGCTCGGATGACGGCCACGGCCGAGGAGATGCGCCAGGCCGTACGGGCCATGCTGGCCGAGCCGCTGGTCGACCACCGTTCCGACGCCCTCCCGGTGGTGCGGCGCCACCGGGTGGAGCTGGCCAGATGGTTTGCCGACGAGCTCGGGTACCGGCTGGACGCCAACCGTCGACGGGTGGCCCGCCTGGCCAAGCTCCCCGGCCCAGGCCACCAGCCGAGGGGACAGCGCACCCGCAGCGGGCGGCCGTTCGACGGGCCGCGTTACGCCCTGGCCTGCCTGGTCCTGGCGTCGGCCGAGGGCGCCGGAGAGCGGACCACCCTGGCCAACCTCTTCGAGGACGTCGCCGGGCGGGCGTCGGTGGTCGACGGGCTCAATTGGGACGGCGAGCTCTCGGCCGACCGGCGGGCGTTCGTCCAGGCCGTCCGGGCCATGTGCGACCTCGGGGTGATGGAGAAGGCGGACGGGGACGAGGAGCGCTTCTTCCGGGGCGAAGCCGGCGGGGATGCCCTCTACCGGATCGACCGTGAACGGCTGTCGCTGCTCCCCACGGCCCCCCAGCCGCCGTCGCTGGCCGGCTCCCCCGACGACGTGGCCTTCGAGGCCTACCCCGACACCGAGGACGGGCGCGTCCGCCGCCGCCGCCACCGGGTGACCCGTGCCCTTGTCGAGCAGCCCGTCGTCTACCGCGACGACCTGGCGCCCGACGAGCTCGACTACCTCGTCTCCCAGCGGTCCCGCCTGGAGCGCCTCCTGGCCGAGCGGGTCGGGCTCACCCTCGAGGTGCGGGCCGAGGGGTGGGTGGCCGTCGACGAGAGCGGCGAGCTGACCGACCTGCGCTGGCCCGACTACGGCACCGCCGAGACGGCCGCCCTCCGCCTGTGCGACGAGCTGCGGGCCCGGGAGCGCCGGGGCGACCCCCGGCGCTGGCCTGCGGCGGAGGTGGCCGGCTTCGTCCGCCGCCTGGCGGCCGAGTACGCCGGCTACTGGAAGCAGGGGACCGGCTCGGATGCCGGGTCCGGGGCACTGGCCGACCAGGCCGTCGGCATCCTGGTGGCCGGGCGCCTGTGCCGGCGGTTCCCCGACGGCATCGAGCCCCTGCCGGCGGCCGCCCGCTATGCCGCCGCCGAGGCCGTCCGGCCGGCACCCCCCACGCTGTGGGACCGGGGCCCGGCGGGCCCCGACGTGGCCCCGATCCCCGACGTGGCCCCGACCCCCGACGTGACCATGACCCCGACGACCGGTCCGGAGGAGGCGCCGTGACGGCGATCATCGAGCACCTGCCTACCGCCCCCCGCCTGCCGCGGCCGGTCCCGGGACGGTTCCGGCCGCTGCGGGCCGGCATCCGCAACGTGTGGGAGTACGACGACCAGGAGCTGTGGTTCGCCGGCGGGCGGTTGATCCTGCGCGGCCAGAACACGGCCGGCAAGTCCAAGGCGCTCGAGCTCCTGCTCCCCTTCGTGCTCGACGGCGACATCCGCTCCGAGCGGCTCGACCCGTTCGGCTCCAAGTCGAAGACGATGTACTGGAACCTGATCGACTTCGCCGACCGCCCGTCGGCCATCGGGTACTGCTGGGTGGAGCTCGGCCGGACCGACGGCGACGGCGTCGAGGACTTCGTCACCTGTGTCGTCGGCATGCGGGCGGTCCGCTCGGCCGGCAAGCGAGTGGACACCTGGTTCGCCGTCACTCCGGCCCGGATCGGCGTCGACCTCGACCTCGCCCCCGGGGGAGTGCCGCTCACCGCCGAGCAGTTCCGTGCCGCCATGCCGGAGCGCAGCGTGGCGTCGACCTCGGCCCGCGACCACCGGGCGGCCGTCGACCACGCCCTGTTCGGCCTCGGCACCGAGCGCTACGAGGCGCTCGTCCACCTCCTCCTCCAGCTCCGGCGGCCCAAGCTGTCGGAGAAGCTCGACATGAGCCGGCTCGGCGAGTACCTGACCGAGGCGCTGCCGCCGCTCGAGCGCCGGCG
>JBOGGE010000021.1:0-5105 GCA_050743865.1 Acidimicrobiales bacterium
CGGCGGCGGGAGTCTGGGCCGCGACCCAGGCGGAAGTGCCGCCGGGGCCCGATGCCTGGACGGCGTACGTGCCCGATCCGGCCGGGCTGGCCAGCACCACCGACGTGGTCGCCGGGCCGACCGAGACGGCGCCCTGGCATGCCGGGCAGGGCACGCCGCCCGTCACCGGCGCCACGCGGTACCCCGCCAGCGGGGCCTCGGGAGACGCCGGGCTCGGCGACCAGGCGATCTCGACCGTGCCCGGCTCGGCCAGGGCGACGGCCCGGGCCGGCGCCGCCGGCGGGGCGGTGACGGCGACAGCGGCAGTGCCGCTCCCCGCTCCCGTGGCCGCTCCGGCGGCCGGCGCCACGGTGGCCAGGATGGCGACGACGCCGGCAACCGCTCCAGCCGACCGCCATCGAGCCGCCTCCGGGCCCATCGCTGCTGCCCCCCTTCGTCGCCGCCACCCCCGGGTCGACCGCCCGAGCCCCATGGTGTCGGGGAGGTTGCAGGCGGCACCAGCTTGGCACACCCCGGGTCGGCCTGCCGGGGCCGGCGGTGGCCGGCGCCGCCGCCCGTGCCGGAGACGTTGGCGACCGGCCCGATGCCGTGGGTTACGGTAGCGGGGAGTGACCGGAGTGCCCGCCTGGGTGCCCGGCGTGTGCGCTGCCGGCACCGTCGAGCCTCTCGCCGCACGCCGGGCCCGGTCCGGCACGACGCAGCGGAGGCGCACCATGACCGAGGTGCCATCGGGGCCGCAAGGGGCCCGGGTGGTGGAGGAGGTGGGTGACCCGGCGGTGCTGACCGTCTGCCTCGCCGGGGACATCGACCTGGCCACCGTCGCCTCGGCCCGGCCGGTGTTCGCCGAGGCCCTCGCCCGTCACCCCCACCGGCTCGTCGTCGACCTCGGCGACGTCACGTTCATGGACAGCACGGGTATCGCTCTCCTCCTGGAGACGGCGCAGGAGGTCGCCCAGCTCGAGGTCCGCAACCCCTCGGACATCCTCCGCAACGTCATCGACGCCATGGGCCTGGCCGGCGTGCTGCGGATGACCCCGTGATCCGCCGGAGCCGCTTCCCGGGCGCGGCGGCGTCGGTGGCCGACGCCCGCCGGTTCACCGAGTCGGTGCTGTCGGACCAGCCGACCGAGCTCGTCAAGACCGCGGTCCTCATGGTGTCCGAGCTGGCGACCAACGCCGTCAAGCACGCCGGTGCCGGGTTCGCCGTCGAGATCAGCTGGACGGGGCACCAGGTCCGCGTCGAGGTGAGCGATGCCGGGCGCGGGGCACCGGTGCTGCGATCGCCGACTCCCGCCGACCCCTACGGCCGCGGCCTGCGCATCGTGGAGCTGCTGGCCCACTCGTGGGGGGTGGCGACCGGCGGCCGTTCGAGCAAGGGCGTGTGGTTCGTCCTGACATCGGCGGCCAGCCCCCAGGGACCTGGGCCGCTCCGGCCCCAGCCGCACTAGCTGGGCATGCACGAGAACGTGGTCGTGCACCGGCACCCCGCCGGCGGCTGGCAGTCCCGCCACCGATGCTGAGCCGCCGGCCTCGGGCCGTGCCGTGGCCCCGGCCGGTGAGCCTCGTCGTGGCTGTCGTCGGCCTGGTCCTGACCGGCCTGCTGACGTGGGCGGCGTCGGCGGCGAACGCCAGGAGCAACGCCAGCCTCCTCGCCCTCCAGGTCCGCCAGGCCGCCTCGTCCCTCGGCGCCGCCCTCCCGGCGGTCCAGTCACGACTGAGTGACGCCCTGACCGTCGCCACCGCGACCGGCTCGCCGGCCACCTTCCAGAAGTTCGCGTCGGCCAAGCTGGTGAAGAGCGGCTTCGCCTCGGAGTCGCTCTGGCAGCGGACGCCAGCCGGACCCTGGGTGATGCTGACCCATGCCGGGAGCGAGCCGCAGCTCGTCCGGGACGGGACGGCGACAGCGTTCTTCGCCCACGCCCGCCCCGGGCGCGGGCTGCACGTCACGGGCATCCTCCCCGGGTCGCCCCGCCGTCTCGGGTACGCCGACTCGGCGAGCAAGAGCCCCTACGTCGTCTACGCCGAGAGCGCGCTCCCGCCCAGCCGGCGGCTGGTCGTGCCCCGGTCGTCGCCCTTCGGCGACTTGAACTTCGCCGTCTACCTGGGCACCGCCCGGCACCAGCAGAACCTCATCGAGAGCTCCGTGCCCACGCCGGTGCAGGGGACACACGCCGACGCGGCGGTGCCGTTCGGGGACACGACGATCACCGTGGTGGCCAGCCGGACGAGACCGCTGACGGGCGGAGTGTCGGTGGCGCTCCCCTGGATCGTCCTCGCCGCCGGCGCTGCCCTGTCGCTCGCCAGCGCGGCCACGGTCGAGTACGTGGCTCGCCGCCGCCGCCTGGCCGAGCAGCTCGCCGAGGATGTGACCCACCTCTACGCCGAGCAGCGTTCGATCGCCGAGACGCTCCAGCAGGCGCTGCTCCCGCACCGCCTGCCCGACGTCCCCGGCATGGAGATCGTCGCCCGGTACCAGTCAGGGGTGCGGGGGGTGGACGTCGGCGGCGACTGGTACGACGTGGTGCCGGTCGGGGAGGACCGGTTCGTGTTCGTCGTCGGCGACGTCTCGGGCCGAGGGGTGACCGCCGCCGCGGTGATGGCGTCGCTGCGCTTCTCCAGCCGGGGCTTCGCGCTGGAGGGGCATCCTCCGGCAGCCGTCCTCGAGCACCTGGCCGAGACGCTCGACATCGGCAGCGACCGGCACTTCGCCACCGTCCTGTGCGGCCTGGTCGACGTGCCGGGCCACGAGGTGGTCCTGGTCAGCGCCGGGCACCCGCCGCCGATCCTCTGCGGCGACCACCGGGCCGCCGCCCTCCACGTCCGGCCGACGCCCCCGATCGGGGTGGGTCCGCAACCGGCCGCCAACCCGTCGGTGGTGACGGTCGGCGCCGGCGCCACCCTGGTGGCGTACACCGACGGGCTGGTCGAGCGCCGGGGGGAGAGCTTCGACGACGGCATCCGGCGGCTGGAGCGGGCGATGGTCCGGGACGCCAGCTCGCTCGGTCGCCTGCTGGACGAGGTCATCGACGAGATGACGGTGGGGTCGCCGGAGGACGACGTGGCCGTGATCGGCTTCCGGTGGCTGAGCTAGGCCCGCCGACCGTTCCCCGTCTGGCGACGGCGCCCTAGGCGAGCGAACACATGTTCGCTACACTCCGCCAGGGTGGGGATGGGAGCAGTCACCCGGTCGTACCTGGCGGCCCGCTCGCCGGCGCCGGCGACCGCCGCCGGCCCGCTGCCGGTCGTCCCGGCCCTGGCCGGCCTCCTCCCTGACCAGGGGCTGCGCCGGGGCTCCGTGCTCGGCATCTCGGGGCCGGGCGGGTCGCTCTCGCTCCTCCTGGCCACGCTGGCCGGCCCGCTGTCGGCGGGATCGTGGGGGGCGGTCGTGGGCGTCCCGGGGCTCGGGGCCGAGGCCGCCGCCGGTCTCGGGGTGCGGCTCGACCGCCTGGCCCTCGTGCCCGATCCGGGCCCCCGCTGGACCGAGGTGGTGGGGGCGCTCCTCGAAGCGGTCGAGATCGTGGCGGTGGCGCCGCCGGGACGGTGCCGGCCGCCGGACGCCCGCCGCCTGGCGGCGCGCGCCCGGGACCGCCATGGGGTGCTGGTAGTGGTGGAGCACCCGTTCGGGCCGGCCCGGCACCGGTGGCCCGAGCCGGTCGACGTCCGGCTCGATGCCGGCCCCGCGACCTGGAACGGGCTCGGTGACGGCGACGGAGCGCTCGTATGCCGGGAGACGACGGTGCGTGCCTCCGGCCGCCGCAGCGGCCGGGAGCGGGAGGCCAGGTTGTGGCTGCCGGCGGCCCACGGCGGGGTCGCCGCTGCCGGCGGGGAGAGGATCGGACCGGCTGCCGCGGCGATGCACCGGCCGGCGCCGGCGGCGGGGTGAGCCCGGTGGCACGGACGCTGGTGCTGTGGTGCCCGAACTGGCCGGTGAGCGCGGCCGGGTTCGGGCCGGGCGACCCGGCGGCGGTGATGGACGCCGGCCGGGTGGTGGCGGCGTCGGGAGCGGCCCGGGAGGCCGGGGTGCGGGTGGGCCGGCGTCGCCGGGAGGCCGAGGGGCGCTGCCCGGGACTGGTCGTCGTGGACCGGGATCCGGGCGGAGAGGCGCGGAGCTTCGAGCCGGTGGTGGCGGCGGTGGCGGCGATCACGCCGCGGGTGGAGGTGACCCGACCCGGCCTGCTGGCCCTCGACGCCCGAGGCCCGGCGCGCTACCTGGGCGGCGAGTCGCTGCTGTGCCAGCGGGTGGTGGCGGCGGCGGCCGGGGCGATGCCGGCCCGGGGATGGCGGCAGCCCTCGGTCGGGGTGGCCGGCGGGCGCTTCGCCGCCGCCCTGGCCGCCCGGCGGGGAGTGGTGGTGCCGGCCGGGGGGGACGCCCGGTTCCTGGCGCCGTTCCCGGTCTCGGTGCTCGACCGGCCGGACCTGGCCGACCTGCTCGTCCGGCTCGGGATCCGCACCCTCGGGGACTTCGCCTCGCTGCCCGAGCCGTCGGTGCTGGCCCGTTTCGGTCCCGGGGCCGGCCGGGCCCACCTCCTCGCCCGCGGCCTCGGTGGGAGCGTGCTGCGGGCCGACCCGCCGGCCCACCCCCCGGTCGCCTCGGCCGAGCTCGACCCGCCGGCCGAGCGGGCGGAGACGGCGGCCTTCGTCGCCCGTACCCTCGCCGCCGACCTCGCCACCCGGCTGGAGGAGCGGGGGCTCCGGTGTGCCAGGGTGAGGATCGAGGCCGAGACCGAGCACGGCGAGACGCTGTCGAGGCGGTGGCGGGGCGACGGCGACACCCTCGGGGTCGACGCCGTGGCCGAACGGCTGCGCTGGCAGCTCGACGGCTGGCTGTCGGGGACGACCCCCGAGGCCGCTCCCACCGCCGGGATCGCCCGCCTGGTGGTGACGGCCGACGAGGTGGTCCCCGCCGGTGGCCGCCAGCTCGGCCTGTGGGGAGGGATCCCGGATGCCGACCGCCGGGCGGCCCGGGGCCTCGACCGGTTGCGGGGGATGCTCGGCCCCGGTGCGGTGCTCACCGCCGCGCTGGCCGGAGGCAGGGGACCGGGCGACCGGGCGGCGCTCGTGCCCTGGGGCGACTCGCCGCCGGCCGGCCGGCCGGCCGGGCTGCCG
>JBOGGE010000022.1:0-24464 GCA_050743865.1 Acidimicrobiales bacterium
GATCATCGCACAGCGCCGGCCGGCGGCCCAGGATGCCGCCGCCCGCTCCCCGTCCTCCGTCCGGCCCGGGCCCGGCTCGAGAAATATCAAGTAGCTTGTCAGTCATCGTGCCCTGGGCCAGACTGCCCGATGGTCGGCGGCGGGGGCGATGGCGGCGGCGGGGGCGACGGGGGCGACCGGGGCGACGGCAGTCAGGCGGCGCCCCGGCCCGAGGACGCGGGCTCCTGGACGTCGCCGGCCGGCACCGTGCGGATCGAGGTGGCCGACGACATCGGCTGGCTGCTGTTCAACCGCCCGGACAAGCGCAACGCCATGAACCCGACGCTCAACGTGGAGATGGCGCAAGCCCTCGACATCTTGGAGGCCGACGACCGGGCACGCGTCGTGGTCCTTACCGGCGCCGGCGAGGCGTGGTCGGCCGGCATGGACCTGAAGGAGTACTTCCGGGACGTGGAAGCGGCACCGCCGTACGTGGAGGTCGCAGCCCGGCGGGAAAGCGCCGAGTGGCAGTGGCGCCGGCTCATCCACTTCCCCAAGCCGACCATCGCCATGGTCAACGGCTGGTGCTTCGGCGGGGCGTTCACGCCGCTCGTCTGCTGCGACCTGGCCCTGGCCGCCGAGGACGCCGTCTTCGGGCTCTCCGAAGTGAACTGGGGTATCCCCCCGGGGGGGCTCGTGAGCCGGGCCCTGGCGGAGACGGTCTCGTCACGGGACGCGCTGTGGTTCATCATGACCGGCGACACCTTCGACGGCCGCCGGGCGGCGGCGATGCGGCTGGTGAACGAGGCGGTGCCGGCGGCGCAGCTGCGGGAGCGGACGTCGGAGGTCGCCGGCCAACTGGCCCGCAAGAGCACCCGCGTCCTCCGGGGCGCCAAGGTCGGCTTCAAGAAGGCGCGGCTCATGTCCTGGGACGAGGCCGAGGACTACCTCTACGCGAAGCTCGACCAGGCCGTCCTGGGCGATCCCGAGCGAACCAAGCAGGAGGGACTGCACCAGTTCCTCGACCAGCGGTCGTTCCGACCCGGCCTGGGCGACTTCGAGCGGGAGTGACCCGATCGTGCCGGATCCGGTGATCCACACCAGCCGGTACCTCGAACCCGCCATCCCCGAGCTCGACCTCGTCTCCTACGTCCTCCAGGACGCCGGGCGCTGGCCGGGGCACCCGGCGCTGGTCGACGGCCTCACCGGTCAGGCCGTGTCCTACGCCGAGCTGGCCGCCAGCGTCGGGCGGGCCGCCGATCGCCTGGCTACCTGGGGGGTGGGCCCGGGCAGCGTGATCGCCCTGTCGGCGGCGAACGGCCCGGCATGGGTCATCGCCTTCTACGGAGCGCTGCAGGCCGGGGCGGCCGTGGTGCCGCTCAACCCGACCCTGACCGCCGGGGAGGTCGGTGCGCTGGTCGCCGCGGCCGGGGTGTCGCTCGTGATCACCGACGACGCAGCCCTCCCGGCTGTTTCGGCGGCTGCCGAGGCGGTCTCCGGGCGCGACGTCGCACTGGTCCCCCTCGCAACTGTCGCCGGCGCCACGATCGAGGCGCCGCCCGCCCCGCACCGGCCGCCGCACGGGCACCGGGATCCGTTGCGCCGCCCCCACTCCGGAGCGACGGCGGTCATCGCCTTCTCCAGCGGCACCACCGGACTTCCCAAAGGCGTGCGCCTCACCCACCGCAACCTGGTGGCCGTGCTGGCCCAGCACGAGGGGATCTACCACGTGGACCGGCGCGACGTCGTCCTGGCCACGCTGCCGATGTTCCACATCTACGGGCTGTCCATCGTGCTCGGTTACGCCTTGCGCCATGGAGCGACGGTGGTGACCATGGCCCGCTTCGCCCTCGACCGGTACTTGGAGCTCGTCGCCCAGTACCGCGTGACGTGGCTCCACCTGGTGCCGCCACTGGTCCTGGCGCTGGTCTCCCCGGCGGCCGCCGGGGCTGACGTCTCCTCGGTCCGCCACGCCGTCTCGGGTGCCGCGCCGCTCGACGCCGCCCTGATCGAGCGGGTCCAGGCCGTCCTCGGCTGCTCCCTCGGGCAGGGGTACGGGATGACCGAGGCCTCTCCCGGCATCACGTGGGTGCCCGACGACGGCAGCGGCCGTTGCCCGCCCGGCTCCGTCGGGCTCCTGGTGGCCGGCACCGAGGCCCGGGTGGTCGATCCCGAGACGGGCGCCGACACCCCGGGCCCGGGCGAGATGTGGGTCCGCGGCCCGCAGGTCATGGCCGGCTACCTGGACGATCCCGAGGCGACGGCGGCGACGTTGCATGAGGGCTGGTTGCGCACCGGCGACATCGTCCGCGTCGGCGCCGACGGCGTCTGGTGGGTGGTCGACCGCCTCAAGGAGCTGATCAAGTACCGAGGGTGGCAGGTCGCACCGGCAGAGCTGGAAGCGGCGCTCCTCGCCCACCCGTCGGTGGAGGACGCCGCCGTTGCCGGCATCCCCGATCCCGAGGCCGGGGAACTGCCCGTGGCCTGGGTCGTGCGCCGGGCTCCGGTCGGCGACACCGAGCTGGTGGACTGGGTGGCCGAGCGGGTGGCGCCCTACAAAAAGGTCCGGCGAATCCACTTTGTCGACCGCATCCCCCGGTCGCCGTCCGGCAAGGTCCTCCGGCGGGTCCTGGTCGGACAGGCGCCGATCGGAACGTAGCCCGGAGGTTCAGCTGGCCCCGACGTTCAGCTGGCCCGACGTTCAGCTGGCCCGGCCGTTCGGCTGGCCCCGACGTTCGGCTGGCCCCGACGTTCAGCTGGCCCGGCCGTTCGGCTGGCCCCGACGTTCAGCTGACCCGGCCCGGCTTCTGCCTGGCGGCACCACCGGTCGGGGCAAAGGAGCCGACGCAGGTCGAGAGCGCCTGGCGGAAACCCCGGATCTGGGCAACGGTCAACCGCGCCACCATCTGGTGCTCGAGCGCGTCCACGGCCTGGTCGCAAGCGCCGAGAAGCGCCCGGCCCTCCGGCGTCAGGTCGATCCGGAGGACACGGCGGTTGCCCTCGTGCGTCGACCGGCGGGCCAGCCCCTTCCGCTCGAGCACGGCGATCATCTCGCTCCCGGCTTGGGGGCTCACGAACGAGCGGCGGGCCAGCTGCGCGCCCGAGATCCCTGGATGCCGGCCGAGCACGCTCAACGCCGTGAACTGCGACACGGTGACCCCGACGGCGGCGACGATGGCGTCCAGGTCCGCTCGCACCGCCAGCTCCAGCTGCTTCACCAGGTACGTGAGCCGGGGAGGAGCCGGTCCGACCGTCGGCTGGCGGCGCTCCGGGGCGGGCACCGGCCGACAGTAGCATCGCCGTTCCGGCGTGTTGCCGGCCCGGACGACCGGCGCCGGACGGCATCGACAACGTCGTGGCCGCCGTCCGCCTACCTCGGCCGACCGCCCACGGTGGCCGCCGACGAGGCGGCGACCCCGCTCACCACCTGGGGCACCAGCACCGCCGCCAATACCACCAACGGCACCGTCCAGCCGCCGGTGGCGTCGCGCAGAGCCCCCATGAGGAAGGGCCCGACCGACGCCACCAGGTAGCCGACCGTCTGGGCCATCCCCGACAGCTCGGCCGCCAGATCGGGGTCGGGCGCCCGCACGACGATGAAGCTGAGGGCGAGGGCGATGTTGGCCCCCTGGGCGATGCCCAGCACCACCATCCAGACGAACGCGCCACCGGCCGGTCGCCACAGGAGCCCGGCCAGGGCCACCCCGTTGAGCCCGACCGCCACTGCCACCGCCACCCGTTGGCGGGCCGCCGTCGACGCCAGCACCGGCGCCAGGAGGGCGGACGGAAGGCTGGCGAAGCCCGACAGCGCCAGGAGCCATCCCGCCGTGGCCGGCCGTACGCCGTGCTGCTCGAAGATGGTGGGCAGCCAGGCCAGGAGCGCGTAGTAGCCGAGCGACTGCAGGCCCATGAAGACGGTCACCTTCCAGGCCAACCTGTCGCGCCACAGGCGCCCCCCGACACGCACGGTGCGGACGTCGTGGTGGGCACCCTCCAGCCGGCCCGCCCACACCGCCACGCCGGCGACAACGGGCAGCGCCCACAGGGCCAGGACGCCGCGCCACCCGGTGCCGGTCGCGTGCTCGACGGGAACGGTGACCCCGGCCGCCAGTGCCGCTCCTGCCGACAGGGCCACCGAGTAGACGCCCGTCACCTGGCGGGCCCGTCCAGGGAAGTCCCGCTTGATGAGGGCCGGCAGCAGCACGTTGCCCACGGCGATCGCCGCTCCCACCAGCACCGTGCCGGCGAACAGCCCGCCCAGCGAGGGGGCCGACCGGACGAGGATCCCGGCGCCGAGCACCACCAGGGCGGCGAGGAGGGTCACCTCGGTCCCGAACCGCCGCCCCAGGACCGGCGCCAAGGGGGCGCAGGCCCCGAAGGCCAGCACCGGAACGGTCGTGAGCGTCCCGGCGACCGCGCTCGAGAGCCCGGTCGACCGCTGCACCTCGGCGAGCACCGGCGCCATCGACGCCAGTGCCGGGCGAAGGTTGAACGCCAGGATGACGACCGCCACCACCACCGCCAGGTGCTCCACCTGCCGGTGACCGCCGGTCTGGGCCGACGCCTCGTCGTTCACCGCGTGGTCACCGGCGAACCGGCCCGGGGGCGAACCGGCCCGGGGGCGAACCGGCCCGGCAGCGAACCGGCCCGGCGGCGAACCACGGGTCGGGCCGCACCCACGACTACCTGTTGTCCGATCGCCGGGTCGTCATCTCCTATGACGCCGGTCGGCGGCGCTTCGCCTGCCGCCAGGTCACCCGGCTCGACCCCGAGACCGGCCACCAGAGCCAGATCCTCACCACCAGAGGCGACGAAGACCCCGCCCTCAACGCCCATCCCATGTTCAGCCGCTCGAGCCAGGAGAACTTCTTCAGGTACATGCGGGCCCACTTCGCCCTCGACGCCCTCGACGCCTACGTCACGGTCGGCGACGACCCCGACCGCCCGGTCCCCAACCCGGCCCGCCGAAAAGCCGATCGGGCCCTGGCCGAGGCCCAACGAAGCCTGGCCAGAGCCGAGGTGACCGAAGGGCGAGCCTCCCTGGAACAAAGGGGCGGCGACCCAGCCATCGTCGACGCCTTCGTCGAGGCGAACGCTGAGATCGAGCGCCTGGCGGAGGCTGCCAGGGCGATCCCCGCCCGTGTGCGGTTGGGCCAGGTGCGCCCGGGCTCGGTGCGAATGGCCCCCGATCGCAAGCGCATCCACGACGCCATCCGAATGGCCACCTACAACGCCGAGTCGGCCCTTGCCCGCCTGCTCGGCCCGCACTACGCCCGGGCGCAGGACGAGGCCCGCACGCTCTTGCGCGAAGCGTTCACCACGTCCGCCGACGTCGTGGTCGTCGGCGAGGAGCTCCACGTGCGCCTGGATCCGCTCTCGGCACCCCGGCGAAGCCGGGCCATCGCCGGGCTCTGCGAGGAGCTCACCGTCGCCAGAGCCACCTTCCCAGGCACCTTCCTTACGGTCGTCTACTCGGTCAAGGACGCCCGATGACAACTCAGCGATCATCACACCATGCAAGGAGGTCTGGATTCGGGGCCGCACCCGGCAGCCCCTGCCAGCATTTCATCCCTTGCAGGTGACCGCCCATACCTTGGGCACTCTTGGAAGAGCACGTCGGTTCACCCGTGGCCTTGCCACCTCTTGCCCGAGCGTGCGCATTCGTAGCGCGCCCGGGCCGGCTCGAGCGCCAGTGGCACGCGAGGAAGAGCGGCTTGCGTCTCCGTGGTCAGGTCATCGTCAGGCCGCCATCGATGCTGATCGACTGGCCCGTCATGTAGGTCGACTCGTCGGAGAGCAGGTACACGAGGATCGGAGCGATCTCGCTCGGGGTCGCCTGGCGAGCGAGCGGCACGGTTCGCCGCACGAGCGCGGCATGGGCCTCTTTGCCGCCCATGGCGTTGATAGTGGGGTTGTTGAAGGCGGTGTCGGTCCAGCCCGGGCAGACCGCGTTGGCTCGCACGTTGTCCTTGGCGAGCTCCGTCGCGAGCGAACGCGTGAGGGACATGACCGCCGCCTTCGTGGCGCCGTAGACACCAGCGCCGATCTTCCCAGCGACCGATGCCATGTTGACGATCGAGCCGTTGCCCGAGGCGCGGAGCGCGCCAATCGCGTGCTTTGCACCGAAGAACTGGCCGCGAACGTTCACGGCGAAGGACAGGTCCCAGTCCTCGGCCGACAGCGTCTCGAGGCTGCCCGCGATCTGGATGGCAGCCAACTGGCACAGCCCATCCAGCCCGCCCAGCTCGCCCACGGCCCGGGTAACCATTCTCTCGACCGAGGCTTCGTCACGTACGTCCACCTCGACGAAGCCGGTGCCGAGCTCCTTCGCGGTCACCGCCCCCTTCGCGGCGTCGATATCGGCAATAACGACGCTGGCACCTTCGCCGACGAACGAGGCGACGCTCTCTTTCCCGATGTTGTCCACAGCGCCGGTGATCAGGATCCGCTTGCCGCTCAGCCGATTGCTCATGCCCCGCTCCTGGTCTCCTCGTCTCCGCGTGGCGCGTGCGACATTTTGCACCACCCGCCGGCCTTCCCGCCACATCGTGGCCGCGTGGCGGCAACGGACACCCGTTGGGGAAGAGGTCACGGTCCAACCCCCCCGGCTTCAGTGGTGGGGAGGAGTAGTCGGTTTCCAGAGGAACGTCCCGGTCTCCGCCGGGAACTGGAGAGGGCGGTCAAGGCCCTCGGCCTCGCCGAGCCAGCCCTTCTCCTCGGCTTCACCGATGCGCTCGCCGGCGTCGGTAACGGCCTTGGCGAACGCCACCACGTCGTCGTTGGTCACTTGGGTGACGGCCAGCGTCTCGCCTCCGGCGCTGCGCTGGACGATGACACTGCGGCGCCGGTGCAGGTCGACGCCGACATAGGGTTGAGGTTGTAGCACTTTGGTCCTCCTTCGTCGTGGAGTGCTCGGATTCGCACCCCCGAGTCTGCTCGGACTCGGTCCTCCACGGCGAGGGCGGACCTCGCGGTCTTCCTGCGAACTACACGCCATCGGGTACTTCTCCTCGACCCGGCGCCGACTCGGTTCCGAGCACCGAGGTCCGTCACGCGGGAGCGGTCAGGCGCTCCTTCATCACATCAAGTAGCAGCAGCTCCGGGCCTATCTCCGGCCGCATCGGCATTGCCCGACAGGGTATGCTTCGCTCGGCGGCGGACGGGGTCACTGTGTATGCCTTCAGCGGGGACGAGACCGGACGGCGCCATGTTGGTGGCAACCGTTCATGAGGCTCCTGAGGTTCGACAGGTGAACAAGCTCTCCAGCACATCGTGGCCGGTACGTTCATCGGGCTCGCCACGCAAGGGTGGCCCACGGTGGTCCCCGATCCCTACGACCGCACCGCGGAGTAGGTGGCGCCATCGCGCTCCCTTGGCATCGCCGGCCCCCGCGACGACCGCATGCAGGCTGCGCTGACCAGACTGCCTGCATGGCAACCCGTCTAGCCGAAGGAACGTGAGCAAGTGTCGGCATCGCTGATCCTCGCCTACGCGATCATCGGCATTGGCTCGGGCGCCCTCATCGCGGGAGTGGGCACCGGAGTGGTGCTCAGCTACCGGGGGTCCGGGGTCGTCAACCTGAGTGCTGGCGCGATCGCGATGCTGGGCGGCTACTGCTACTGGGTGCTGGCGACCGGGAAGTTCGGAGTCACCTTCCCCATGGGGGCGGCGATCGTTCTCACCCTCCTGTTCAGCGCGGTGATCGGGGTCCTCTTCGAGTTCGGCGTCGTGCGACCCCTTCGGCGCCAGGCGCCGCTGGCCAAGCTCGTGGCCACCTTGGGCATCCTCCTCGCCTTGCAGGCGGCCATGGTGCTGGCATTCGGGCCAACAGCGCAGGCGCAACCCTCCATCCTCCCGGCGAACAGCCTCCCGTTGTTCGGGGTGACCCTTCCCGTCTACGAACTGTGGATTGCCGGCGTGGTGCTCCTGGTCGTGGTGCTCCTGGGGGCCGCGTATCGCTGGACCCGCTTCGGCATCGGAACCCGGGCGGCTGCCGAGAGCGAGGCGTTCGCCAGCTTGCTCGGCCTCTCCCCGAGCCGGTACTCCATGGGCAACACCGTGCTCATGGCGGTCGCCATGGGGCTGGTGGGGATGCTGTCGGCCTCGATCAGCGAGGTGAACCCAACCGGGCTCGTCCTGTTGATCGTGCCTGGCCTCGCGGCTGCGATGTTCGGCCGTCTCACCAGCTTCTCGAGCACGTTCATCGCTGGCATCCTCATCGGCGCCGCCGAGTCGGTGCTCCTCTACTTCTCGACCCAGTCCTGGTTCCCGACGGTGCAGAACAGTCCCCTGCCCGGCGTCGATGCGCTCCTCGTCCTCATCGTCCTCGTTATCGCCACGTTCTTCCGTGCGGGCAAGATCCCGTCGCGGGGAGCCATCGCGGAGCGACGGCTGCCACGCGCCCCGACGCCGATATATCCGTTGCGCACCGCGGCATTCTGGTTGCCGATCGCTGCGGTGCTCATGTGGGCCCTCCCCTTCGGCTACCGGGAGGGGCTCATCACCTCGTGCATTTTCGCCATCGCCCTCCTGTCGCTCGTCGTGGTAACCGGCTACCTCGGCCAACTCTCCCTCGTGCAGCTCGGCCTCGCCGGAGTGGCCGGATTCATCGTGTCCCATCTGTCTGCCAACTTCGGGATCGGGTTCCCTTGGGCGCCGATCATCGGCATCATTGCTGCCACCCTGCTAGGGGTCGCTTTCGGGTTCCCCGCGTTGCGGGTGCGAGGGGTCCAGCTTGCCGTCGTCACGTTGGCAGCGGCGGCTGCGCTCCAGACATTCTGGTTCAACAACGGGAGCTGGGGCGCCGCCGTGACCGGCTCTTCGGTACCGCCGCCCTCCTTGTTCGGTTTCACATTCGGTACCAACGCCTCCTTCCATGGGTTGGGTGGCGGCGAACCGAGCCCGCTGTTCGGCTGGTTCTGCCTGATCGTGCTCACCGTGGTGGCGTTGCTCGTCGCCAACCTTCGCCGATCCGGCTTTGGCCAGCAGATGCTGGCGGTACGGGCGAACGAGCGCGCCGCGGCTGCCAGCGGCGTGAGCGTCCGCAACGTCAAGCTGATCGGCTTCGCCATGGCGGCCGGTGTGGCCGGTGTGGCCGGGGTTTTGCTTTCCTACAGCTACGGCTCGATCACCGCCTCGAGCTACAGCACCCTCCTCGGCGTCGCACTGGTCGCGTTCGTCTATATCACCGGGATCACGAGCGTTCCCGGAGGCATCTTCGGGGGCATCATCTACACCGCCGGTCTTCTCGCCTACGCGCTCTTGGACTGGTTCCATCTCCAGGGGGACTGGCTCAACCTCATTGCCGGTTTTGTCGTGGTCTGGGCGATCGCCAGCCAACCGGATGGTGGAGGTACCGTTTTCTTCTATGGTCAGTTCCAGCATTTGCGCGCGCGCATTTTGAGACGACCTCTGGAGGGCGCGCTCCCTGGTGCCGCCGACAGACGGGCAGCCACGGAGCTCGAACGAAGCGGGGACGGCTTGGATTCGGCCAAGGTGACGTCGTGAGCGCGGTGCTCTCGGCGCGGGGTGTCTCGGTCCGGTTCGGCGCCGTTCAAGCGCTGGACGGCGTCG
The DNA here is from genome assembly GCA_050743865.1 of Acidimicrobiales bacterium. Taxonomy (GTDB): domain Bacteria; phylum Actinomycetota; class Acidimicrobiia; order Acidimicrobiales; family RAAP-2; genus DAHUZJ01. Next base: position 9,553 of record JBOGGE010000022.1, read on the forward strand.
ACTTGGAGGTGGGCGAAGGGAAGCTCGTGGGCCTGATCGGCCCCAACGGAGCGGGCAAGACCACCTTCATCGACGCCATAACCGGCTTCGTCCAGTTCTCGGGTAGCGTCCAGCTGGGCGGTCGGGAGATCTCCAAGCTGCAGCCGCATCGTCGGGCGCGGCTAGGTCTTGCACGGACCTGGCAGACGATGGAGCTCTTCGATGACCTCTCCGTCAGAGGTAACCTCGCCGTGGCCGCGTATCATCCGACCCTGGGCTCGACCTTCGCCGAGGTCGTCTTCGGGCGCCAACCGCGGGCGGAACAGCTCGCAGACGAAACGCTCACCCTGCTCGACCTCGGCGAGGTCGCAGACGCAATGCCGAGCGACCTCCCTGAAGGCCGGCGCAAGCTCGTGGGAGTTGCTCGGGCGTTGGTCGCGCGGCCGAGCCTGCTCCTCCTGGACGAGCCGGCGGCCGGTCTTGACACGCACGAGAGCCAGGACCTCGGCCAGCGACTTCGCGGGATCGTCGACGAAGGTCTTCCGGCCCTGTTGATCGATCATGACATGGGGCTCGTGTTCGGAATCTGCGACCAGATCTACGTGCTCGACTTCGGAACGATCATCGCCAGCGGCACGCCCGAAGAGGTGCGGAGCAACCCTGCAGTTCTGGCTGCCTACCTCGGTGCGAGCACCTCGACCGAGATCGACCATCACGCTGGTGATGCTGCACCACCCACCGTGCGCGGCTCCGCCACCGGATCCGTGCCGGAACTGCGGGAGGAACGATGAGCGAGGCGGTGCTCGCGCTCGAGAATGTCTCGGCTGGCTACGGCCAGGCCGACGTCGTGCGAGAGATCGATCTCGACGTGCATTCCGGAGAGGTCGTGGCGTTGTTCGGCCCGAACGGGGCAGGCAAGACCACGACGCTGCGAGTCATCTCCGGCCTCATCGAGCCGTCTCGGGGGATGATCCGCTTCAAGGGGAGGGACCTGGCGCACCTCTCGCCGACGCAGCGGGCGAGATCGGGTATCGCGCATGTGCCGGAGGGCCGCGGCATCTTCTTCGGCTTGACCGTCTCCGAGCACGTTCGACTCGGTTACCGCGGCGAGACCATCGACCCAGAGCTCGTCTACACGTATTTTCCTGCGCTGCGCCGCTTGCATGACCGACCGGCCGGGCTGCTCTCGGGAGGAGAGCAGCAGATGCTCGCGGTCGCCCGGAACCTGGCACGCCGCCCCGACCTCCTGCTGCTGGACGAGCTGAGCTTGGGGCTTGCGCCGGTCCTCGTCGAGGGCCTCCTTCCGGTCGTACGGGACTATGCGAAGAACGAGGGCTGTGCGGTCCTCCTGATCGAGCAGCACGTCCCACTCGCCCTGCAAATTGCCGACCGCTGCTATGTGCTCTCCCACGGTGACGTCGTGCTCCACGAGCCCGTCGAGCGGGTGCGGCAGAACCAGGATTTGATCATCTCGAGCTACCTCGGACGCTCTGTGGCGACCGAGGAGGCACCGCCGCCGTCACTTCCGCCAGTTGACAGCACGCCGGGCTGACAGGGTCGGCTCGCCGTCAGCGACATCCGGTGCGGCGCACCGACGGAGCGCAACTCGATCCCATTGTGCACCAGCCCCTCTCGCCGCACGCGCTCCCCGATTCCACACGCATCGGGCAGCTCGGCGGTGATGCGCTCGAGGACACCGGCTCACACCCGCTGCTCGACGTACGCTCGGGAACGGCGCTCCGAGACAATCGACTCGATACCCGCTCGGGCGAGCAGATGGAAGAGCCCGACCCCGGCTGACCCAGCGCCGACCATGCCCACCCGCGTCTGTGGCTGCTTCATGCCCGGTTCCATCCGGGCAATTCCCGTCAGATCCTCATGCTCGTCTCACGCCGACATTGGCTCAGGCGACGTGTCCTATCGACCAGCCTCATTAATCCACCGCTGCATCCTGCCCCGGAAGACGCGAGGCAGGATGCAGCGGGCGGGATACGAACGTGAGACTACGGGTTCGCCGGTGCCGGCACCTTGAAGCCCTTGGCTGGCCCGATCCATGTGCTCATCTGCGTCATCACTCCCGGTGCCGTGTTCTGGAAGAACGCGTCCCGGTTGTTGCAGGTGGCAGGCGTCGTGAAGCCACCGCAGTCGAGATGCGGCGCACCCTGGAGGACGGGACCCTTGAAGGCCCTCGCCGCCTTGAAGAGCGTCTTCGGCGTGATCTTCTCGTGGGCCTTCAGGATCTTGGTGTCCAGCTTGTCGATCGTGGTGATCAGGCTGATCCCCATCTCGGCCCAGGCGTCGGCGTAGATCGGGCCCTTGCCGTACTCGGTGAAGATGTGCTTGGCCACGCTTGTAAGGGCCTTTGTGTTCGAACCGGGCATCGACTGAGCGGTCAGGTAGTACCAGTTGTGAGGCAACTGGCCGCCGTCTGCCTTGGCAACTGTCGGCGCCGTGCAGGGCACATCGGTGACCACCTTGACCTTTGTGTTGAGACCGAGGGACTTCAGGGCCAAGGCGACGTCAGAGCAGTTTGGACCGCCGCTGCTCACATTGATGGTCAGTGTCGTCTTGGCCACATCTGCCGCTTCCAAGGGCTCGGCCAGGTTCGCGGCTGCCGCCGCTGTGTAGCCAACCTTGTGAATTGTCTTGATGCCCGCGAACCTGAGCGCGGCGTCAACGGTGCCGGCCTGTGTGACCTCGGCCGATATGTTCGAGGGGTAGATGAGCGAGACGCTCTTCGCGTGGATCACTGTCTTGGCGAAGACGCCGTACGGTGCGTTCACGTAGGCGTCTGTGTTCCACCAAATGAACCCGTAGGGGTACGTCTCGTCGACCGCGCTGAGCGAGACATCCCAGAACATCGGCTTTTTCGTGGGCTTGAGCGCGGCTTCGAGCGCTGTCATGCCGGTGTCGATCGCACCACCTATGACCGCGGTGACCTTGTGGTTGTTGGCGAACTCGTCGCCACACTTGGCGGCGGCACCTACTGTTGTCGGGATGAAGCAGTAGACAACCTTCACCGGGTGGCCGTCGATACCATGGGTGTGCTGGTTGACGTACTGGACGGCCACCTTGACCCCTGTCGTCCACAGGGGTGTGGGGGCGTTCGGCGCTGTCTGCTGGTTCACCGCGCCGATCACGATGGGTGAGAGCTTCGGGTTCGCCTTGCCGTGTCCACCGACGTAGGCCGGGTAGTTGGTGATGGACGTGAGCCCGTGAAAGTGCGTGGCCGCGCCTGCGATCCCTGTGCCCGCGCCGAGCACGCCGGCGACGACGGCGAGGGCTGCTCCCCCGAAGGCGAAAGGCCTCATTGCCGCGACCGCCCTCCTCCAACGATGCTTGGGCACACCTTCTTGTCGCGAGACCCTCTCTAGGCGCCTGGCCATCCTCATCGTGCCTCCCCCATTGGTTGTCTCTTCTGATGTGCTGGAGCTACCCGTTCGGCCGAGTGGTGGCTGGTGCCGAGGAAGATCTTGCTGCGGCATGCCCGGTCCTCGCCGTGCGCGCCGGCCCGCCTACGCACGACGGCAACGCCGTCCGGGCCTTACACCGGGCATGGCGTGGTCTGCTGACGTCTTCGTCGTACCGTAGCAGCGCCGTCATGGTACCGCTAGCCGCGCGTAACGAGAAGTTCATCGATTCCAGGCAGGAGCTCCCCCACCTACCGCCGTCGACCACAGGCTCAACACTGACAGCCGACCCGTGGACGTGGCAAGATTATTGTTCCACCCAGTGGAAGGACGCATGCGACGGCAGGGAACGCTGCGAATCGCGGGGTAAGCGTCACCTCTCGGGCGCTCGCCCTTCTCGGTGCGTTCGACGCGAACCACGCCGCGCTCACGCTGAGCGAGCTCGCCCGGCGTACCGACCTCCCGCCCGCCACCGCCCACCGCCTCGTGGGGGAGCTCGTGGCCTGGGGCGCTCTTGTGCGTACCAGGTCGGGAACGTATGCGATCGGCCAGCGCATCTGGGAGCTGGGACTGCTCGCACCCGTCTCGTCTGGTCTTCGCCAGATTGCTGCCCCGTTCCTCCAGGACGTCTACAAGACCACCTTTGCCACGGTGCACTTCGCCGTCCGTGACGGCACCAGGGCCCTCTACCTCGACCGGATCTCGGGGAGCGACTCCGTCCCTGTGGTCAGCCGGGTGGGGGGCCGCCTACCCCTTCACACCACCGGTGTCGGCAAGGTGCTCCTCGCCTACGCTCCCGAGAAGGTCCAGGCACGCGCGCTTTCCCGTCTCACCCGGATGACGCGTTATTCGATCACTGACGCCTCGATCCTCAAAAGGGAGCTGCTGATGGTCCGACGGGAGGGCTACGCCCACACCGAGGAGGAGATGAGCCTCGGCGCGCGCTCCCTGGCCGTGCCCGTGCGCGACGGGGGCGCCGACGTGGTGGCCGCGCTCGGGATCGTGGTCCCGAGCCTCGGGCCCGGCCGCTCCCGTCTCGTGGCCGCCCTCAACGTCGCCGCGAATGGCATCCAACGGTGCATCCGGGGACGGGCCAGCGTCGGCGGATAGCGGGCGGGGACCCATCCCTCCTGGTCGCGCCCCGGCGCGAGCCGCCGATCACCACGGGGTGGGGGCTCTCCATCCGGGCTGTCACGCAATGCGAGCCGGCGATCGGCCCGGAATTCACCCTTGGGTGACGTCCTGGAGGGGACGAGCCAAGCACGGGCCGTGCGCTTGTCGGGGTTGTGAGGGGCCGAGCGCTCGCCGTCCCGGTGATCGGTGGCGGCACGGGCTGGGCACAAACAGCACTCGAGCACCGGCAGACGGGATGCGTCATCAACACTCCAGGGAATGTGCCGTCTCGAGCACACGTACCGGTTCGCCAAGAGCACCTTGGGCTGGACCGCGCCTTCGCTTTCGAGGCCCGAACAGGCCGATCGCTGGACCTGGCTGATCGTCGCCGCCTGCACCCAGCTGCGCCTCGGGTGCGGCCTCGTCGACGACCAGCGGCTGCCCTGGGAGCCGGCACTCCGGCCAGTCCACCGAAATCCGACGTACCGAGCCCCGGACGCCCGAAAGGCACCCGCCGACCGCCACGAACCCGCTATCCGGTGGTCAAGAAGGCCGCCTGGCCAGGCAGCGGGGGTTTAAATGCAAGTTCAAGGCACACGGAGTTCCGCATTCCTTTCAAGGTCCCGTAAGACGATCGACGGAGCCACCGATCAGGTTCCCGTCAGGTCGACGTAGTTCTCCGCCAGCGACCGGAGGGCCGCCTCGGAGTGGACCAGGTGGTCGAGACGGGCCGTCTGGAGCCGGCTGTTGAAGTCCTCTCCCGGCAGCGGGTGGAGCATCGTCGTCATGTAGGCCGAGAACTCCTGGGCCCGCCACGCCCGCCGGAGGCAGCGGGCCGAGTACTCGTCCAGGAGCCGGTCGTCGGACTTGGTCAGGGCTCGCACCAGTCCCTCGGCCAGCAGTCGCACGTCGGCGACGGCCAGGTTCATCCCTTTGGCTCCGGTCGGCGGCACCACGTGGGCGGCGTCGCCGGCCAGGAAGAGCGAGCCGTAACGCATGGGCTCGACGACGAAGCCACGCATGTCCGTGACCGACCGTTCCAGGATCGGGCCCTCCGACAGGGTCCAACCGTCGTCGGTCGCCAGCCGGGCAGCCAACTCCTCCCAGATCCGCCCGTCCGGCCACTCGTCGAGCGGCTCGCCCGGCCGGACCTGCAGGTAGAGGCGGCTGAGCTCCGGCGAGCGCATGGAGTGGAGGGCGAACCCCCGGTCGCTCCGGCAGTAGATGAGCTCCTCGGTCGACGGGGGCACGGCCGCCAGGATCCCGAGCCACGCGAACGGGTACTCCCGAACGAGCACCCGTTCGCTCCTGGCGACGGCGGCACGGCACACGCCGTGCGATCCGTCGCAGCCGGCCACCACGTCGCAGTCGAGGATGCCCGGCTCGCCACCCTCCGCCTCGAAACGGATGCGGGGTCCTCCCGGGTCGGCGGCGTCGAGGTTCTCGATCCCGACGCTTTCGGTGCCGAAGAGGACGGGCCGGCCAGCGGCCAGGCGGGCGGCGATGAGGTCCTTCACCACTTCCTGCTGCCCGTAGACGATGATCGAGCGGTCACCGGCCAGCTCGGTCAGGGGCACCCGGTGCCGCTGCCGGTCGAAGCGCAGTTCGATCCCGTGATGGACGAGGCCCTCTCGCCGCATCCGCTCGCCGACGCCGCACGACGACAGAAGCTGGGCGGTGCTGTGCTCGAGGACGCCGGCCCGCACCCGCTGCTCGACGTAGTCGCGGTCCCGGCGCTCGAGGACCACCGAGTCGACGCCGTCGTGGGCCAGCAGGTGGGCCAGCAGGAGCCCGGCGGGCCCGGCGCCGACGATGCCCACTTGCGTCCGCAGGCGCTGCATGCGGCTCGTCGCCTCCCCTCTCCGGTTCTCGCCGGCTCTCGTCGCCTCTGTCTGGCAGGGCTCCCTGACCCGACGCGCCGGCCCAGCGCTCCCTCCGGGTCCTCCCCTCCTAGAAGGGGTACCGGGCCGGCTGCCGGCGCATGGTGACCCACTGGGTCTCGGTGAACGCTTCGATGTTGGCGGCGGCGCCGCCGAAGCGGGCCCCCGTGCCCGAGTCGCCCACGCCACCGAACGGGATCTGCGCCTCGTCGTTGACCGTCTGGTCGTTGATGTGGACGGCGCCGCTCGGGATGCGCTCGGCGAGCTCGAGAGCCCGAAGCGGGTCGCCGGTGACGATCCCGAGCGACAGTCCGTAGTCGGAGGCGGCGGCCAGGCGCGCCGCCTCTTCCAGGTCGTCGAAGGCCAGCACCGGCGCCACCGGGCCGAAGACCTCCTCGGCGTAGACCGGCATGTCGGCGGTGACCGAGGTCAGCACCGTCGGGCGATAGAAGAGCTCGTCGTAGTGGCCGCCGGCGGCGACGGTGGCGCCGGCCGCCGCGCTGGCGGTCACGAGCCCGTGGATCCGGTCGCGCTGCCCGGCGTCGATGATCGGGCCGAGCGCCACCTCCTCCGTCGCCGGGTCGCCCACGGGGAGGGCGTCGGCCTTGGCCGACAGCGCCGAGACGTAGCTGTCGACCAGCGAGCGGTGGACGAGGTGACGACCCGTCGTCATGCACACCTGTCCCTGGTGGAAGAACGAGCCCCATGCCGCCAGGCCCACGGCGGCGGTCACGTCGGCGTCGTCCAGCACGACCAGGGCCGAGTTGCCTCCCAGCTCGAGGTGGGCACGCTTCAGATGGCGGGCAGCCAACTCCCCGACTACCCGGCCGGCCCGGGTCGAACCGGTGAACGACACGACCTGGACCGAGTCGTCGGCCACCAGGGCGGCACCGACCTCGGCCCCGCCCGGGAGCATCTGGAGCACCCCGCCCGGCAGACCGGCCTGCTCGAACAGGGCCGCCAGCACGGCGCCGCCGGACACGGCGGTCCGGGGATCCGGCTTTAGCACCACGGCATTGCCGAGGGCGAGCGCCGGGGCCACCGAGCGGATGGAGAGGATGAGCGGGACGTTGAATGGGGCGATGACGGCCACCACCCCGGCCGGGCGGCGGCGGGCGAAGCTCAGCCGGGGCTCGCCGCTGGCGAGCAGCTCTCCGTAGGGATGCGACGGCAGCGCCGCCGCCTCGTAGCACTCGTTGGCGGCCACGCCGATCTCGAAGGCGGCCTTGGGGCGGACGGACCCCGCCTCGCGCACCAGCCAGTTCTCGACCTCGGCGGCGTGCTGGCCCAGCAGGCCGCCGGCGGTGCGCAACACCCGCGCCCGCTCGTGGAACGGCGCTTCCCGCCAGGCGCGCTGGGCCTCGGCCGCACCGGCCGCGGCACCCTTCACCTGATCGGCCCCGGCCAGGCCGATCTGGCCCAGGACCTTCCCGGTGGCCGGTTCGACCACGTCGCGGGTCCCGCCCGTCGGTGCCGTCCATTCGCCCCCGGACCAGATCCGCCCGTCCCAACGCCGGTCGTCGAGGATGCCCATCGCGCCACCTCCTGGTCGTGCCGCCGGCCACCGGCCAACGGCCACCTGCACCGGCCACCTGCACCTGCCGCCGGCCAGCGCCAGCGGCGACCGTGCCATCGGGGTTCGGCCGATCGTGACCGCTCCCCGGGAGTGACCGGCTCGTTCGATATCCGCACCGTGATCCGGACAGCGGAACCGTGCCGAACTTTGACGCGCCGACCCGGCGGTGTCAACCTCCCGCCGACCCGGCGCCGACCCGCTCCCAGCCGCTCCGGCCGGCCGACCGGCCGTCCGGCCGTCCGGAGCGTTGACAGCCCCGCCGACCGACCCTAGTCTGTTCACAAGCTGAACTTAAGTGCGTTTTTCGCACACACGCCGGGAGCCAGCCGATGCACACCGCCAGACCAATCCCGACGCCCGTCGGCGGCCCCGCCGGCGCTGCCGCGGCGACGGCGGGAGAACGGTGATGGCCGAACTGCTCGACCTGGCCGATGCCATCGGCACGCTCGTGCACGACGGCGACTGCGTGGCCATGGAGGGCTTCACCCACCTGATCCCGTTCGCCGCCGCCCACGAGATGATCCGCCAGCGCAGGCGGGACCTCACCCTGGTGAGGCTGACGCCGGACCTCATCTACGACCAGCTGATCGGCATGGGGTGCGCCAGCCGGCTGGTCTTCTCGTGGGCCGGCAACCCCGGGGTCGGGTCCCTGCACCGGTTCCGCGACGCCGTGGAGCACCGGTGGCCCTGCCCGCTCGAGACGGTGGAGCACAGCCACGCCGGCCTCACCAACCGCTACGTCGCCGGCGCCGCCGGACTGCCCTTCGCCGTCCTGAGGGGCTACGCCGGCACCGGCCTCGAGGAGCGGAGCCGGGCGGAGGTGGCCCCGATCGAGTGCCCCTTCACCGGCGAGCACCTGACCGCCGTCCCCGCCCTCAATCCCGACGTCGCCGTGGTCCATGCCCAGCGGGCGGACCGGCGGGGCAATGTCCAGATGTGGGGGATCACCGGGGTTCAGAAGGAAGCCGTCCTGGCCGCCAGCCGCAGCCTGGTCACGGTCGAGGAGGTCGTCGACGTGCTCGACCCCCGGCCCGGAGCGGTGGTCCTGCCGTCGTGGATCGTCACCGCCGTGGCCCAGGTCCCGGGGGGCTGTCACCCCTCCTACGCCGCCGGCTACTCGGAACGGGACAACCGCTTCTACGAGGAATGGGACCCGATCAGCCGAGACCGCCAGCGCTTCGCCGAGTGGATGGAGGAGCGGGTGCTGGCCCCGGTGGTGGCGACGTGAGCGCTGTCGAGCGGGTGGACGCCGGTGCGGGCAGGCCCGGGCCCCGGGGCGGGGGCCCGGCGGTTGACGGCTCCGGCGGCGGGGGGCCGTCAGTGGACGGCTCCGGCGACGGGGGGCCGGTCCCCTGCACCACCGACGAGATGATGACGGTCGTCGCCGCCCGTGAGCTACGCGACGGGCAGGTCTGCTTCGTCGGCATCGGGCTGCCGAGCACCGCCGCCAACCTGGCCCGGGCCACCCACGCCCCGACAATCGTGCTGATCTACGAATCGGGGACCATCGGCGCCAAGCCCCACGGCCTCCCCCTGTCGATCGGCGACGGCGACCTGGCCGACACCGCCGACTCGGTGGTCTCGGTCCCCGAGATCTTCAACTACTGGCTCCAGGGCGGTCGCATCGACGTCGGCATGCTCGGCGCGGCGCAGGTCGACCGGTTCGCCAACCTCAACACGACCGTCATCGGCGACTACGAGGATCCCGGCGTCCGCCTGCCGGGGGCCGGCGGGGCGCCCGAGATCGGAGGCTCGTGCGGCGAGGTCATGGTCATCGTCCGCCAGAGCCGGCGGACGTTCGTCGAGAAGGTCGACTTCGTCAGCACCGTCGGCCACGGCACCGGACCCGGTGACCGGGCCCGGCTCGGCCTCACCGGACGGGGCCCGACCACGGTGGTGACCGACCTCGGGGTCCTTCGCCCCGACCCGGCGACGTGCGAGCTCACCCTCAGCGAGATCCACCCCGGCGTCGAGGTGGCCGAGGTGGTGGCGGCCACCGGGTGGCCGCTGGCGGTGTCGCCCGACGTGCGCGCCTCGGCGCCGCCCACCGCCCGGGAGCTGGCCGTCCTCCGGCGCCTCCAGGCGGCCAAGCCGGGGAAGTGACCGGCGGCGCCAGTCGATGAGACGATGAGAGGGCAACCGGGATAGGAGGGCTCGATGGAGGCAGGCTCGGCAGTCGGGGCGGTCCCCCGGGACGTCGTCGGCAGCTTTCCGGCGCTCGAGGAGCAGGACATGCGGGAGCTGGACCCGCCCTACGACGCCCCCTGGTACCGGTCGACCACCCTGCGGGCACCGTCCCGTCCCCTGCTGGTGCTGCCGCCGTCGGAGGCGGACGCCACCGGGCCGGTCTTCGGCGAGGGGCTCGTGGGGCCGCTCGACCACGACCTGACGTGCCACCACGCCGACGAGCCGATGGGCCAGCGGATCACGGTGGAGGGGCGGCTGCTCGATACCGGGGGGCGGCCGATCACCGGTCAGCTCATCGAGGTGTGGCAGGCCAACGCCGCCGGTCGCTACCAGCACCAGGTCGACCAGCACCCGGCCCCCCTCGACCCCAACTTCACCGGCTACGGCCGGTGCCTGACCGACGGCGAGGGGCGGTACCGGTTCGTCACCATCCGGCCCGGGGCCTACCCGTGGGGCAACCATCCCAACGCCTGGCGGCCGGCCCATGTCCACTTCTCGGTCTTCGGCCGGGCCTTCACGCACCGGCTGGTGACCCAGATGTACTTCCCCGGCGATCCGCTGTTCGCCCTCGACCCCATCTTCAACTCGGTGACGTCGCCCGAAGGCCGGGCGGCGATGGTGGCCGCCTTCGAGATCGGCCTGACCGAGCCGGAGCGATCACTCGGCTACCGCTTCGACCTCGTCGTCGGCGGGCCGGCCGTGGACGAGGCCGGTGGGCCGACGGGAGGCCGGGCCCGATGACCGGGGTGGACGGGCGGCTCCCGTTGTCCCGCCACGGCGGTGCCGATCTCGTCCCCACGCCCTCGCAGACCATCGGTCCCTTCCTGTCGATGGGGCTGCAACCCCTCGAGCGTCCCGAGATCGTGCCCCCCGGCACCCCGGGATCCGTCTCGGTCCACGGGCAGATCCTCGACGGCGCACAGGTACCCGTCCCCGACGCCGTGCTCGAGGTGTGGCAGCCCGACCCCGACGGCCGGTTCGGCACCGTGCCGGACGGCGGCTCGTGGTTCGGACGGTCCCTGGCCGACGCCGACGGCCGGTACCGGATCCGGACGGTGAAACCCGGATCGGTGACCCTCCAAAGCGGCACTCTCCAGGCGCCGCACCTCGAAATGCTGGTCTTCGCCCGGGGCCTGCTGCGGCCGGTGCGCACTCGGGTCTACTTCGGCGACGAGGCCGAGGCCAACACCCGGGACCCGGTCCTGGGCGCCATCGCCGACGCCGGCCGGCGGGGCTCCCTCGTCGCTGCCGGCGACGAGGACGGCTACCGCTTCGACGTGCACCTCCAGGGGCCGGACGAGACGGTCTTCTTTGCCCTCTGATCCGCCCGCCCCGGCACCGGGGCCGGGGTCGCTCTTCGATCCGCTCTTCACCAGCGACGCAATGGACGCGGCGACGTCGCCCGAGGCGTGGACCGCCGCCCTGCTGGCCTTCGAGCGGGAGCTGGCCCGGGCCGAGGCCGACGCCGGCGTCGTGCCCCGCCCGGCGGCCGAGGCCGTGGCCGGAGTGGCGGGCCGGATCCACCCTCGCCCCGGCGACCTGGGAGTGGCGGCCCGTTCGGCCGGCAACCCGGTGGTGCCGTTGGTGAGGGCGCTCGCCGCCGCCGTCGACGACGCTCCCGGCGCTGCGGGCCACGGCGCATGGGCCCACTTCGGGGCGACGAGCCAGGACGCCATGGACACGGCGGCGATGCTGGTGGCCCGTGAGGGGTGCCGCCTCCTGTTGGCCGACGTCGGCGCGGCGGCCGACGCCTGCGCCGCCCTGGCCCGGCGTCACCGCCGGACGCTGATGACGGGGAGGACGCTGCTCCAACCGGCCCTCCCCATCACCTTCGGCCTCAAGGTCGCCGGCTGGCTGGTCGGGCTGGTCGAGGCGGCGGCCGTCGTCGAGCGGGTGGCAGCGGAGCGCCTGGCGGTACAGCTGGGCGGGGCGGCCGGCAGCCTCGCCTCGCTCGGGGACCGGGGACCGGCCGTATCGGCCCGCCTGGCCGAGCGGCTGGGGCTGGCCGAGGCGCCACTGCCATGGCACACCGACCGGGGCAGGGTGGTGGAGCTGGCCGGCGCCCTGGTGGGCCTGGCCAACGCCGCCGCCAAGGTGGCCTTCGACGTGGTCCTCCTGGCCCAGGCGGAAGTGGGCGAGGTGACCGAGGGCGGCGGCGGCGGGCACGGCGGATCCTCGACCATGCCCCACAAGGCCAACCCGGTCTCCTCGGTCCTGGTCCTGGCCGCTGCCCGGCGGGCCCACGGGGCGGCGGCGGTGCTCGTGTCGTCCGGGGTCCAGGACCACGAACGTGCCGGCACCGGCGGCTGGCACGCCGAGTGGCAGGCGCTGACGGATCTGCTCCGTGCCGCCGGGGGGTGCGCCAACGGCGTCGCCACCGTGGTCGACCGGCTCACGGTGAGCCCGAGCCGCATGGCGGCCAACCTGGACCGGACCGGCGGGGTCCTCATGGCCGAGCGGGTCGCCCTGGACCTGGCGCCCGAGCTCGGGCGGGCGCCGGCGGCCGAGGTGGTGGGGGCCGCCAGCCGTCGGGCCATCGAGACCGGCTGCTCGTTCCGCCAGGCGCTGGCGGCCGAGCCCGAGGTGGCCCGGCGCCGCGACCCGGGAGCCCTCGACCGGCTGTGCGAACCCGAGGGCTACCTGGGGGCGAACGACGAGCTCATCGACCGGGCGCTGGCCCGGCACGACGCATGGACCCGCAGCGAGGAGGGAGCACCATGACCGAGACCACCGTGGCCACCTCGGGCGCCCGGCTGCGGGTGCGGCTCGACGGGCCGCCGGGCGCTCCGGTGCTGGTGCTGGCCGGCTCGCTGGGCACCACCCTCGCCCTGTGGGACCACCAGGTGGCGGCCCTGGCCGGGTACTTCCGGGTACTGCGGTACGACCACCGGGGCCACGGCGGCTCGTCAGCGCCGGCCGGTCCCTACTCGATCGCCGACCTCGGCCAGGATCTGGTCGACGTGCTCGACGGCCTCGGGATCGAGCAGGCGGCCGTCTGCGGCCTCTCGCTCGGGGGCATGGTGGCGATGTGGGCAGCGGCGAAGCGGCCCGAGCGGATCGGCTCGCTGGTGCTGGCCTGCACCGCCCCCTACCTCGGCCCGGCCGCCGACTGGCAACGGCGGGCGGCGGCCGTTCGGGCCGGCGGCACGGCACTGCTCGCCCCGGCCCTCTTCGAGCGCTGGTTCCCCGCCCGCCTCCGGGCCGAGCGGCCCGACCTGCTCGACCAGGTGGCGGCCATGCTGTCGGGATGTGACGACGAAGGGTACGCCGGGTGCTGCGAGGCCATCGGCGGGATGGACCTGCGGCCGGACCTCGGATCGATCGCCGCCCCGACCCTGGTGGTGGCGGGCGCCGACGACCCGGTCACCACGCCGGCCGCCTCCCTGGCGTGGGCCGAGCCCCTGGGCGCCGCCTTCGTGGTGCTGCCGGGCGCCTCCCACCTGGCCAACCTGGCCAGTCCGGAGGCGTTCGCCGACGCCGTCGTCGCCCACGTGACCGGCGGCCCCCTGGCCAGGGGACGGGCCACCCGCCGGGCCGTGCTCGGCGACGCCCACGTCGATCGCACCGCCGGGCGGAAGGGGGTCGTGTGGCCGGCCTTCGGCGACTTCATCACCCGGTACGCCTGGGGCGAGATCTGGTCGCGGCCCGGGCTCGACCGCCGCACCCGGAGCGCCGTCACCCTCGCCCTCCTCGTCGGCCTCGGGCGCCACGGCGAGCTCGACTTCCACGTCCCCGCCGCCCTCCGCAACGGGCTCACGCCGGCCGAGATCGGCGAGATCGTCCTGCAGTGCGCCATCTACGCCGGGGTGCCGGCGGCCAACGCCGCCCTTCCTGCCGTCGAGGCGGCGTTGGCGGCGGCCCGGCCGACCGGCCGCCCCGAGCAGGGACCGCCGGGGCCAGCCGGCCCGTAGGCCGTTCACTATGGTGTGCCCCGATGCCCGTCCCTGACCCCCGCCCGGCGGTGCCGGGCGAGGTGCCGGCGAACGGGACGCCGCTCGTCGGCAAGGGGCCGCCGGGCGCCCGCCGGGCCGACTTCGTCCAGTCCCTGGAGCGGGGCCTGGCCGTCATCCGCGCCTTCGGGCCGGAGCGCCCGCGCCTCACGCTGACCGAGGTGGCCCAGGTCACGGGGCTGACGCGCGCCGCCGCCCGGCGGTTCCTCCTGACGCTGGCCGAGCTCGGCTACGTCCGCAACGACGGACGCGAGTTCTCCCTGCGGCCGCGGATCCTGGAGCTGGGCTACGCCTACCTGAGCGGCCTCAGCCTGCCGGAGGTGGCCCAGCCCCACATGGAGGAGCTGGTGGCGCGGGTCAAGGAGTCGTCGTCGATCTCGGTGCTCGACGGCAACGACGTCGTCTACGTGGTCCGGGTCCCCACCACGCGGATCATGACGGTCGCCATCTCCATCGGCACCCGGTTCCCCGCCTACTGCACCTCCATGGGTCGGGTGCTCCTGGCCGGCAAGTCCGAGGCCGACCTCGACCGGTACCTGGCAGAGGTCCGCCTCGACATGCGGACGAAGCGGACCGTCACCGATCCGGCCGAGCTGCGGCGCCTCCTCGGCGAGGTGAGCCGCCAGGGCTATGCCCTGGTCGAGCAGGAGCTCGAAGACGGCCTGGTGTCGGTGGCCGTGCCCATCCACGACAGCGGGGGCGGGGTGGTCGCCGCCATGAACGTCTCGGCCAACGCCCTCCGGGTGGGCCCGTCGACCCTGCGCCACGAGGTGCTCCCCCTCCTCCGGCAGACGGCGGCCCAGATCGACGAGGGCCT
>JBOGGE010000023.1:0-26017 GCA_050743865.1 Acidimicrobiales bacterium
GAGTGCCACCACTCTCTTGTCCTTCGCATCGCAGCCCACGCCACCCCCCACTGCCGGCGTAAACCCCGAACCCCCCGGCTTCGGAGTCGCAGCCGCCAGCTTCATCACCGCCCAGCAGGGCTGGGCGCTCGGCAGCACAGGCTGCGCCGGCTGCGCCGGCATCACCGCTACTAGCGACGGTGGGAGCACCTGGGCGTCGCTGCCTGCGCCGCCCACGACCCTGGGCTGGTACTCGTCCAGCCCTTCCGCGGTCACCGACATCCTCTTCACCGACGCCAGCCACGGCTACCTGTTCGGCCCCGGCCTGTTCTCTACGGCCAATGGTGGCCGCTCCTGGACGGATGAGCGGCTCCGGGGAGTCAAGTCCCTGACCATCGCTGGAAGTTATGTGTACGCACTGACCGGCTACAACAACACCGGGACCGAACTGCTGTACCGCTCGCGAGTCGGCGGGAGCCAAGGCTGGCAGCTGGTCCAGGTCCCGGCCGAAACGGGCCAGGGGCAGGCCTTCCAGATCTACACCGCCGGAACCGATCTAGTGCTGCTCGAGACCGGGCTGGCAAGCGTCCGGATCTCTCCCAGCCAACTGGGCCGCATCTGGGTCAGCACGGACCAGGGAGTCTACTGGCAGCCCCGCACCGTGCCTTGCACGGTGACCGACGGCGGGGCCGCCGTTCTCTCGATCGCCTCCGGGCATCCCCAAGCGTGGATGATCGATTGCTACTCCAACCAGCAGTCGTCCCAGGAGCAGAACACTCGCCAGCACATCTACGGCACATCCGACGGTGGCCGTACCTGGGTACGACTCGGCGACCCGCCCCAACACAACGGGCCCGATCTCCTGGCCGACAATGGCGCGGGACACGCCTTCCTAGCCACCGAGGGCGTCGCAGACACCCTCAACAGCACCCTTGATGGTGGCCAGAACTGGACAGTCACGATCAGAGACGGCGGCAGCTTCTACGGGTGGGCCGACCTCAGATTTATCGACGCCAACACCGGCTACGTCGTAGGACCCACCCACTACGCCACCGAGCATCTCTACCGCACCACTGACGGCGGCCAAACATGGAACGCCCTTCACGTCTCGCCATGATCTGGTTCACCAAACCGAGGTGACGAAGACGTCGTAAGAGCCGCTCCGACGAGTCGCCTGGCCGAGCTGGGGGTCACACAAGCAATACGACACGACATCCGTCGGATCTGGCGCGCGACTTGAGGCTCTTGGACGCCGACAGCGAACGTCTCGCCTTCAAGGCCCGAGCCTCGAGAGGTACGCGCCTCCACGACACCAGCCACACCGGCGGCGACATCACGAGCAGAACCATCCTCATCCTGGATGTCGCCGCCGTCTCCATCCAACCCGTCCTGCAACACCCGTGACGCCATGAGCGCAACGCTTGAGCCCCGAGGAGAAGCGATAGGCCCACTCTCGGCGCCCTGGGGTACCAGGCTCATCCTTTCCCTCCTCTGGCTTGGCGTCCACCCCCGGGTCGTGCAGAAGGGGGGTCCCGTGGCCCCCGCCGCCGGGGCCTGCGAGGAGGCCCCGAACGAACCCGGCGTCGGCGCGGTGGGTGAGGATCCCGACCCGGTCACCAGGTGCCAGCACGCTTGAGCCCCGGGGCAGCAGGTGCTCGGTTCCCCGCTGGAGGGTCATCACGATCGTGCCCACCGGCAGGTTGGCCTTGCGGAGGGGCCTGCCAGCCAGCGGTGCCCCTTCGCCCACCTGCTGGTCGATGACCACGACATCCAGCGCCACCCGGGAGAGCTGGCTGAGGTTGGCCCGCAAGCCGGCCCGGTAGCCCTGCACCACGCCAGAGGTGGTGAGGATCCCGATGACGCGGCGGGCGTCGTCGAGGACGGGGATCCAGTTGTCCTGGGCCAGCATGAGAGACTCCAGGGCAGAGCCCAGATCGGCGGTCGCGGTGGTGGTCGCGGCCGTAGGGTCGGCCTCCCTGGCCACCCAGGTATCGGGATCGGTCACCGCCCGCTCGGCCAAGTCGGCGGTGTGGACCACGCCGATGAAGGCTTCCCGCTCGTCCACCACAGGCGCTCCCGGCAACTGCTCTCGGCGCAGCTTGTCGGCCGCCTCGTGCATGCTGTTGCGCCCGGTGAACACCACCCTTGGCGGGGCCATGAACTCGGCCACGCCGAGCGCCCCGAGGAGGGGCATGCTGGCCTGCAGCCGGTGGGCGGGAGTGTCGGCCCGGGCGCGTAGCTGGCTGCGGTAGATGGTGTCGTCGGCCCGCCGGACGATCAAGGTGGCCAGGCCCACGGCGATCATGGCCGGGGCCAGGGCGCTCAGGGTCCCTGTCATCTCGGCCACCATGATCATGACTGCCAGGGGGGCGCGGGAGATCGCGCCAAAGCAGGCCATCATGCCGACGATCACGAATGGCGCCGGGCCGTGGGGGATCCCGGGGGCCACCGGGGCCAGGAGGCGCCAAATGGCAGCGCCGGTGAAGGCCCCGATCACCATCCCGGGCCCGAAGATCCCCCCTGAGCCGCCAGAGCCGATCGACAGGGAAGTCGCGAGGATCTTGGCGAAGGGCAGGACCAGCACCACCCATAGCGGCAGGCCGAGCAGCTGGTGGCCGAGCCCGTGTTGGATCCAGCCGTACCCGGTGCCCATCACCTGGGGGATAGCCACGGCCAGCGACCCTGTCAGCAGGCCGCCCAGGGCCGGGCGGAGCATGCGGGGCACCGGGAGCGAGGAGAACAGGTCTACCAAGCCGTAGAACCCCTTGGAGTAGGCCAGGCCGACGAAGCCACCGACCACCCCGATGAGGGCGTACCAGCCCAGCTGGATGGGGTCGGTGAAGTGGTAGCCGGCGGCGGCGAAGCCGAACAGGGGCTTGAATCCCATGAAGGCCCCGAACACGGTGTAGCCGATGATCGAGGCGATGATCGAGGGGATGATGGCCTCGACCTCGATGTCGTCGCGGTAGAGGATCTCGGCAGATAGCAGGGCGCCGCCTAGGGGCGCGCTGAAGATGGAGCCGATGCCCGACCCGATGCCGGTGGCCACGGCGATCCTGCCGTCGCTCGGAGAGAGGTCCAGCACCCTGGCCAGTACGGAGCCGAAGCCAGCGCTGATCTGGGCCGTGGGCCCCTCCCGGCCTCCCGACCCCCCCGAGCCGATGGTGATGGCGGAGGCCACGATCTTGACCGCCACCGCCCGTACCCGCACCCCCCTCGGGTTGTCGTGGACGGCCTGGATGGCGGCGTCGGTGCCGTGCCCCTCGGCCTCGGGGGCCAGCGTGAACACCAGCACCCCCGACAGCAGACCGCCGAAACCGACGATGAGGGGGATGGCCCAGGCGTAGGGGAAGCTGGTGGACCCCTGCAAGAAGCCTTCGCTGGCCGGCGTGGGGACCTGATAGCCGGCCAGGTCGGTGAGGAACAGGTGCGTCGCCAGCATGAGGGTCTGCAAGAAGGCCACCGCCCCCAGGCCGGCGATCACCCCGACTAGCACGCCCAGCACCAGCCACCGGCGCAAGTAGGTGGTCGTGCGCAGGTGACGAGAGACGATGGTGGTCAGCGCCCGCAGCTGTGTACGCACGGTCGCGGGAAGAGCCACCTCGAACGGGCTCAACCTCGAAGAGCCAGGGGAGCTCGGGGGACCTGCCGGGTCCGGCGGCTCGGGCATCACAGCTCCCAGCAGTCTGCCCAAGCCGGATCGGACGCCTCCCCGGCCCCCTCGGCCAAGGCGTTCAGCGCCTCGACGAGGCGGTCCCGTCCCTCCGAGGGGATGGCCGACACCACCCGGGCGATCTCGGCCCGCCGACGCTCGGTCACGTCCTTCACCAGACGCTGGCCAGTCGCGGTGACGTCCTCGGCCACGCCGCTCAGTGAGCGGACGGCCACGGCGGCCGGAGCCCGACTGGCGCTCAGCACGGCGTCGATGACGGATCCATGGCGCTGGAACACGTGTGAGTAGTCCGTGACACTGGGACATTGTTGCCTATAGAAGCAACCCGGACCCGGGTGTGCGGGAGGTGAGCACGGGGGTGTAGGTGCGCAGGGCGAGGTCGACTTGCTTCGAGCCGGGACGACAGTCCCGCGGTTCGCAGCGCCTGCGGGCGCCTCGGCATCGGATACTCCACCATCCGCCGCTGAAGGCAGGCGTCAGCGTGGCCGCAGCGGCCAACCTGGCCGCCTGGCGTGCGCGATGCGTTCGCGAACGGATCCCAAATCGCCGTCGTGGGCCGTCACCGCCCGGACGGAAAAGTCCTATTACCGGCGTTCGGGAACTCGGCTACGTCGCCATGAGCCGTGAACCAGCGTCCCGGGATTCCAGCTCAGCCTGGTAGCTGCGCAGCGTGTCGCGATTGACGTCGACCAGCAGCACGAGGCGCACGCCGGTCCGCGCCTTGCGGATGGCGGCGATGGCTGTCCTAGCGGCAAGCTGGGGCGGGAACCCGTAAGCCCCCGTGGAGATGGAAGGGAACGCGATCGAGCAGGCATCGAGGTCATCGGCCACCTCGAGGCTTCGCCTGTAGCACGACGCTAGCGTCTCGACTTCGTCGCGCCGCCCGCCGCGCCATACAGGCCCGACGGCGTGGATGATCCAGTGGGCGTTCAGCCTGAACCCGGGGGTCGCTTTGGCGTCGCCAGGGTCGCAGCCGCCGAGCGCGGCGCAGGCGGTAGAGAGCTCGGCCACACCGGCCGCGCGGTGGATGGCGCCGTCGACTCCCCCGCCTCCCATCAGCCCGCTGTTGGCGGCGTTCACGATGGCGTCCACGTCCAGGTTGGTGATGTCGGCGAGACGCACTTCGATGAGCGGCCCTCCGGCATGGTGCCCTCCGCTCGATGCCACCTCCACGACGCTACCGGTCGGTCAATCGGGTTGGTGGCCATCCTCCGGCCGCGTCCCTTTGGCTCTCGGAGTCATCGCGATCGAGGAGACCGATGACTCCTGCGCACCGGGATCGTCTCTTTGTCCATGACGATCGTCTCGGAGAACACCCCGTTGGTAGCGTCGCGTCCTGTGGCGATGGCGTCCTCCCTTCTCGCTTCCGACCTGGAGCCTTACCGGCGAGAGCTGACCGGCTACTGCTACCGGATGCTCGGGTCCGGGTTCGAGGCAGAGGACGCCGTGCAGGAGGCAATGCTCCGGGCGTTCCGGGCCGCTGACCGCTTCGAGGGGCGCTCCAGCGTGCGCTCCTGGCTGTACAGGATCGCCACCAACGTTTGCATCGACATGAGCAGGTCGGTCCAGCGCCGGGCCCGGCCGGTCGAGATGGGGCCGTCCTCGCCACCTGACGAGTCCCTGCTGGGACCGCAGCATGCCGAGCGCACCTGGGTCACACCCGTCTCTGACGCCGCGGTCGGTCTCGATCGCGGCGACCCTGCGGTGATTGCAGAGCAGCGGGAGTCGATCCGGCTCGCCTTCGTGACCGCACTGCAGCATCTTCCGGCGCGCCAGCGGGCGGCGCTGATCCTCTGCGAGGTGCTGCGCTGGCCGGCGACGGAGACCGCCGAACTGCTGGACACAAGCGTGGCCGCGGTCAACAGCGCCCTCCAGCGCGCCCGGGCCACCCTCGCCGACCTGCCCGGCGGCGGGCGGCCCCGCCCCCTCGATCCGCACGACGCGGAGCTCATCGCCCGCTACGTCGACGCCTTCGAGCGCTACGACATCGACACGCTCGTCACGCTCATCCACGACGACGCGGTGATGTCCATGCCCCCGTTCGCGATGTGGCTGCAGGGTGCCGGCGACATCGGAAAGTGGATGGTGCAGCCCGGGCCGAGTGCCTGTCGCGGCTCGAAGCTACTGGCCACGACTGCGAACGGCTGCCCCGCCTTCGGGCAGTACAAACCCGACCCGGAGGGTGGTTGGAAACCGTGGGCCGTGCAGGTGCTCGAGATCTCAGAGGCCAGGATCGCCGAGATGGCGTTCTTCCTCGACTTCCTCGACCCGGAGCGCCTGTTCCCGGAATTTGGGTTGCCCCTCCACCTCGACGGGTAGCCCGGCAAGCCGGACCAGGTCCAGCATCTCCGGGTCGACGTCGCTGAGCGTCAACCACCCGCCCGCCCGGAGCGCTGCGAGCGCCCGCTGGGCCACCCGGTCGACCGCGCCGAGGTGGGGAGGCCCCGGCCCAGCGAGCACTTCCGTCCACACCGGGGTGCCGTCGGGACCCAGAGCCGTCATGCGGCACCAGCGGCGAGAAGGACGCATCGCCAGGTGGACGGTCGCTAGCTCGCAATCTCATCGCGAAAGGACCGGCACCGCGTGCGGGAAGTCGGTCGACCGGGCGCCGCTCGGCGGCAACACTGGAGCCATGCCACAGCCGTGCACGACCACGCCTGACTCCAAGACGACCACGGTGCGCGCCGCCGCTCGCGAGGAGCCCGAGCCCGCCACTGCGAGACGGCGACCCGAACGCACCGCCGTGCACCGCCGGCCGGAGCGAGCCGCCTACGACGAGACCACCGTCCACGCCGTCCTCGACGAGGCGCTGTTCTGCCACGTGGGTGTTGTCAGGGACGGCGCGCCGGTGGTGATCCCGACCATCCACGCGCGGGACGGCCGTGCGCTGTGCCTGCACGGATCCCCCGCCGCTGGCATCCTGCGCGACGCCCGCCGCGGCGTGGACGTGTGCGTGACGGTGAGCATCGTGGACGGGCTCGTACTCGCCCGCTCGGCGTTTCACCACTCGCTCAACTACCGCTCTGTCGTAATCTTCGGCCACGCCGAACGGGTCCGGGACCCGCGCGCCAAGGCCCGCGCCCTCGACCACATCGTCGAGCACGTCGTGCCGGGTCGGCTCCCGTCGCTGCGCCCGACGTCCCCGGCCGAGCTCCGCGAGACGGAGGTGCTGAGGCTCCCCCTGACCGAAGCCTCCGCCAAAGTCCGTACCGGTCCCCCGATCGACGCCGACGAAGACCTGGCGTTCCCCGTCTGGGCCGGCGTTCTGCCATTGATCACGATCCCGGGCGTTCCGCTGCCCGACGCGCACGTGGCGGCCACGACAGCCCTCCCGGCACACGCCGAGCACTGGGCGAGGCCTGGCACGCCGGGGAGCGCCGGCGAGGGCGCTGCTCGGAGCGCTGTTCGCCGCGCCGGTCGGGACGCCACCCTGGCCGGTCGGCCCGCCACCGGGAGGCAGCGGGCAGACCGCCGCCGCTAGACGGCGTCGCTGTGCAGGGTGAGGTCGAGGAAGGTCACCCGGTCGGCGGCCTCTTCGATGAGCTTGGTCGTTGGCTTGCCGAGCCCGTGCCCCGCCGACGTGGCGACGCGCAGCAGCACCGGAGCCTCGCATCCCTGTGCGGCCTGCAACGCGGCGGCGAACTTGAACGAATGACCGGGCACGACGCGGTCGTCGTGGTCGCCCGTCATGATCAGCGTCGGCGGGTAGCACCTGCCGTCCCGGACATTGTGCAGCGGCGAGTAAGACCGCAGCCAGCGGTACTGCTCGAGAACCTCCGGGTCGCCGAAGTCGCTGCGCCAGGCCCACCCGATGGTGAACTTGTGGAACCGGAGCATGTCGAACACCCCGACGTCGGCGACGGCAGCACCGAACAGCTCCGGCCGCTGGGTCACGCACGCACCCACCAGGAGGCCGCCGTTGGAACCGCCGAAGATTCCGATGCGCCCGGGCCTCGACCATCCCGAGCCGGCCAGCCAGCGGGCGCAGGCGCAGAAGTCGTCGAACACGTTCTGTTTGTTGGCGAGCCGGCCGGCGTCGTGCCACGCCCGGCCGTACTCCCCGCCCCCACGCAGGTTGGCAACCGCGAGCAGCCCGCCGCCATCCAGCCAGGCTGCGAAAGTCACGGAGAAAGAGGGGGTGATGGCGATGTCGAACCCCCCGTATCCGTACAGGAGGGCCGGTACCTCACCGGTGGGGCGGGCGTCGCCCCTCCGGGTGAGGAACATCGGTACCGGCGTCCCGTCATCGGACTCCGCGAACACCTGTTCTGTGACGAAGTCCTCGACCGCGAGCTTGGACGCCGAGGGGCGAACAAGCGCGGTCTCACCAGTCGCCACGTTGTGAGACCACAGGGCCCCGGACTCGATGAAAGACACCACCTGGAAGTGCAACAAGTCGCTCGAACTGCGCCCCTCGAACGAGCCGTTGCCCAGCGGGTCCGACACGAGTGAGACCAGCCCCGCAAGCGGCACTTCCCGGACCGGGCGGCCGGTCGTCTCGAACACCCGCAGGACCGAATGGGCGTCACGCAGGTAGTGGCAGACCAGGCGCCGACCGCACACCTGTGCCTCCAGCAAGGTGTCGTCGCTCTCGGGAACCACGTCAGTCCACCGGGCGCTGATGTCCCCCAACTCCGCGGCGACGATCCTGCAGCGCTCTGCCCCCTTGTCGGTCAGGACGAGCAGGCGCCTGCCCTGGTTGCCCACCGCGAGCGCCTTGCAGGAGAAATCGCTGGCGACGTCCTGGCGGGAGAGACTCGCGTCGTCGAGGTCGGCCACGAGCAGCATGTTCTCCGGGCCCGTCCCGCGGTCGACCGTGATGTACAGGTATCGGCCGTCGTCACTGACTTCGGCATTCGGCAACCAGTCGGGCTGGTCGGGCGCGCTGAAGACCACCCGGTCGTCAGCCTGGTCGCTTCCGAGGCGGTGGAACATCAGGCGCAAGCCCCGGTTCTCGTCGCGGTAGGCGCCGGCCGGCGACGGTTCGTCCATGCCCGAGTAGAAGAACCCGGACAGGTCGTGCCGCCAGGCGGCCCGGGAGAACTTCGACCACCTCACCACGTCGGGCAGGTCCCGCCCGCTCTCGACGTCGCGCACCCGCCAGGCCATCCAATCCGAGCCGGACTCGCTGACCGCGTAAGCGGCGAGAGAACCGTCGGGGCTGACCGACAGGTGGGTTAGAGCGACGGTGCCGTCGGCGGACAGAGCGTTCGGGTCGATCAGAACCCGGCCCTCGTCGGAGACGGTTTGGGCGACGTACAGGACGGCATGGTTCTGCAGTCCCGAGTTTCGAGCCTGGAACCAGCGCCCTCCCCGCTCGAAGGGGACGCCCGACCTGGGGTAGTCCCACAGGTCATGCACGCGCGCGCGCACCTTCTCGCGGTCAGTGGACCTTGCGAGCACGTGGTTCGCCAGCGCGTTCTGCGCGGCCACCCAGGCGGCGACCTCGGGCGAGTCGGGGTCCTCGAGCCATCGGTACGGGTCGGCGACTGCCTCCCCATGATGGTCGTCGATGACGTCGCCCTGGCGGGCCGGCGGGTACTGGAGCGGCATGACCGTGGTTTCTAGTACCTCCGACGCCAGGGACCAGGCCGCCGCCCTAGCACTAACGCCGCGCCCTCGACCACGCTCGCCGGCATCGGCGGGCGCGTCACCGTCGCCCCTTCCACCCTCCCCCTGACGACCAAGGCACCGAACGCTCACGTGAGCCCGGTCTTCGCCGAGTTGTCCGGGGCTGGGTTCTTCGTCGCCCTGGTCATCATTGCGACGCGGTTCGTGCGCACCCGGCCGCGCCGAGGACGCGGCGAGCGGCGGCGCCGGCGCAAGGGTAAGTACCAGGCTGGGCGAGCCGGCACTGCGAATAGTGTTCAGTAGTACGTAGTATGCGACACACTTCTGCACACAATCCGCGGAGCTGCGTCCCTGAAGCGCCTTCAGGGCCGTTCAGGCTTGCAGGCGCAACGCCACCTCGTTGGCGAGCAGCCGACCCCGCCGGGTGAGCACAAGGCGGTCGCCGGGCCCCGGCGCCAGCAGGCCATCGAGCGCCGGGTCGGTCGCCGCAGGAGATGGCTGTCGTACCGCGCAGCGGGTCGCTTACCGACCAGCGACGACGAGAGAGTCGACCGCTCGGACGCTCCCGTCGGCGAGGACCAGTACGGGGTTGACATCGACCTCCACGATCTTGGAGAGGTCCTCCACGGCATGGGCCACCGCGAGGATCGCCCGGGCCGCCCACTCGCTGTCGAGGTCTGCCCCGCCGGCTGCGGCGGCCGAGTCGAGGAGGCGTGACAGGCCCGCCGCGGTGAGCGGGACGGTGGCGACGCGCCGCTCCGCGCCGGCTTCCTCGACCCGGGCGCCACCCGGACCGACGACCACGACCGGCCCCCACTGCTCGTCGCGGCGCGCTCCGATGCTGAAAGAGCCGACAGACGCCAGTTGCGGCTCCGCCACCAGCCGGGCACCTGACGGGCTCTCGCCGGCGCCCGCCAGGACGACCTCGGCTCGGGTCAGCAGCCGGCGGGCGGCGACGGCCAGCTCTTCCGAGTTGGCCACACCGAGCTCGACGAGACCGTGGGCCGCGCGGTGAGCGACGCCGGTGTGGTCGACTTTGACGACCCAGGGAGCAGGGAGGCTGGCCCGCCCGACAGCGGCGACCAGGCCGCCGGCGTCGCCGGCCACGGCCATGCCCACGTAGGGAAGCCCGAAGGAGGCAAGGAGCGGCGCCGCCTCGTGCTCGGAGAGCACACCCGCCGGCGCCACGTCCCCCGCCGGCGGAGCGGCGCCGCCCGGCGGGCCGCCGGCGAGTAGTGCGACCGCCTCCGCCGGCACCTCGCGGGGATAGGACGCGAGCGCCCTCACCAGGGCCGGGATCGTCGGGAAAACCCGCCCCATACGTGCGAGCGCCTCCACTTCGCCGGGCGGGGCGGCGGACCACACCAGCCAGGCTGGTATCGGCAAAGCGTCCAGGGAGGCAGCGATGCGGTGGTAGACGGTGGGGTCGCGGTCACCGAAAGAGAAGTAGAGCGCCAGGGCGTCCACCGACTCGTCGCCGGCGACGACCCGCAACAAGTCGTCGAGACGGTCCAGGTACCGGGCGTACATGCCGGTCAAGTCGACCGGGTTGGCCGAGCCGGCCAGCGGTACCGGGAGGTCCGCCAGCCCTTTCGCCGTCTCCTCCGAGAGCTCTGGGACGTCGGCCAGACCGGCCACCTGGTCGGCGACCATGGCGCCGGCGCCCCCGGACATGGTCACCACCCCCAGGCGCACCCTCGGCGGCAGGGTCACCGGCTGGCACAGTGCATGCACGGCCTCCACGAACGCGTCCTCATCGGCAGCGATCGTGGCTCCGTGGTCCGCGCTGACGGCTTCGAACAGCACCCACTCCCCCGTAACCGCTGCCGTGTGCGAGAGCGCGGCACGCGTGGCGGCTGCGGTGCGGCCGACCTTGAGGACGACCAGATGCTTGCCGAGCCCGCTCACCAGGTCACACGCGGCGCGGTAGGCGGCGACGTCCCTGACCGACTCGAGGTACAGCCCGACGACGGCGACCTCCGGGCGCTGGGCGAGCGCGGCCGAGATGTCGGCGGCGCCCAGGCAGGCCTCGTTGCCGGTGCTCACGTAGTAGGAGAAACCGATCCCCCTCCGCACGAGCAGGTCGCCCAGCACGAACCCGACCGCGCCGCTCTGAGTCACCAGTGCGACCGGTCCCGGTGGCAGTTCCCGGGAGGCGAACGCGGTCGGGGTGAGCCGCAGCTTCCCCGGCGCGCTCACGACCCCCAGGCAGTTGGGGCCGAGGACCGGCATCGAGCCCGCCGCCGCAGCCAGCCGGTCCTGCAACGCCCGGCCGGGCTCCCCCTCCTCGGCGAACCCCGACGAGTACACGACCGTCGCACCGACGCCGGCAGCGGCAGCCTCGGACACCACGTCGACGGCGCCGGCGGCAGGAAGGGCGACCAGGAGCACGTCCACCTCGCCAGCTTCTGCCAGCGAGTCGACCGCCGGGACGCCGACGTCTCGCTGCCTGGGTCGCAGCGCCACCACCTCGCCGTCGAAGCCGCCGTGGCGGAGGATTCCCAGAGCCGCTCGGCTCCACGTCTCGGGGCGCGCCGACAGGCCGGCGATCGCGATCCGCCGGGGGAGCAGCAGCCGGTCCAGGTCGGGTCCTGTCACGGACCGTACGCTACCGGCCGCGATGCGGGCGCCCGCTTGCGAACCCGCCTAGGCGGCCAGCCACCCCCTCGTCGGCGGCATCCCGCTGGCGGAACCGGGAGGCGTCCGCACGGCCAGGATCTGGTTGACACCCAGGCTGTCGATCCCGAAAGCGGCAGAGCAGCACCCGAAGTAGAGCTTCCAGGCCCGGGCTCGCCTGGTCCCGACCAGTTCGACGGCCTCCTGCCACCGGGCGGTGAGGTTCGAGTACCAGGCGGCGAGGGTCTTGGCGTAGTGCTCGCGCAACGCCTCTACGTCGCGCACTTCGAGCCCGGCTCCCTCAAGCGCCGCGACCATGGTCGCCAGGGGTACCAGCTCCCCGTCGGGGAAGATGTAGGAACTGATGAACCGGCTGCGCCCGGATTGGCCGTGGGGGCGGCGGGCGATGGCGTGGTTCAGCAAGCGCCCGCCGGGGGCCAATGCCGAACGCACTGCGCCGGCGTACTCGGAGAGGTGGTCGCGCCCGACGTGCTCGGCCATGCCGACGCTGGCCACCGCGTCGTAAGGCCCGTCATCGATGTCTCGGTAGTCCTGCACCCGGATGTCCACCCGACCTTCGAGGCCGGCGGCCGTGGCGCGTTCACGTGCGAGGGACGCCTGCTCCGGGGAGAGCGTCACCCCGACCGCGTCGACGCCGTGGCGGGCGGCGGCGTGCAGGACGAGACCTCCCCAGCCGCAGCCGACGTCGAGCAGCCTCATCCCCGGCTGCAAGTCCAGCTTCCGGCACACCAGCTCAAGCTTGGCCTCCTGCGCCGAGTCGATTGTAAAGCTCTCCGACGGCGGCTCGGGCCAGTAGGCGCAGGAGTACACCATGGTCTCGCCCAGCACCAGCCGGTAGAAGGCGTTGCCGACGTCGTAGTGGTGCCGCACCGCCTTCGAGTCGCGCGCGCGGCTGTGGATCCGGTGCCGGCGCGAGATGTGCACCTCCTCGGGAGGGACAGGCGGGCGAGGTCCCCAACCTCCGAACTGCCCGGCGAGACGCAGCAGGTGGGCGGCACCGCGCGCCGGCTGGGGCGTCACACCGCGCGCGGTGAGCGGGGCGAGGGACTTGACCGCCGCGAGCAGGTCGCCCTCGACCTCCAAGTCACCGGTGACGTAGGCGCGGGCGAGCCCCAGCTCGCCTGGCGCCCAGAGGAGGTGCCGCAGGGCGCGCCGGTGAACATCGATGGTGGCGGGGGCGTCTACTGGGCCGGCGCTGCTGCCGTCCCAGGCCCTGACCCGGACAGCCGGCGGGCCGCCGAGCACTCCGCTGGCCGCCTCGTAGAGGGCAGTCGCCGCATCCGAGCCGGAGCCGTGCAACGCCGGCTTCGCACCGTTCGACCACGTCGTGTGGTGCCGAGTAGAGGTTTCGGAAGAGGTTTGTACGGTCATGGCACACCTCCGTAGCCAGGCTATCGCCGCAAACGTGCTCACGGAGACGGGCCCTACCCGCCCGCAAGTTGCCCTAGCACGACGCCCCACGGCAGCCGCGCCTCGCCAGCAACCCGGCTGCCTCAATCCCTTCACTACCGGCCTCCCGTGGCGACGTCCTCATACCGTCTATACCCCCGAAACCTGGATCACCAAGCGCGCCGGCACCCGACGCGCTATCCCTGTTGACCATGCAAGATGCCGGCGCCGGCCGCTCCCTCTCCGGAAGCTCACACTGGGGCCGAGCCCTGGAGACGCCGCTCGCCACGTTCCTGCGGACTGAGACCGGCAGCGCAGCGATGCTGCTCGCAGCCACCGTCGCCGCGCTCATCTGGGCCAACGCCGACCTGACGTCTTACGAGAAGGTGTGGAACACGACGCTCACAGTCCGGGTCGGTTCGGGCGAGGTCTCGCAGAGCCTGATCGACTGGGTCAACCGCGGCCTTATGGCGCTCTTCTTCTTCGTCGTCGGGCTCGAAGCGCGGCGCGAGTTCGATATGGGCGAACTGCGGGAACGGCGGCGGCTCGCCCTACCCCTGGCCGCCGGCCTGAGCGGTGTGGCGGTGCCGATAGCGATCTTCCTGGCCTTCAACGCTGGGCGCCCGTCCGCTCACGGCTGGGGAGCGGCGATGTCCACCGACACCGCATTCGCTCTCGGGGTGCTCGCGCTCGCCGGCCCGCGGTCGCTCGGGCGCCTGCGCGCCTACCTCCTGACCGTCGCGGTCGTCGACGACCTCACGTCGATCGTGGTGATCGTGACCGTCTACGACAAGCACCTCGACCCCGTCCCTCTCCTGGTGGCCGTCGGGATCTTCTGCGCCGTCCTCGCCATCCGGGCGGCCGGCATCCGCAGCGGGTTCGCCTACGCCGGCCTGGGCATCGCCGCCTGGGTCGCCCTCACCAAGTCCGGGGTGGACCCCATCATCCTCGGGCTCGCGATGGGCCTCATCGCCTACGCCCACCCGGCCAGCCGGAGCGACCTCGAGCGGGCCAGCCAACTGTTCCGCCGTTTCCGGGAGCAGCCGACCGCAGACTTGGCACGGCAGGCCCGGACCGGCTTGGCAGCCGCACTTTCACCGAACGACCGGCTCCAGCAGCTCTACCATCCCTGGACCGCCTACGTCATCGTGCCGCTGTTCGCTCTGGCGAACGCCGGGATCGCCCTCGGCGGCTCTTTCCTCGTGCGGTCATTCACGTCACCGGTGACGCTCGGCATCCTCCTTGGCTACGTGGCCGGCAAGCCGATCGGCATCATCGGGTCGACGTGGGTGATCGGCCGTGCCAGCGGCCGCCGGCTGCGGCCTCCTGTCGGCTGGGCGGCGGTCACTGGCGCTGGCACCGTCGCCGGCGTCGGCTTCACCGTCTCGCTTCTCATCGCCACCCGGGCGTTCGCCGGCACCCAACTCGACGAGGCGAAGGTCGGCGTCCTCGCCGCCGGGCTGGCGTCGGCCGGGCTCACCTGGGCGGTATTCGCCGGCACCGCCCGCCTGGCCCAGCCGGCGCGCGCCCGGGCGCTGCTGGGGACGGCCGATCTGATCGTCGACCTCGCCGCCCCGGTCGACGTCCACCGGGACCACATTCGCGGACCGAAAAGAGCGCCCGTCACGCTCGTCGAGTACGGCGATTTCGAGTGCCCGTATTGCGGTCGGGCCGAACCCGTGGTCCGCGAGCTGCTGGCCGATCAGGGCGACGTGAGCTACGTGTGGCGGCACCTGCCGCTGACCGACGTGCACCCGCACGCCCAGATGGCGGCAGAGGCGTCCGAAGCGGCAGCCCGGCAGGGCGCGTTCTGGGAGATGCACGACCTCCTCATGGAGCACCAGGGCGAGCTCCGCCCCCCTGACCTGGCCCGCTACGCCGGGCAGGTCGGCATCGACGTGTCCCGCTTCGAGCGCGACCTGCGCGAGCGTGCCGGCGCCGGCCACGTTGCCGAGGACGTGGAGTCGGCGGACCTGGGCGGGGTGTCGGGAACGCCGACGTTCTTCGTCAACGGCCGGCGCCATCACGGCGCCTACGACATCGACACCCTCACCGCCGCCGTGAAGGCGGCCCGGGCGAGGTCGGTGCTCGTGGCGCCCTGACGGTTAGCCCCAGACGTCGTTGGCGACCTCGACGACGAGGCGGAGCTTTGCGACCTCGTCGTCGTAGCTGAGCAGGTTGCCCTCCAGTGTCGAAGAGAAGCCGCACTGCGGTGAAAGGCACAGCTGGTCGAGCGGGACGTGCTCGGCGGCCTCGTCGATCCGCCGCTTGAGCTCGTCCTTCGACTCGAGCTGCGGCCGCTTGGTGGTGACCAGGCCGAGCACGACCATCTTGCCTTTCGGCACGAAGCGCAGCGGCTCGAAGCCGCCCGAGCGGGCGTCGTCGTACTCCAGGAAGAACCCGTCGACGTTCAGCTCGCTGAAGAGGGCCTCGGCGACGAAGTCGTAGCCGCCCTCTGCGACCCAGGAGGAGCGAAAGTTGCCCCTGCACGAGTGGGTGGTCACGAACATCGATTCGGGCCGGCCGGCGAGCGCGGCGTTGATCTGCTTGATGTAGCGCAGGTGCTGGTACTCGGCGTCGGCACCTTGCTTGGCGATCATGTCGCGCTGGCGGGGGTCATTGAGGTAGGCGAGGCTGGTGTCGTCCAGCTGCAGGTAGGTGCAGCCCAGCTCGGCGACCCGGCGCACCTGCTCAGCGTACGCCGCCGACAGGTCGGTCCAGAACTCCTCCTCGTCGGGGTAGACCGAGCGGTCGATCGCAGCCGGGCCGCCGCGGTAGTGCACCATGCTCGGCGAGGGGATGGTCAGCTTCGGGGTCCCGCTGGTGGCCACCGACTTCAGGAACGCGAAGGCCTCACCGAAGATGGTGTGGTCCAGACCGATCTTCCCGTCCACCGTGAGTGCGGCCGAGGTGAAGTCGATGTCGCCCGTGGGGTTGTGGAAGTGCACCTCGATCTGCTGGTCGGTGCGGTGGATGCCGTGGAGCTGGTAGATGAAGTCCATGTGCCACGACGTACGGCGGAACTCACCGTCGGTCCGGGTCTGCAGACCGAGGTCTGCCTGCATCGCCACCACGTTGCGGATCGCCTCGTCCTCGACCCGGTGCAGCTCCGCGTCGTCGATCCTGCCCGCGGCGTGGTCGTCGCGCGCACGGAGCAGCTCGGGCGGCCGCAGCAGGCTGCCCACGTGGTCGGCGCGGAACGGTGGGGTGGTGCGGGCGGTCATCGGCTGCTCCTGTCGGACGTGGTGGAAGTCTCGTGCTCCATGGTGCCCATGGTGGCCCGGCCCGCCGGCTGCGTCGACCTGTCGAGGCGCGGCGGGTAGGTTCGAGGACGAGCCGGAACAGCCCGGATGTCAGGGAGGTTGCCATGGAGTCCGAGACCGATCCCAGCGAGTCGACCGCCGATGTGCTGGAGCAGCGGGACGCCCTCACCGAGGACAGCTTCGCCGACGACGAGCCCGGCGCCCAGGGGCCGCCGGTCGGCGAGGGGCAGGACGAGGCGAACGAGGCCGACCTGTACGAGCAGAGCCAGGAGCTCCCCCATGACGAGGAGGACGACCGCAGGTGAGTGAGTCAGCAGGCGAGCCGGACAGCGACCAGCTGCAGCC
Source organism: Acidimicrobiales bacterium (assembly GCA_050743865.1). Lineage (GTDB taxonomy): Bacteria > Actinomycetota > Acidimicrobiia > Acidimicrobiales > RAAP-2 > DAHUZJ01. Next base: position 16,858 of record JBOGGE010000023.1, read on the forward strand.
CGACGACACCCTCGAGGACCGCGGCGTCGAGGACTACCTCGACGAGGGGGTCTCGCCGCCGGAGAAGCTGCGCGGCTCGGAGGCCAAGTCGACCACGGCAGAGGGGGAGCTCGAGGGCGAGTCCATCGACGAGCGGATGCTGCAGGAGGAGCCGGACCCGGCCGCTCAGGTTGCGTACGGCGAGACCTCGGAGGACCGGCTCGAGGTCGACCCGGCCGAGGACGTCGTGGAGGACGGCGAGGTCGGGGACGAGCGCAGTGGTCGGCTGGTCGCGCCGGACGAGGGCCGGGGCGAGGACGACGAGGCGGGGATGATCGGCGAGGACGTCGGCATCGACGGCGCCGGGGCCGGTGCCGAGGAGGCGGCCGTGCACACCGTCTCGCCGGACGAGGGCGAGGCTCCGGCCTGAAGGGAAGGCCGCGTCAGGCGCCCCACCCCGCTCGGTGGTGCGCCCGTCTCGGTCCGTCCGGTCAGGCGGACAGCTGCGGCACCGGCTCGAGGTGGCCGTCGGGCCGCAGGAACACGCCGTCGTCGAACAGGATCACGCCGTTGCACAACCGGCACCACCCCTGCTCCGAGTGGTCGGCCACGGTATGGGCCTCGCAGCAGTGCGGGTCGTTGGCGTCCGGACAGTTCGGGTTGTGCTCACACATCTCGCTTCCCTCCGTTGCGAGGCGAGTCATCACTTCCTCAATGGAACGATCAAATATCCAGTTTGTCACGCGTATCGGGGTGATTCCACGAAAAATGTGACCCTCTCGTCACCTGCGTCACTGTGGCCACCCGGGCCGGTCGCGGGCCGCGGCAGGTGCCCCGGCCACGCCCGGAGTCAGCCCGGCCGGTCCGTCCGGCCGGTCCGGGTGACCTCCCCGTCCGCCCGCACACGGGCCACCAGCAGGACCACGACGACCAGCGCGCCGACCACCAGGGCCAGCACCGTGGCGGTTGCCGGCAGCACCCAGCCGGACGCGACCACGAGCAGGCCGCACACGACGGCGACCACGGCGCCCGCGAGCACCGCCAGGGCGGCCGGCAGCCACCCCCTCCGGTCGGCCCGGCGCAGTACGGCGCGCCAGGTGGCCGGCACCGGCAGGTCCAGCACCCGGCCACACGCCCGGTCCAGCAGCCCCGGCGGCCGGTCCGGAGTCTCCGGCGACCGGCCCCGCAGCAGCGCGGCGAGCCCGAGCGCGCCGGCCAGGGGCAGGAACGGGATCTGGGGCAGCTGGTAGCGCCAGGAGAAGCCGGAGAGCGCGGCTGCGGTGAGCAACGGAACCGCGCAGCTGCCGACCAGCAGTCCGATCGCGACCCGGTTCCCGGACCGGCGTGACCGGCCCAGGCCGAGCACCGCTGCGACCGCGGCCAGCAGCAGGGCCACCATCAGCGGGCCCGGCGTGTAGACCCAGGTGCGGTAGGAGGTCAGGAACCCTGCCACCCCGGGGTCGTACCCGGTCCCCGCGCGGATGCGGGGGCTGAGCAGGTGCCGCTGGATGAAGGTGTCCACGGTCCAGTAGTGGTCGGCGAACAGCCACGACGACGCGGGGTGGCCGGGCACGCTGTGGGTGCGGACCGGCGCGAAGCCGCGCACCGCGGCGGTCAGGGTCGCCGTCGCGTACCGGCCGGGCTGCGCCCGGACGACCCTGCGGTCGAAGTCCTTGACGACCTCCACCTGCGACGTCCCCGCGGGCCCCTGCACCAGCCACTGCGGGGAGTGCTGTCGGTTCCACAGGAACCAGCTCGGGGGACGCCGCTGGCCCACGGGGTGCACGGGGCACAGCGCCTGCTCGTAGCTGGGCAGCCGCAGCCCGGGGTCCTTGCAGTGCACGATCAGCGCCAGCCGGCCGTAGAGGAAGCGTGGCCCCGACGTGGCGATCGCGTACTGGCCGTGGACCGCGTGGAAGGCGCTCATGTACGCCGCGATCGGCACGAGCGCGGCAACCAGGAAGACCGCCAGCCTGGCCCACGGCAGCCGCAGGCAGACCAGCGCGACCAGGAAGACGACCAGCAGCGCCTCGCCGGCCCCGCGCACGAACGCCGCGCAGCCCACGAGCAGACCCGCGACCGCGAGCGCGCCCGGCCCCGGCCGGTGTCGCCACAGCACCAGCAGGCAGGCCCCCACCAGCAGGACCTCGAACAAGACGTCGGAGAGCACGTACCCCTCGAGCACGAGCTGCAGCGGGTCGAGCAGCAGCGGGAGCACCGCCAGGGCCGCGCCCCACCGCGGCAGCCCACGGCGCAGCAGGAACGCGTAGCACAGCGCCACGACCACCAGCACGATGACGTGCTGGGCGACCTCGACCGGAGCCAGCCAGTGGGTGACCTGCAGGAACGGCCGCAGGAACAGCGAGTACCCCGAGGGGCGGACCGGGTTGAGCCCGAGCGAGCTGGCGTCGGCGACGTACTCACGCGTGTCGGGGAAGATCAGCGCGGGTGTGTACCCGACGGTGACCAGCACGCGCAGGACCACCCCGAGGACGAAGGCACCGAGGAAGAGCGCGTGCCTGCGCGACCACGCGAGCACGGCCGCTCCCGGGGTCACCTCCCCTGGCGCCAGAGCGAGCGGCACGGGATCTTGGTGGTGTCGACCCGGTCGACGTACTTCTTCGCGACCTCGGTCACCTCGGCCAACAGGCCCTCGTCGAGGGTGATCGGGTCGAGCCCGAGCTCGAGGAGGTTCCGGTTCTCGACGAGCAGCTCATTGGAGTCGGTCTCGTTGCGGGGGTTCTCGAGGTGGCTGATCTCCGCGCCCGTCATCCGGGCGACCAGCTCGGCCAGGTCGATCACCCGGTGGCACTCGGTCATCTGGTTGAACACCCGGACCCGGTCGTCGTCTGCGGGCGGGTTCTCCACGGCCAGCTGGATGCACCGCACCGTGTCCTGCAGGTTGATGAACGCGCGGGTCTGCCCGCCGCTGCCGTGCACCGTGAGCGGGTAGCCGACCGCGGCCTGCATCAGGAACCGGTTCAGCACGGTGCCGTAGTCGCCGTCGTAGTCGAAGCGGTTGACCAGCACCTCGTCGAGTCTGGTCTGCTGGGTCTGGGTGCCCCACACGATGCCCTGGTGCAGGTCGGTGACGCGGACGTCGTCGTTCTTGTTGTAGTACGCGAACAACAGCTGGTCCTGGGTCTTGGTCATGTGGTAGATCGAGCCCGGGTTCGGCGGGTAGAGGATCTCCGACTCGACCACGTCGCCGTCGTCGGTGGGGATCTGCACCTTCAGGTAGCCCTCGGGGATCTTCAGCCCCGCGGTCCCGTAGCCGTAGACGCCCATCGTGCCCAGGTGCACCACGTGCACGTCCAGCCCCGCCTCCACGATGGCCGCCAGCAGGTTGTTGGTCGCGTTGAGGTTGTTCGACACCGTGTACCGCTTGTGCCACGACGACTTCATCGAGTACGGCGCGGCGCGCTGCTCGGCGAAGTGCACCACCGCGTCGGGCCGCCACTCCTGGAGCAGGGTGAGCAGCCGGTGGTAGTGCTCGGCGACGTCGAACCGCTCGAAGCCGATCTCCTTCCCGGTCAGCTGGCGCCAGCCGGCCAGCCGGGCGCCCATCGGTGAGATCGGGGTGAGCGAGGACGTCTCGAGCTCGATGTCGGCGTTCCTGCGGGCGAAGTTGTCCACGATCATCACTTCGTGATCCGCCGCGGACAGGTGCAGGGCGGTCGGCCAGCCACAGAAGCCGTCACCGCCCAGGACGAGGACCTTCATCGAGAACCTTCCGTTCGTGTACGAGAGGTGGGGGAAGACAGCGCATCGGCCGGTTGCCCCGGCCGAGGGCTGCCCGGTCGAGCGGTCACCGCGAGGACGACCAGCTCGGCCAGGATCATGACCAGCCGGGACGCGACTGCGGCGGCCAGCAGCTCGCCCCGGGGGTAGACCCCGGCCAGCATCCCGACGTAGACGAGCTCGCGCACCCCGAGGCCGCCGGGCGCGAACACGACCACCAGGCCCACGGCCCAGGCCACGCAGGCGGCACCGGCGACGGAGAGCAGCTGTGACGGCTCGGGCCAGCCCGAGACCGCGGCCTGGACCAGTACGGCCAGGACGCCGTACGCGACGTAGCCCACCGCGTAGGTGGCCTCCGTCCGGCGTACGGCGCGGCCGGTGACCCTGGTCCGGCGTTCCAGCCAGCGCGAGCCCACCAGGGGTACGGCGGCCAGGGCCACCAGCGGCAGCCAGCGCACGTCGTGGGCGGCCGACCATGCCCCGCCCACGGCGAGCGCGGTCAGCAGCACGATGACGTTCTCCACCGTGACCGCGGTGAACTTGTCCCGTAACCGCCCCCGAACGGTCGTGGCACGTGCGGCGACGGCCCAGATCCCCCCGGGCAGGTAGCGCGCCACCTGGGTCCGGCACCAGGAGGCGACCGCGCCGTGGCGGCGGGTGTCGCCGACGAGGAAGCCCCACCCCAGCGCCAGGCACGACCACCACACCAACGCCAGCGCGAAGGCTCCCAGCAGGGGCCAGGGGCGCAGCGAGGAGGGATGGACGTCGCGCGACGCCAGGTAGGCCATGACCGCGACCACCGCGACTGCGCACAGGTAGAGCACCAGCCGCAGGGCCGCCACCGCTCGGGGAGCCCGGGTCCGCAGGTGCTCGGCCCCGGCGGTGACCGTGCGGACCACGGTGCGTACCTGGTCAACCGCCCGGTCCACGGGCGAGGACGGGCCGCGACTTCCGCGCGAGCCACCGTCCGAGCTGTGGGTCATCGCCGGGTTCGGGGTCACCGAGCCGCCCGCCACCCCTCGCGCCCGGCCCGCGTCCCCTCGGCCTGGTTCCTTGCCCGCCGGCGCTCGCGCAACCAGGTGGAGACCGTGACCCGGGCGTACCGGAAGCCGTACAGGAAGTTGTGCCCCTTCTTGGACTCCCCGGCCAGGCGCCGGTGCATGGTGACCGGGCGCTCCACGACCCGGTAGCCCTGCGCGATGGCCCCGATCAGCAGCTCGGCGGTCTGGTACTGCACCTGGGTCTGCGGCACGCTGCGGCACACCTCGGTCCGCATCGCACGGAAGCCGCTGGAGGTGTCGGTGACGTGCACACCGGTGAGCAGGCTGACCAGCTGCGCGAACACCCGGACGCCGCTGCGCCGGAAGGAGTCCACGGTCTCGTCGGTGCCCAGTATCCGGGACCCGATGCACAGGTCGGCCTCTCCGGCCAGCACCGGTGCCAGGACCGTGGGCATCTCGCGGGGGTCCCACTGCATGTCGCCGTCGAGGGTCACCACGCAGGAGGCACCGTGCTCGGCGGCCAGCTCGTAGCCCAGCCGGAGGGCGACCCCGTGCCCACAGTTGCGGCCGAGCCGGGCCAGGCTCGCGTGCTCGTGGCGCTCGACGATGCTCGCCGTGGCGTCGTCACTGCCGTCGTCGACCACGAGGATGTCCACGGCATGTCCGTCCACGTGGGTCGCGACGGCGCGGAGCACCTCGTCGAGGCTGTCCTCCTCGTTGTAGGCAGCGATCAGCACCAGCACGGGGGCGAAGATCAGGTCCGCACCGTATCTCTCCTCGAAGGCCCTGCGTGCTGCAGTTCGAGTATCGGCGATGTAGGAGCGATCGCGTCGGTTCGGACCCGGCACACTGGCAGCGTATCCAAGGCCCGGCTGGAATCCGCTCAGCCGGGGTGGGGGCGCGCCGGGCGGCACGGGGTGACGTGACGCGGAACACGGGGTCGCGGGGCGGGCGTCCGGTCCGGCGGCTAGGGTGGCAGCGCCGTGGTGAACGGGAAGCCGGTGCAACACCGGAGCGGCCCTCGCCACTGTGATCGAAGGGTGGTCCGTCCCTGATCCGTCAGGGACACCCACTGGGCGGCTCGCCGCCCGGGAAGGCAGCGCCACCGATGCCCGCACTGCGGGACTTCGTCAGCCAGGAGACCGGCCACGGCACCCGAGAGGCACTCATCCACGAGGGGTTGGAGAGGGTGGCGATGAGCCTTCCTGCAAGCGGTACATCCGGACCACCGACCGCGTCGGGCAGGTCGCTGAGGTGGCGGCGTGAGGACACCTGGCGCGCCGGAGTCCTCGGCGCGGTGCTCCTGCTGCTCCACGTCGCCGGTTGGGCCATGCTCGTCCTGGTGGTGCTGCCTCGTCACCTGTCGGTGGGCGGCCAGGTGTTCGGCGTCGGGCTCGGCGTGACGGCGTGCACCCTCGGGATGCGGCACGCCTTCGACGCCGACCACATCGCCGCCATCGACAACACCACCCGCAAGCTGATGTCCGACGGGAAGCGACCGGTCTCCGTGGGCTTCTGGTTCGCGCTGGGCCACTCGACCACGGTGGCCGTGCTCGCCGTGCTGGTCAGCGCCGGCGCACGGATCGTCGGCAGCCTGGTCGACCACCACTCGCGGACGCACGAGGTGCTGTCCACGCTCGGCACGGTGGCGGCGGGCGGTTTCCTGTACCTGATCGGGCTGGTCAACCTGGTGGCGCTCGGACGCATCGTCAAAGCGGTCCGCGGCGCCAGGAGCACCGGGTACGACGCCCGGGAGGTCGACGTCGCCCTCGACCGCCGCGGGTTCATCGGCCCGCTGCTGCGGCTCGGGTCGAGCTCCATCACCCGGCCTGGGCAGATGTTCCTCGTGGGCCTGCTGTTCGGCCTCGGCTTCGACACCGCGACCGAGGTGACCCTGATGATGCTGACCGGAGTCGGGGCGGCGCAGGGCCTGCCGTGGTACGCCCTGCTGGTGCTGCCCCTGCTGTTCGCGGCCGGGATGAGCCTGTTCGACACCCTCGACGGCACGTTCATGAACCTCGCCTACTCCTGGGCCTTCGCGAACCCGGTGCGCAAGGTCTACTACAACCTGACCGTCACCGGCCTGTCGGTCGCGGTCGCGCTGGGCATCGGCAGCATCGAGCTGGTCACGATCGCGCACGACCGGCTCCACCTGCACGACGCCGTCAGCTCGAAGATCGCCGCCACCGACCTCTCCGACGTCGGCTACCTGGTGGTCGCCCTGTTCGTGCTGGCCTGGGCCCTGGCGGTGGCGTTCTGGAAGATCGGCAGGATCGAGCAGCGCTGGTCGGTGGCCCCGGCCGAGAGGAGCGAGCGATGACCTGGCCCAGGCCGGTGCCCCTGATCGGCGACCAGACCTCCGCCGCCGAGCGGGCGGCGGCGAAGGACGCGTGGGCCTTCCCCGAGGAGGTGCGCGGCGCCTTCTACGACGTGGTCGGCGCCCGGCGCGACATCCGCCGCTTCCGCCCCGACCCGGTCGAGCGGACGGTCCTGCTGCGGGTGCTCGAAGCCGCCCACCGGGCACCGTCGGTGGGACACAGCCAGCCGTGGCGGTTCATCGTGCTCAGCGAGCCGGGGACCCGGGAGCGGGCGGCCCGGATGGCCGACGAGCACCGGCTGCGGCAGGCCCGCCAGCTCGCGCCCGAGTCCGCCCGGCGGCTGCTGGACCTGCAGCTGGAGGGCATCCGGGAGGCGCCGTACGGCGTCGTGGTCGCCTGCGACCGGCGTACGCCGGCGGCGGGGGTGCTGGGCCGCGCCACCTTCCCCGACGCCGACCTGTGGTCGTGCGCCTGCGCGATCGAGAACCTCTGGCTGGCGGCGCGGGCGGAGGGGCTCGGCCTGGGTTGGGTGACCCTGTTCGACCCCGACGAGCTCGCCGAGCTGCTGGGCCTGCCCGACGGGGTGGTCACGCTCGGCTGGCTGTGCCTGGGCTGGCCGGACGAGCGGCCGCCCGCCCCGGGGCTGGAGCGTGCCGGGTGGTCCCGCCGGCAGCCGCTGCACGAGGTTGTGCTGGAGGATCGCTGGAGCGAGACCGGCCCGGCCGCACCGGAGCCACCGCCCTCCCACCTGCGCGCCCCCGAGCCGGCGCGCGTGGTCGGTGCCCGCGACCAGGCCGACGCTCTGCTCACGCCGCTGGGCTCCCTGGGCGTGCTGGACCGTTGCATCGACCGGGTGCAGGCGGCGAGCTCCGGGAGACCCCCGGTGGCCGGCGGCTGCCTGCTGCTGGCCGCCGGACGCCACCCGGTCGCCCGGCTCGGAGTCAGCGCCTTCGGGGACTCGGTCACCGACGACGTCCTGGCCGCCGCCACGGCCGGGGAGTCGGCCGGAGCGGTCGCCGCCCGGGCGGCCGGGCTCGGGCTGGAGGTGGTCGACGCCGGCAGCAGCACCGGCGACCTGCTGCACGCCGACGCGCTCACCGCACCGGCGGTCTCCGCCCTGGTCGACCGCGGTCGGCGGCTGGGGGAGCGCCTCGCCGGCGAGCACGGCCTGCTCGCCCTGGGCGAGGTCGGCATCGGCAACACCACGGTCGCGGCCACGCTTGCCGGGTGCCTGCTGGACCTGCCGGCCGACCGTGTCACGGGCCTGGGCGCCGGCGCGGACAGCGCGATGCTGGACCGCAAGCGCGAGGTCGTCACCGCCGCCCTGGAACGCGCCCGCGCGGCGTACGGGTCGGAGCTGCACCGGCCCGAGGTGCTGCTGGGCACGCTCGGGGGACCCGAGTTCTGCGTGCTGGTAGGCGCGGTGCTCGGCGCGGCCGGAGCCGGCACCGTCACGGTGCTCGACGGCCTCGCGACCACGGTCGCCGCGCTCGCGGCCGTCGGCCTCGAGCCGGGCGTCGCCGCCTTCCTGGTCGCGGGGCAGCGCAGCCGGGAGACCGCGCACGCGGCCGCCCTCGACCGGCTGGGGCTGGAGCCGCTGCTCGACCTGCGGCTCCGGGCCGGCGAGGGCGTCGGCGCAGCGCTGGCCTGCCGGCTGCTGCTCGCGGGACTGGAGGTACGCCGCGACACCGGTCGCACCACGCCCGGATGGGCACCGGAGTCGTGAGCGTGCTGGTCCTCGGCGGCACCGCCGAGGCACGTGCCCTGGCGCAGCGGCTCGACGAGGAGGCGATCGGGTTCGTCTCCTCCCTCGCGGGTCGGGTGCGGCGGCCCCGGCTGCCGGTCGGGCAGACCAGGATCGGCGGCTTCGGGGGCGCCGACGGGCTCGCCACCCACCTCCGCGAGCACCGGGTCGGTGCGGTCGTCGACGCGACCCATCCCTTCGCCGAGGGCATCTCGGCGAACGCGGCCGTCGCGTGCCGTGCGGCCGGGGTCCCGCTGCTGCGGCTGGCCCGTGCCGGCTGGGCCGGCCAGCCCGGGGCCGGGCGCTGGCACTGGGTCGACGACCACGACGGGGCCGCCCGCGCCGCGGCCCGGCTGGGCAGCCGCGTGCTGCTGACC
>JBOGGE010000024.1:0-2185 GCA_050743865.1 Acidimicrobiales bacterium
CCCGACTGCTTGGCCACGATGGCCGTGGTGGACAGCGAACCCGAGTAGAGGAAGACCGCGACGAAGGCCAGGCCCATCGCGATCTCGTAGCTGATCACCTGGGCCGACGAGCGCAGCCCGCCGAGCAGCGGGTAGGGGGACCCGGACGCCCACCCGGCCAGCACGATCCCGTAGACCGCCATCGAGCTCATGGCCAGCACGAGCAGGACGGCCACCGGCAGGTCGGCCAGCTGCAGTGGGGTGCGCACGCCGAAGATCGAGACCTCGGGACCGAACGGGATGATCGCGAAGCTGACGAAGGCGGGGATCACCGCGATCGCGGGGGCCAGCCAGAACAGCAGCTTGTCCACGTCGGTCGGGACGATGTCTTCCTTCAGCGGCAGCTTGATGCCGTCCAGCAGTGACTGGAGCAGGCCGAACGGCCCGGCCCGGTTCGGCCCCGGCCGCTGCTGCATCCGGCCGATGACCCGTCGCTCCGCCCAGATCGCGAACAGCGTCATGAGCATGAGGAACAGGAAGACGACGAGGACTTTGATGATGATCAGCCACCAGGGCTGGTGATAGAAGCTGGCCAGGGTCGGATCGGCCACCGCGAGCACGCGCGCATGGCCGCCGGGCACACCGGTCAGGCCCGCGGCCGCCGCGCTGGCCGGGCCGCTCATTCCGCACTCCTCAGGGTCACCAGGCTGCCGTGTCCGGCCGCGAGCTCACGCCGGATCTCGGATCCCGCCGACCGGGTCGGCAGCCACACCACCCGGTCCGGCATGCTGGCCACCTCGACCGGAAGGGTCAGCGAACCCCGCGCGGTGGCCACAGCGACCTTACCGCCGTCGGAGGTCCCGGCCTGCGCCGCGGTCGCCGCGGACATCCGGGCCACCACCGGCCGGGCCGTCCCGGCCAGGAACGGCTCCCCATCCTGCATCCGTCCCGCGTCCAGCAACTGGTGCCAGGTGACCAGGAGGGCCTCCCCCGGCCCCGGCTCCGGCGGCCCGGTTTCGCTCACCGAGGCGAGCGGCGCGCCCTGGCCGGTCTCCGCCGTGTCCACAGCGTCCGCTGCCCCGGGACGGGACGCCACACCCAGGCGGGCGAGCTCCTGGCGTGCGGCCGCCGCGTCGGGCAGGCCCAGGTGAACATCCATCTCGTCGGCGATCCGGCGCAGGACGTGGAGGTCAGATTCGACGCCCGGGACGTCCAGCACCGCCCTGAACGTGCCGGGCCGCCCTTCCCAGTTCACGAACGTGCCCGGCTTCTCCGCGACCGCCGCCACCGGCAGCACCACATCGGCGCGGTCGGTGACCGTGCTCGGCCGCAGTTCCAGGCTGACGATGAACGGCGTAGCCTCCAGGGCGGCGCGGGCCGCCTCCGGGTCAGGCAGGTCATCCAGGTCCACGCCCGCGATCACCAGCGCGTCGATGCCACCCTCGGCCGCGGCGGCCAGGATCTGCGTGGTGTCCCGGCCGGGCAGCGGCGGCAGGGAGGCCACGCCCCAGGCCCGGGCCATCTCGACCCGCGCCTGCGAACTGGCGGCCAGGCGTCCGCCGGGCAGCAGGTTCGGCAGCGCGCCCACCTCGATGGCGCCCCGCTCACCCGCCCGCCGGGGTATCCAGGCCAGCCGGGCCCCGGTCGCCCGGGCCAGCCGGTCGGCGGTGCTGAGCGCCCCGGGGACTTCCGCGAGCCGCTCCCCGACCAGGATGATGGCGCCACCGGCGGCCAGTGCGTCCTTGGCCGCGCGGCCCGCGTCATCCAGTCCGCTGCCGCTGATCAGGCTGCCCAGGGCGGCGGCCTCCCCCCCCGGGACGGTAGGCAGCAGGACCCCGGACATCCGGGTCAGCCCCCGGCTGGCCAGCGGGGCGATGGAGTACACGGTCAGGGTGCCCGCGCGGGCCGCCTTGCGCAGCCTCAGGAAGACGATGGGGGACTCGTCGTCGGGCTCGAAGCCGGCCAGCAGGACCACCGGAGCCCGTTCCAGGTCGGTATAGCTGACACCGATGTCCCGGCCGGCCACGTTCGCCGCGAGGAACTCCGTTTCCTCGGCCGAGTGCGGGCGGGCCCGCATGTCAATGTCGTTAGTGCCCAGCGCGACCCGGGCGAACTTGGCGTACGCGTAGGCGTCCTCGGCGGTCAGCCGCCCGCCGGTCAGCACGCCGGCCCGGCCGTGCGCGGCGGCTAGCCCGCGGGCCGCAGC
>JBOGGE010000025.1:0-3308 GCA_050743865.1 Acidimicrobiales bacterium
GGCCGGCGGTCAGCGACCGGAGCCGATGCGACGGCGGAGCGCGGCGATCCGCTCGGCGAAGAGCGGCTGGCGGGCCGACCACAGCTGCTCCACCAGCTCGTGATCGAGAGCGGCGCCGAAGTCGCCGGTCCGGGCCGCAGCCAGGCTGGCCTTCACCCGCCGCACCAGCTCCGGGCCTGCCGATGCCGCCACGGCGACGAATTGACGGGCCACCTCGAGCAACTGGTCGTCAGGCACGCAGCGGTAGGCGAGCCCGAGGCGGGCGGCGTCCGGTCCCGGCACGGACTCCCCACCGAGGAGCAGGGCGGCCGCCGTGCCGTAGGAGACCGCCCGTTGCAGCATCCAGGTGTGCGCTCCACCGGGATGCAGCCCCAGGGCGAGGAAGCGGGTGTCGAACCTGGCACGCTCGCCGGCAATGCGGACGTCGCAGGCCAGGGTCACGTTCAGTCCCGCCCCGACGGCAGCGCCGTTGACCGCGGCCACGGTCAGGAGGCGGGAACGGGCGATCCGCTCGAAGCCGGCGTAGATCGAACGCAGCCCTGCCTCGTCGGCCCCTTCCAGCTGGGCGAGGTCGGCGCCGGCACAGAACGCCGGCGGCGTCCCCGTGATCACGATCGCCCCCAGCTGTGGTGTGGCCTCGAGCTGCTCCATCGCCTCGACGAGCTCGTCCCCCATCTCGACCGACAGGGCGTTGCGGCGGGCGGGATCGTCGAGCGTGAGCACGGCGTAGCCGTCTGCCGTCGCCACGTGGACCCGATCGTCGGTCACGACTCCCCCGCCTGGCCGGCGACCTTCAGCCGCTTGATCTTGGCGGTGGGTATGGGTCCCAGCTTCCCCGGGAGCTCACCGCCGGAGAGGAAGGTGCCGAGGACGTTCCCCTCGGTGACCGGGAGGACAAGCGCCGAGGGGTGCGCCGGGCCGTGGTGGACGGTAACCACCGAAGCCGACTGCCGGGCGACGTGCCCGGCGGCGGTCGCCCGCAGGGGGTCGGCCGGCGGCTGGTCCTCGTCGGCCGAGGCAACGCGCAGGGCCAGGCGCTCTCCGGGAAGGAGCCGGACGCTCACCCCGCTGAACCCGATCTCGAAGAGCGCCACCTCGCCGGGCACCAGCGCCTGGCGGCGGTCGTGGGGGTGGTACGGGGCGTACGGTGGCGTTCCCTCCGCCACCTGGTGATGGGATCCCCGCAGCCAGGCGCGTGACAGCTCGCGCTCGTCGCCGTCGCCGTCGACTGCGTGCAGCGAGGCGAACACGAGGATCTCCTCGTCGGTCGAGGAGCAGTAGAGCTGGAGCACGGCCGGCCCGAGCAGCTCGGTCTCCTCCACCAGCGGCGGGGTGGCGAATCGCACCTGCCCCCGCCCGAACGGAGAGTCTTCATAGGTGGAGGCGGTCTCCACCGGCCCGGGCCCGCGCTCGCTGAGGACCCCGCCGGGGTGCAGGTGGAACGGCGTGAACCTCGTCTCGGGAAGTGGCCAGGCGGTCGAGTGCTTCCACCGGCCGGTGCGGCCGACGAACAGCTGGACCGGCGCCTCATCGAGCATCCCGGTGTCATTGCCCTTGAGGAAGTGGTCGAACCACCGGAGCGCCTCGTACTGGAGCTGGTAGAGCGGTCGGTCGAGGTACACGTCGGGCCCGATCATGAGGCGCGCCGGCCCCTCCCACCGCTCGAAGCTGCGGAAGGCACCGGGGAGATGGAGGCCGTCAAGCCCCCAGCACGCCCCCAGGTACGCCGGGAGCGTCGTCTGGCGGTAGTCGAGCCGACGCTCCTCCCAGAACTCTCCGTCGAGCGGGCTCAGCACCACGTCGCCGACCAGCGCGTCGGCGCCGCTCGTCGCCCGCAGGCAGGCAACCAACCCCGGAAGGGCGGCGATCTCCTCGTCGGCCAGCGCCTGCTCCACTGCTCGCTGGAACCCCTCCTCGCCGTGCCGGCGGCGGTACCAGCTCTCGTACCGCAGTCCGTCGAGCTTCTCCTTCCACCCGAGGAGGAACCGGTAGGAGAGGATGCCGCCGTGATAAAGGAAGTCCCGGTAGAAGTCGGTGGCGCCGAAGGGGGCGAACACCGTCGCCAGCCCCTCCGGCCGATGCATCGCCACCTGGAGATGGAGCCACGAGAAGTACGAGATGCCGAACAGGCCGACCGCACCGCTGCACCAGGGCTGGCCGGCGAGATGGGTCACGGCCGCGGCCACGTCCACTGACTCCTGGGGCCCCATGGCCTGAAAGAGGCCCCCCGACTTCCCGGTGCCCCGGACGTTGACGACGGCGTGGGCGTAGCCGCGCCGTACGAAGAAGCTCGGATCGCCGGCCTCCATCCAGCCGCGCTGGATGCTGAAGCCCTCGGGGGTGATCGGTGCCGTCTGGAACTCGTTGTTGTACGGGTGGAACCCGGCGATGAGGGGGATCGCATGACTGGTGTCGGGGCGGAAGAGATCACCTACGAGCTCCACGCCGTCTCCGACCGGTATGGCGACGTCCCGCTCGACCACCACGTCGTACGCCCGCGGGGACGCCCGCCAGTCCGGGCCGTACATGGTGCCGCTCTCCACCGAGGGCCTCACGGGCGCACCTGGGCCACCGGGAGGTGGACCACGGTCACCGCGTCCCCCTCGATGCCCTCGACCAGGCCCTTGCGAAGGCTCTCGGCGTCCACCGGCGACACCGTGCGGGCGCCGTAGCCCCGGGCGATCTCGGCGTGGTCGAGGCCGGTGATCTCGGTACCGGGGTGGACACGCGGATCGTGGTCTACGCCGAGGTGGCCCTCGATGGCCCGCTTGACCGCCAGGTAGCCGCCGTTGTCGAGGACCACGACGGTCAACGCCGCACCGGCTTGGGCGGCGCTCCACAGGGCCTGGAGCGAGAACTGGAAGCTCCCGTCGCCGACAACCGCCACCACCGGGCGGCCCGGGGCGCCGATCTTCGCCCCCACCGCGGCCGGCGTTCCCCAACCGAGCGCACCGCCAGAGCTCCGGAGGAGCCGCTGCGACGGACCGATGGGGAGATGGCGGAGCAGCGGGCGCGACGACCGCACCCCCTCGTCGACCACGACGGCATCCTCGGGCAGCACGTCGCCGAGCACTGCCGCCAGCTCCTCGATCCGCACCGGCGACGCGCCGGCGGCGGCTGCCATCTCGGCGGCTTTCGCCTCCCGGCGGCTCTCGGCAAGACGGTCGACGCGTTCCTGGCGCCGGGACCGGAGCCCGTCGTCCATCCCCCGCCGCCGGACCCCGTCGGCCATCGCCGCCACCCCGGCCCGGACGTTCCCCAAGAGCCCCACATCGGCACGGGTGGCCCTGCCGACCTGTTCCGGGTCG
>JBOGGE010000026.1:0-21693 GCA_050743865.1 Acidimicrobiales bacterium
GCGGCGGGCGCGACAGGACCGGCGGGGGCGACAGGGGCGGGCGCGACAGGGGCGGCGGGCGCGGGCGCGACAGGACCGGCGGGGGCGACAGGGGCGGGCGCGACAGGGGCGGCGGGGACGGCTATGCCCGGACGGCGGCCCCCGGAACAGTCGTTCCCTGGTCGGCGGCTCCCGGCGCGGGCCACGGGGGCAGGTTCCAGCGGTACACGATCGGCACCTCCCGTTCCCAGCCGAGCACGCTGACCGCTCCGGCGCCGAGCGCCAGCAGCCGGCCGGCGGCCGGCGCCAGGCCGATCCACCGGGCAGCGAGAACCCGGAGCAGGTGCCCGTGGGCGAAGCACACCACCTCGCCGCCCACTTCCCTGCAGCGCTCGATCACCCGCTCGGCCCGACCGGCGACCTGGGCCGCGTCCTCACCGCCGGGCACACCGTCGGTCCACAGGTCCCAACCAGGTCGCCGGTCACGGATCTCCGGCGTCGTGAGGCCCTCGTAGTCCCCGTAGTCCCACTCCCGAAGGTCGTCGGCGTATTCCGCCCGGCCACCCATGCCGGCCAATCGGCAGGTCTCGCTCGCCCGGGAGAGGGGGCTGGTGAGCACCAGCGACGGGAGCGCCACCGCCGTGAGCAGGTAGCTCCCGATCGATGCCGCCTGGGCCCGACCCTCGTCGTCGAGCGGCACATCGCTCCGCCCCGTATGCCGCCCCGACCGGCTCCAGTCCGTCTGCCCGTGCCTGACCAGCCATACCGTCGCCGTCACGGCGTCACACCACAGCACCCGGGTCCGGTGCGGCGCAACCCTTGAGCAGCGGAATGCCACGTCCGGCATGGGCGTTGTATCCGTATGAACGGGTAAGGCTAACCAGATACGCCGAGCGAGAGAGATGAGCATGTCCAAGACGACGACCACCGACAGCCTCGGGTTGTTGCTGCGAGACCTCGATCGTTTCCCAATGCCCGACTACGACCAACAGGTCGCCCTGGCCAAGCGGGTCGCCGCCGGCGACAGCGAGGCCCGCAAGCACATGGTCGCAGCCAACTTGCGCCTGGTCGTCCACTGGGCCCGCCGGTACCAGGACCGCGGTGTCGACTTGGCCGATCTCGTGCAGGAAGGGACCTTTGGGCTCCTGCGAGCAGTCGAGAAGTTCGACTGGGAACGGGGCTTCCGCTTCTCCACCTACGCCACCTGGTGGATCCGCCAGGCCCTCCAGCGGGCCGTCCAGCAGCACGGGCGCACGATCCGCATCCCCCTCGAGGTCGGTGAGCGCCTGCAGCGCCTCGACGCCATCACCAACGAGGTGGCCGGTCAGCTCGGACGGCGCCCGACCGAGGACGAGATCGACGCGGCGACCGGGACGACGGTCGAGGAGCGCCGGGCACTGGAGGACGTGGCGCGGGTCACGGCCAGCCTCGACCAGCCGGCGGCGGCCGACTCGTCCACCACGTTGGGGGAGCTGGTGGCCCCCGACCCGGACCACTGGACCGACCGGGTCGACCAGGAGATGGCGCTGCAGCGGGTGCGCGACGCCATCGACCGCCTGCCCGATCTCCAGCGTGACGTCCTGCGCCTCCGTTTCGGGTTCGGCGGGGACTCGCCGGCATCGCTCCAGACCACGGCCGAGCGCCTGGGCGTCGGCGTCCGGCGGGTGCGGCGAGCCGAGGAGGAGGCCCTGGCCGCTCTCTCGGTCGACAACGCCGTCGCCAGCGCCCACGCCGCCTGACGATCGACGGGCGCGCCGGCGCCCACGCGCACTACGACAGGGCCGGGATGTCGCCGCCGATCAGGGCCGTCAGGTCGGCGGGACACGGTGCCGACCAGAGGTTCCGCTGGCCAGAGGTCGGGTGGTCGAAGCTGAGCTCGGCGGCATGGAGGGCCAGCCGGCCAGCGGCGAGGCCCACCGATCCGGTCCCCGCCCCCCCGTAACGCTCGTCGCCCAACACGGGGTGTCCGATCGCCGACAGGTGCACCCGGATCTGGTGCGTCCGTCCCGTCTCGAGACGAACGGCCAGAAGGGTCGAAGGGACCGGCAGGTCGAGGCGGCGCAGCACGATGTAGGTGGTCCGGGCAGGGCGTCCCCGCTCGGATACCGCCATACGGACAGGATGGCGCTCCGAACGACCGATCGGGGCCTCGACGGCGCCGCGGTCCTCGCCGACGTGCCCGGCGACCAGCGCCAGGTACCGCCGCCCGGCCGTCCGCGCCGCGAGCTGGGCGGAGAGCGAGCGCATGGCCGCCGGATTGCGGGCCACCACCAGCAGCCCGGAGGTCCCCCGGTCAAGCCGGTGGACGATGCCCGGGCGCTGCCGATCGCCGACCCCGGCCAGATCCGGGTAGCGGGCCAGGAGCCCGGCGACCAGGGTCCCGCTGTCGTGGCCGGCGCCGGGATGGACCACCACTCCCGGCGGCTTGTCCACGACTACCACGTCACTGTCCTCGTGGACGACGTCGAAGGGCACCGACCCGTCGGCGATCAGGGTCTTCTCGACCGGGGGCGGCACGTCGATCTCCAGGTCGGTGCCGGCCACGAGCGGCGCACTCCGGGAGCCGGCCGGCCGGCCGGCGATCCGAACCCGCCCCGCCGCCACCAGCTCGGCGGCCGCGGAACGGGACAGCCCGGTCACCATGGCCACCGCCCGGTCGATCCTCACCCCGTCGAGGGAGAGGGGGACCTTCATCCGGGCTGACCTCGGGTCTTCGGGGTGTGCCCGGACCGGACGACCGGGGGGCCGCGGAAGTAGAGCACCGCCACGAGCACGGCGCCGGCAGTGATGCAGGCGTCGGCGACGTTGAACGTCGGCCAGTGCGACAGCGTGATGAAGTCCACCACCCTGCCCTGCCGGGCGAGGAAGAGGCGGTCCGCCAAATTGCCCAGGGCCCCGCCGAGGACCAACCCCGCCGCCACTGCCATCGGGAGGCTCCACGCCCGCCAAGCCAGCACGCACACCCCCAGAGTCAAGATCACCGACACGACGGCGAGGGCGGCGCTCTCCCCGCCAAACAGCCCGAACGCCGACCCCGAGTTGAGCTGGAGGCCGAGCCCGAGCGGGCCCACCAGGTGGACCGGATGGTGGAGGTCGGCCAGCGCCACCGCCGTCGTGACCTGGTCGGCGGCCACGGCGGCACCGGCGACCACGGCGGTGGCCGCCAACCGGGCGCCCCGGTTCAGCGCCGCGACAGTCCCCCGCTCTTGCAGGCGACGCAGAGCCGGGCGAACGGCAGTGCCCTGAGCCGGGGCTTGGGGATCGGCTGGTGGCACCGCTCGCACGCACCGTAGGTGCCGACGTCGATCCGGGACAGCGCGTCGTCGATCTCCTCCACCGCCGCCGCCGCCTGGGCGGAGAGCGCGAGATCGCGCTCCCGGTCGACGGTCACCGTGCCGCCCTCCCCGGACTCCTCGTCGAACTGGACATCTCCGGGCTCGCGCTCCTGGGCCAGGGAGTCCGCCTCTGCCTTCAGGTCGGAAGCCTGCGCCTCGTGCACGGCGCGTTCGGCCACCAGCAAGTGGCGCTGCTCGTCGAGGAACTTCGCGTCGTCGGCGTAAGGCCCGACCTTCGTGCCGGCTCCTGCTGACTTCTTGGCCGAGGGGGACACCGCGCTCTTCACCGCCTTCTTGATCGTCGTTCTCGCCGCCGCCGCCGTCGGCGGCGTCGCTCGGTCCCCCCCATTCGGGGCCACAGCTGCCCGGGCGACCTTACCCACCGGGCCCGGTTTCCCCACCACTTCCTGCCGAACGGTCTTCGGCGGAGCCTTGACCGGGGCCTTTCCCGCCGTCTTGACCGGGGCCTTTGCCACCGTCTTGACCGGGGCCTTCGCCAGAGTCTTGACCGGGGCCTTCGCCAGAGTCTTGACCGGGGCCTTCGCCAGAGTCTTGACCTGGGCCTTCGCCAGAGTCTTGACCGGGGCCTTTCCCGCCGGCTTTCGGACCACCGCCCCCGCTGCCGCCCCCGCTGCCGTGCTCCGGTTCCCGGCGGGGGTCATGCCTCGCGCCGCCGTCTGGTTCGCGCTGGTGGTGGCGCCACGCGCTCGAGTGCTCGGACCCGGCGATACCGCCGGGCGCGGCGAGGCGGTCTTTTTGGCGACTGGCGGCATGTCGTCCCTCCTCCCCGGCCGAGGCACTCCCCACGGCAGGAGCGGGTGACGATAGCGGAAGGCTATCGGGCGGGCAACCTTAGCCGGCCGCGGCGCGACGGGGTTCGTCGCCGCCACCTACCGTGGACCCTCCGGATGCGGTGTCGCTGCCTCCCCCGACATTCCCTACGCTGCCCCCGGTACCCGTGCCGGCGGCACCCCCAGTACCGGTGCCGGCGCTGCTCCCGGAACCGGAGCCGTTCGAACCGGCGTCGCCGGTCCGCGTCCGCACTGACGTCAGGCCATTCGCCGGCTGGACGTTCTCGTCGAGCCACTTGACCATCTCGGCCAGCGAGCCCCGGAGGCGGTTGCGCTCAGACTCGAGATGGCGGGCCATCTTCTCCACGTCGCCGGTGAGCTGGGTCCGCATCGCCTCGAGCCGGGTCACGTCCTCGCGCAGGCGGTGCTCGGCTTCCGTGCCCATCTGGCGGGCACGCTCCTCGGCTTCTGCGAGCAGCGTCCGGGCACGCTCCTCGGCCTTCGCCACCAGCTCGGCAGCCTCGGTCTCGCTCTCCCGCTTGGCCTGGTCGACGAACTTCTGGGCGAGCACCAGGGTGCGCTGCAGGGTGTCGTCGTCCGGTCCTTCCACCCGAACCGCCTCGGTCGCGGCAGGAGCCTCGGCCCCGGCCTGACGCAGTTCCTCCTCGAGCTGGGCAACCCGGGTCTGAGCTTGCCGGAGGCGTTCACCGGCCTGGTGGAGCTGTTCCTGGACCGACTCGGCTTCCACCGCCGCCTTCTCGAGGTACTCGTCGACCTCGTCGACGTTGTACCCCTTCAGGCCGAGCCGGAACTCCACCGTGCGGAGCGTGTCGAGGAGAGACTGGGTGGCCTGCGCATCGTCCATGGCCCGTCAGTGTACTCCGGGCCCTCCAGGCCGGGCCGGATGCCCCACCGCCGCCGGGGACCGTCGCCCGCCCCGCCGGAGACCGTCGCCCGCTGTTGCCCTCCCGTGCCCGCCCGGGGCTCGAGTCCCGACCTGGTCGGTCAGCTCCGCAGCAACGGGACCACGATCAACTGGGCGACGACGACCACGATGATGATCGAAAGGTCGATCCCCATGCCGCCGGCACGGATCGGCGGGAGCACCCGCCGGATCGGGCGGAGAACCGGCTCGGTGATGATGTCCATCGCCCGCACGACCCGGAAGAGCACGGTGCCCGGCCGGGCCGGAACCCAGCTGAGCAGCGCCCGGACGATCAGGACGACGACGTACGCCTCGACCAGATAGGCGATGATGGCCACGAGCTAGGCGCGCCCGTAGCCCCGCTCCTGCAGGCGCTGGCGCTCCTCGTCGGACACCTTGACGTTGGTCGGGGTGAGGAGGAAGACCCGATCGGCCACCTTCTCCATCTTCCCGCTCAACGCGTAGGTCGCGCCGCTGCAGAAGTCGATCATCCTGCGTTGCAAGTCGGGATCAGCCACCTGCAGGTTGACGATCACCGGCCGGTTCGCCATCACGAAGTCGGCGATGTCCTTGGCGTCGCCGAACCGGGTCGGCGCCACCACCTGCACCCTGGCCGCTTCTCCCGGGCTCATGGGCCGCACCACCGGAGACCCGGGCCGGATGCCCACCGAAGGACCGCTGGGCGCCAGCTCCCGGGGCAGGGTGCGGATCCGTCCGAACGGCGCCGAGCGCTCCTCTACGCCCTCCGGCTCGGCCACGGCAACCGTGGTGCGTGCCGCCACGGCGCGAGGGGGTGCCGGAGGCATGTTCCGCGGGTCGTCGTACTCCTCGTAGTCGTCGTACTCGTCGTCGAGCAGACCGAGGTAGACCATGGTCTTCTTCAGGAAGGTCGCCATCGCATGTCTCCTCGCGGACAGCGTACTGCTTCGGTCACGGAGCGGGCGGACCCCCCCGATCCCCGAACAGCGCTCGCCCCACACGCACCATCGTCGTGCCCTCGGCGACGGCGTCCTCCAAGTCGTCGCTCATCCCCATCGACCGTTCGGGGAGCCCCAGTTCCTCGGCCAGTTCCCGCACGGCCCGGAACGCCAGCCGCCCCGACCCCGCCGGTGCCACCGCCATCAGGCCGCGCACGTCGAGACCGTGTCCGACAAGGGACGCCACCAGGGCCGGCACCAGGGCCGGCGAGCAGCCATTCCGGCCGGGCAGGTCGGTCGTCGCCACCTCGACCAACACCGACGCCCCCGGCCGATGCCGGGCGATGGCCACCCCCTCGACCTCCCTGGCCACCCCCTGCCAGCAGCTGACCAGCGGCGCCAGCGCCGGGATCTTGTTGCGCTGCACGCGCCCGAGAAAGTGCCACCGAACCCCTCGCCCCTCGCCAGCCTCGCCAGCCTCGCCTGCCTCGCCCGCCTCGCCAGGCTCGCCAACCTCGCCTGCCTCGCCAGCCTCGCCAGCCTGGCCGACCCAACCGTCGTTGCCGGTCTGGCGCACCCCGCCGGCTCTCCGGCCGACGTTCGGCGCCTTGGCCAGAAGCTCCTGGGCGTAGTTCTCGCCGAGGTCCTCCAGGCCGGCATCGAGGGCGGCAGTGGCGGCGTCCGCTCCGAAACCCTTCGTCACGGCCACGATCCGGACGGCGCCGGGGTCCCCCCCGGCCTCTTCGATGCGCTGGCGCACCCGGCGGAGCCGGGACGGTACCTCGGCCCGGATCGGCGGAGGGATCGGCGGTGGGATCGGCGACGCGATCAGCGGAGGAAGGAGGGCACGTCGAAGTCGTCGTCACCCAGGTCGACGGACTCGGCGTGGGGATCGGCGAAGATGTCGACGGGCTCGACCTCCCCCGGCGCCAGCACCTTCGACGCCGCTGGCCCCGGGGCACCGCGCCGCGCCGCATCGGGAGCGGAGCCCGGGGATCGCCCGGCTTCCTCCCAGCGCTCGAAGCCGGCGGCGATTACGGTGACCCGCACCTCGTCGGTCATGGAGTCGTCGATCACGGCGCCGAAGATGATGTTGGCATCGGGATGGGCCACCGAGTGGATGATCTCGGCCGCCTCGTTCACCTCGAAGAGTCCGAGGTCGCTCCCGCTGGCGATGTTGAGCAGGATGCCCCGCGCCCCCTCGATCGAGGCCTCCAGCAGCGGGCTGGTGATCGCCGCCCGCGCCGCGTTGACCGCACGACCGTCCCCACTCGAGCTGCCGATGCCCATGATGGCGGTGCCGGCGTTCGTCATCACCATCCGTACGTCGGCGAAGTCGGTGTTGATGAGGCCGGGCACGGTGATGAGGTCGGTGATGCCACGCACTCCCTGCAGGAGCACCTCGTCGGCCATCTTGAAGGCGTTGACCATCGAGGTCTTCTCGGTCGACACGGTGAGCAGCCGGTCGTTGGGGATGACGATGAGGGTGTCGACCTTCTCCTTCAGGACCTGGATGCCCTTCTCCGCCTGCATGGCCCGCCGCCGGCCCTCGAAGGTGAACGGGCGGGTCACCACGCCGATGGTGAGGGCGCCCAGCCCCTTGGCCACCTCGGCCACCACCGGGGCGGCGCCGGTGCCGGTGCCGCCACCCTTGCCGGCGGTGATGAAGACCATGTCGGCACCCTGGAGCGCCTCTTCGATCTCGGTGCGGTGCTCCTCGGCGGCCTGGCGACCGATCTCGGGGTCGCTCCCGGCACCGAGGCCCCGGGTGAGCTGGCGCCCGATGTCCAGCTTGAGGTCGGCGTCGCTCATCAGGAGGGCCTGCGCGTCGGTGTTGGCCGCAATGAACTCGACGTTGCGCAGTCCGGAGTCGATCATCCGGTTGACGGCGTTGGCGCCGCCACCCCCCACCCCGACCACCTTGATCACGGCGAGATAGCTGCTCTGTGAGGAGACGGTCATTGACTCCCTCGGTCCTTGAGGCGATCGCCGGCCGATCGCCGATCCGCTGCACCAGGATGCACCGGATCACCGGCGAGGGAACGGGCTCCGCTTCGCCGTGATTTCGACTCTCGACCTGTGGCAGAGGTCGAAGCGTCGGGACGACGACCTCGTCACACCCTACGAGGGAGCCGCGAGGCGGTCAAGCAGGCCCCAGGTTCTCGACCAGGGGGGAACCGCCATTGCGGTCAACCGATCGGCGCGGCGGCACCGGTCGGCGGGCTCCCCGCCGGGAGACGGACGATCGGGGCGCCGGGGACCGCCACGTCGACCACGTCGCCGGCGGTGAGGGAGGCGCCGGCCAGGATGGCCGCCACGTCCTCGTACTTCGCGTGGAGCTGGGTGGCCGGGCCCAGGTCGACGGTGACCGGGGAGGTCAGGTGCAGTTCGACGTGCCCCGCCTGGCCCTGGACGACCTGGGCCACCTGCCCGGCGAACGCCGGAGGCAGGGTGGCCGCCACCGCCAATCCGGCCCGGTCACCAGGCAGCGCCGAACCGGCGGCGCCGGGAGTGCTCCCCCCCGACAGGTGCGGCAGACCGGCTGGCGGGCTGGTCACGTCGGCCAGGACCCGGCCGGTGCGGTCCACCTCGGCCCAGCCGGTGCCGGCGGCGACGAGCGCCGCCGGCCGGCGCTCCGCCACCACGACGCGCACCCCGTCCGGCCACTGGACGTCCACGGTCGCCCGCCGCACCCACGGCAGCGCCGCCAGGCGGTCGGCGACGGCGCCGGCGTCCACGTCGACCAACGGGGGGTGACCAGCCAGCCCGGCGGTGGCGACGACCTCCGACGCCGGAGTGTGCACCGACCCCACCACGGTCACCACGCGGGCGCTGAACAAACCCGTGTGCAGCAGCGTCCAGCCCCCGGCGGCCAGCACCGCCGCCACCAGGGCGGCGACCACCACCCGGAGCCGGCGCCGGCCGCGGCGCCGGGCCACCTCGACCCGGCGGTGGCGGATGCGGGGGTCTATCCCGACCGACGTCACCCGAACCCCACCAGGCGCACCTCGGGGCGGAGCTCCACCCCGCACCGGGCGGCGACCGCCTCCCGCACCCGATCCATCAGCGCCACGACGTCAGCCGCCGTGCCACCGTCGTCGGCCTGGATGAAGTTGGCGTGCTTCTCGGAGACCCGGGCCGTGCCGAGCCGGAGGCCCTTGAGCCCGGCCTCCTCCACCAGCCGGCCGGCCGAGTCGCCGGGCGGGTTGACGAAGACCGAGCCGGCGTTGCTCCCGCCCGGCTGGTTCTCCCGCCGCCACCGCACGATCTCGCGCAGCTGCTCCCGGGCGGCGGCCGGCTCCCCCGGTCGAGCGGCCAGTTCCGCCCACACCACCACCTCGCCGGCGGAAAGGGAGGAGCCGCGGTAACGGTAGTCGAGGCGTCCCGGCCCGTCCTGCCCCCCGCCGTCGCCGGCCACGTCCAGCCACCGGAAGCGCACCAGGCAGGAGGCCATGTCCGAGCCGTGGCCCCCGGCGTTCATCCGGACGGCCCCGCCCACGGTGCCGGGGATGCCCACCGCCCACTCGAGCCCGCGGAGCCCGGCCCCCACCGACCGGCGGGCCACCACCGGGAGATCCGCCCCCCCACCGGCCCGGACGGCCACCGGCCTGTCCGGGACGGCGCCCCGGCTCGGCAGGTCGACGGCGCCGAGCCCCCGTCCCAGGCGCAGGACCAGGCCGGCGAACCCGCGGTCGGCCACCAGCAGGTTCGATCCCTTGCCGATCACCAGGACCGGCACCCGTCCACCGCCCCGGCGCAGCGCCCGGCGGACGTGGAGCAGCTCTTCCTCGGTCGACGCCTCGGCCAGGAGGGCTGCCGCCCCGCCGACCCGGTAGGTCGTCATCGGGCCGAGCGGGACGCCGCGCCGGGCCCCCGCCCCGAGGGCGTCGGCGACGGCGGCGAGGGCGGCGGGGTCGGTCATCCGAGGGCGGCCTGCAGCTCGTCGACGAACGTGGTGAGATCCCCCGCTCCCATCGTGCAGCACAGGTCGCCGGGCCGCAGCTCGGCGGCCAGGACGTCTCGCAGGCGGTTCCGGTCCGGCACGAAGCGGACGTCCAGGGACGGGCGGCTCCCGGACACGGCGTCGGCCACCAGCTTTCCCGAGACGCCGGGGACCGGTGGCTCACCGGCGCCGTACACGTCGGTCACCACCAGGGCGTCGGCGTCGTCGAAGGCGGTGGCGAACGAGGTGGCCAGCGCCGCCGTCCGGGAGTAACGGTGGGGCTGGAACACCGCCACCACCCGGCGCCAGCCACCCGACCGGGCGGCGGCCAGCGTCGCCCGGACCTCGGACGGCAGGTGGGCGTAGTCGTCCACGAAGGTGACGCCGCCGCGCTCGCCCCGGAATTCGAACCGGCGGGGCACCCCGGCGAACCGGGCGAGGGCGGCCACGGCGGCCTCGAAGGGGACGCCCGCCGCCAGTGCCCCGACCGCCGCCACGGCGGCATTGCGGGCGTTGTGGGCCCCGGGGACGGGGAGCTCGATCCGTCCCAGGGGCCCGCCCGGACCGCCGAGGTCGAACGCCACCGAGCTGCGGGTCGAGGTCAACCCGGTCACCGGGTAGGTGGCGCCGGCGTCGGTCCCGACGGTGGCGGCGCCGTGAGCGCCTCCCAGGGCGGCGGCGACCGGGTCGTCGGCGCCCACCACCCCCCCACCGGCCTCGGCCAGGAAACGGTCGAAGGCGGCTCGCAGGGCCTCGAAGGTGCCGTAGTGGTCAAGGTGGTCCGGCTCTACGTTGGTCACGAGGCCCAGCTCCGGGCGCAGGGAGCCGAAGGTCCCGTAGCTCTCGTCCGCCTCGAGGACCAACCACTCGCCGTCGTCCCAGGCGGCGTTGGTCCCGATCTCGTTGACATCGGCGCCGATGAGGAACGAGGGTCGCAGGCCGGCTTCGACCAGGATCAGGGAGAGCATCGACGCCGTGGTCGTCTTGCCGTGGGTGCCGGCCACGGCGATGCACCGCCGGGTGGCGGCGATGCCGGCCAGCACCTCGGCCCGGCGCGCCAGGCGGATGCCGCGTCGCTGCGCCTCGACCAGCTCGGGGTTGGTCTCGGAGACTGCCGGGGAGCACGTCACCAGGTCGGCCCCGGCCACGTGCTCGGGGCGGTGGCCGATCGACACCGCGATGCCCTGCGCCACCAGGCGGTCGGTGACCGGGGTCGACTTGAGGTCGCTGCCGGTGACCCGGTGCCCCATCCCGGACAGGACCGTGGCGATGGCGCTCATGCCGGCGCCCCCGATCCCCACCACGTGGACGTGGCGGGCCACGGTGAGGTCCATCTCAGCGGGCACAGCCGATCACCACCTCGGCCACCCGGCGGGCGGCGTCGGCGTGCCCGAGCGCCCGGGCGGCCTCGCCCATGGACCGGAGACGCTCGGGATCCGACAGGAGGCGGTCCAGGCGGGCAGCCAGGCCGCCGGCGTCGCAGGCCCCGTCGGCCAGGAGCTCCCCCGCCCCGACGTCCGCCAACGCCCGGGCGTTGGCCGTCTGGTGGTCCCCGGGCGCCCCCGGGAGGGGGACGAGGACGGCGGGCACCCCGGCCACGGCCAGCTCGGCCACGGTGACGGCTCCGGCCCGGCACACCATCACGTCGGCCGCCTGGTAGAGCAGCGCCATCTGCCGCTCGAACTCCACCGACCGGTAGCACAGGGCGCCCCCGACCGGCGGGGCGACCTCGGCGCCGCGACCCCTCCCGGTCACGTGGTACAGCGACCGGTCGGCTCGCTGCGCCCACTCCCGGGCCAGCCCCGACGCCGCCTCGTTGAGCCGCCGGGCGCCGAGCGAACCGCCGACCACGCCCACGGTAGACCGGTCGGGAGGCAAGCCGAGCCGTTGGCGGGCCTGCCGGGCCGCCGCCGGCGAGCGGTCGACCCCGGCGATCTCGGCGCGCACCGGCGTGCCGGTCACCACCGCCCGGGGGAGCGGGGTGCCGGGGAAGGCGACGGCGCTGGCCGCGGCGAAGCGCCCGAATATCCGGTGGACCAGCCCGGGGACGGCGTCGACGTTGACCAGCACCAGGGGGATCCTGAGCACCACGGCGGCCAGGTCGGACGGGAAGCTGGCGTAGCCGCCGACCGACACGACCACCCGGGGACGGGAGCGGGCGACCAGGGCTGCCGCCCGCCGGATCGCCCGGGCCAGGCCCACCACGGCGCCGGCGTTGGCCAGGAGGGCCCCGGCGTCCAGGCGGCGGGCGATGCCGCGGCCGGGAAGCAGGGTAAGCGGGAACCCCTCCCCGGCGAGCAGGTCACCCTCCTGGCCGCGCCGGGAGCCCACCAGCTCGATCGAGCCCGGGTCGTGCCCCTGCTCCACCAGGGCCCGCGCCACCGCCAGGGCCAGGAGCACGTGGCCGCCGGTGCCACCACCGGCCACCACCGCGTAGCGCGTCACCGCCGCCCCGGGCCGGGGACCTCGTGGCGGGCGATGTTCACCAGGATCCCGGCCGCCACCATGGTGATGACCAGCGACGAGCCGCCGAAGGAGATGAACGGGAGGGGGATGCCGGTGACCGGGAGCAGGCCGATCACGGCGCCGACGTTGATGAACGTCTCGGCGGCGATCCACGATGCCAGGGCGACGCCGAGCACGCCGCCGTAGCGGTCCGGCGCCCGACCGGCGGCCCGCAGCCCGAACCAGCAGAACAGGACCAGCAGGGCCAGGAGGCAGACGGCGCCGACCAGTCCCAGCTCCTCGCCGACGACCGAGAAGATGAAGTCGGTGTGGGCATTGGGGAGGTACCCCCACTTCTCCCGGCCGTTGCCCAGGCCCAGCCCGAACAGGTGGCCCGAGCCCATCCCGATCAGGGACTGGACCACCTGGTAGCCCGACCCCGACTTGTGGGCGCCGGGGTCGAGGAACGAGAGCAGGCGCTGGCGGCGGTACGGGTCGACCAGCCCGACCGCCAGCCCCAGGAGGGCCAAGGTGACGAGGATCCTGGCGATGGGCCGGACCGGCACCCCGGAGGCGAAGAGCAGGGCCAGCGTCACGCAGCCGACCACCACCGCCGTGCCCATGTCGGGTTGGGCCAGGATGAGGGCCCCGGCCGCTCCGGCCAGGGCCAGCAACGGGCCGACGATGCGGCGGTTCGGGCTTCCGGCGTCGAGGCGCCGGACCACCAGGTCGGCCCCGAACACCGCCATCGCCAGCTTGGCCAGCTCGGACGGCTGGACGTCGAACGACCCGAACCCGAGCCAGCGGCTCGACCCGGCCGTGTGGGTTCCCAGGCCGGGGACGAGCACCGCCAGGAGCAGCAGGGCCGTTACCACCGCCAGCAGACCGCCGGCCCGGCGCCACCGGTGGTAGTCGACCCGGCAGGTGACGGCGAAGGCGGCGGCGGCGAGCGCCATCCACAGGCACTGGCGGGCGAGGATGGCCCAGGGCGAGCCGTAGGTGTCGATCGACACGATCTCGGAGGCCGAGCCGACCATCACGGTGCCGGCCACGCACAGGACGGCCACGAGGACGCAGAGCACGGTCGAGGTCGGCAGCCGGCGGAGGGCCACCACCCACCCGGCGGTCGTGGGGGTCGCCATGGTCGCCCCATGGTCGTCCACCGGAGGGGCATGGAGGCGGATGCTCATGCGAAGCGCGCCACCGTCAGGTACTCGCCGTAGAAGATCCCCAACCCCAGCGCCGCGAACAGCCCCCCGAGCACCCAGAAGCGCGTGATGACGGTGGTCTCCGGCCAGCCCAGGAGCTCGAAGTGGTGGTGCACGGGCGCCATCCGGAAGACCCGGCGGCCGAAGATCCGGAAGCTCACCACCTGGGCGATGACCGAGATGGTCTCTAGGACGAACAGGCCACCGAGCACCGGCAGCAGGAGATCGAGGTTGAGGAGCAGCGCCACCACGGCCAGGCCTGATCCGATGGCCAACGACCCGGTGTCGCCCATCATGATCTTGGCCGGCGCCGCGTTCCACCAGAGAAAGCCGAGGCAGGCGCCGGCCAGGGCCACCGCCGCCAGCGCCAGGTCGAGCGCTCCAGCCGGCAGGACGTGGAAGATCGACTCGTGGCGGAACACCCAGTAGCCCATGATGGCGAGCACGGCAAAGCAGAAGGTGCCCGAACCGGCGGCCAGACCATCGAGCCCGTCGGTCAGGTTGACGGCGTTCGAGGTGCCCACGATCACCAGCACGGCGAAGGCCACCCAGCCCCACTGGCCGAAGTCGATGCCGGGCGACGACGAGCGGGTGAACGACAGCATCGTCGAGGTGTGGGCCCAGTGGACCGCCAGCTCGGCCACCAGGACCGCCACCGCCACCTGGGCGGCGAACTTGGCCCGCTTGTTGAGGCCAAGGCTCCGGCGGTTGCGTACCTTGATCCAGTCGTCGAGGAACCCGATGGCGCCGAAGGAGACGACGGCGATGATCACCAGGTAGCCGGTGGCGGCGAACTTCACCTCGGTCCCCAGGTGCCCGACGGCGTAGCCCAGGACGACGGCCCCGACGATCGCCATCCCCCCCATCGTCGGGGTCCCGGCCTTGGCGCTGTGGGAGGCGGGACCGTCCTCGCGGATGTGCTGGCCGATCCGCCGGCGCCGGAGCCAGCGGATGAGCACCGGCGTGGCCAGGATGGCCAGCCAGAAGGCCATGCCGCCCGACGACATGAGGGCCAACATCGGTCAGCGACCGCCCAGTCGACGTGGCCGGATCCCGAGATCGGCCAGAACGCGGCGGGCGACGGCGGCGTCGTCGAGGGGGATCCGGTCGTCGCCGACCTCCTGGACGGTCTCGTGGCCCTTGCCGGCCAGCACCACGACGTCGCCACGGCCCGCCCATCGGAGGGCCTGGCCGATGGCCTCGACCCGGTCGAGCTCTACCGCCAGGCGCCCCGACGCCATGGCGTCGGGTGCCGACGGCACCGCCCCGGCGACGACCTGCTCGATGATGGCCGCCGGATCCTCGTGGCGCGGGTTGTCCGTGGTGACCACCGCCAAGTCGGCGATCCTGGTGGCGGCGGCACCCATGAGCGGCCGCTTGGCCCGGTCCCGGTGCCCACCGCACCCGAACACGACTCCCACCCGGCCCCCGCTGGTCGTCGCCAGCCGGCGCGCCTCGCCCAGCACCGCCTCCAGGGCGGCCGGGGTGTGGGCGTAGTCGACGAGGACCGTGAACGGCGGCCCCGACGGGCCCGGTCCGGCCACCACCTCGAGGCGGCCCCGGACCGGCGGGGCCGTCGCCAGCCCGGCGGCGACCACGGCGGGGTCCATGCCCATGGCGACAGCGGTCTCGGCCGCCAGCAGGGCATTGCGCGCGTTCACGGCGCCGGTCATGGCCACCGTCACCTCCTGCCCGCGCCAGGCGAACGTCGAGCGACCCGGCTCGAGGCGCAACCCTGACAGCTGGTCCTCCGAGACGGCCACGAGCGGGATCGGAGCTTGTTCGAGGAGGCGTCGCCCCCACCGGTCGAAGGCGCCGACGACCCCCCGGTCGGCGCGTTCGGCCGTGAAGAGGGACGCCTTGGTCCCGAAGTAGCCCTCCATCGTCTCGTGAAAGTCGAGATGGTCGTGGCTCAGGTTGGTGAAGACGGCCACGTCGAACCGGATGGGGTCGACGCGCCCCTGGGCCAGGGCGTGGCTCGACACCTCCATCACCACCACCGGTGTCGGGCGGCGACGGTGGCGGCGCCGGTCGCGCAGCCCGGCCAGGGTGCGCTGGAGCTCGGGCGCTTCGGGGGTCGTCCGCCTCCCCGAGAGGGTGCCGAGGACGGAGACCGTCCGGCCGGCGTGCTCCATGACCGCGCCGACCAGGTGGGCCACCGTCGTCTTTCCGTTGGTGCCGGTCACCCCGACCATGACCAGGTCACGCCAGGGGTCCCCGTACAGCGCGCTCGACAGCCGGGCCATGGCCGGGCGGGCACTGGCCACGCGTACCTGGACGACCGGGCGCGAGAGCTTGCCGACCGGGCGCTCGCACACGAGCCCCACCGCCCCGCGCCCCACTGCCTCGTCGGCATGGTCGTGCCCGTCGGTGGCACGGCCGGGCAGGCAGCAGAACAGGTCGCCGGGACCGACCTGCCGACTGTCGTGCTCGATGCCCGTCACCTCGACGCCGGAGGGATCGCCGGTCGTGGCGACCGGGGCGATGGCGTCGAGCAGGAGGTTCATGCGCACGGACGGAGCCCGGGGAGACCTCGGCGCGGCAGCTCCGCCCTCCGGCTCCTCCGGCGATCGTGCGATGGTACCCGGCTCACGTCGCGTCCTGGACGAGCTGGGCCGCTGTGGCCGTGGCCTGGGCCTGGGGCTTGGCGTACAGGCCGGGTGAGGTGGGGATGTCGTAGCGGTGCAGGGCGTAGCCCATGACCTTGGAGAACACTGGTGCCGCCACGGCCCCCCCGTAGATGGGCTGTGGGCGGTCCAGCACCACGATGGCCGAGAGCACCGGATGGTTGGCCGGGGCGAACCCGACGAAGGTGGCCTCGAAGGCGCCAGGCTCGTAGCCGGCCTGCCCGGTTGAGGGGATCTGGGCGGTGCCGGTCTTCCCGGCGACCAGGTAACCGGGCACGGCGGCGGCGGCCCCGGTCCCGGTCGAGACCACCTGCTGGAGCATCCCCGTCAGCTCGGCGGCCGTCGAGGCCGGCATCGCCCGGTGCCGGGCCCCCCGGGCCGCCGACCGGACGCTCCCGTCGGCCCCGACCGTCGCCCGGACCAATGACGGCCCGACGAACGTGCCGCCGTGGGCAACGGTGTTGTAGGCGTCGAGCACCTGGAGGGCGGTCACGGCGTCGACCTGCCCGATGGCCAGGGAGACGAAGTCGGTGGGCGCCCACTGGGATGGCCCGACGAGCAGCGAGTCGGAACCGCCCGGGAAGCGGAGGCCGGCCCGTCCGTCGAATCCGAGGGCGGCAACCTGGTCGAGGAGCCGGGTCTCGCCGATCTTCTGGGCGATCTCGGACGTACCGATGTTCGACGACTGGGCCAGGATCTGGGTGGCCGTCATCTGCTCGGTGGGATGGGGCTCGGCGTCGTGGAAGGTGGACCCGTCCAGCACCCGCTGGTCGGGAACGGTGAAGACCGTGCCCGGCGAGATCGTCCGACCGGCCAGGGCTGCCGAGAAGGTGACCAGCTTGAAGACCGAGCCGGGCTCGTAGTCCTGGGTCACCGCCAGGTTGCTCGGCGCCTCCGACACCGGGCCGGTCGGCCCGATCACCACCGGTCCGGTCACCGGCGCCAGCGGGGTGCCTGTGGCTGCCGGCGCCGGATGGGTGGCGACCAGGTTCGCCATGGCCAGGATCTGGCCGGTCCGGACGTCCATCACTGCCACTTCGCCGCCGACGGCATGGGAGGCGGCGATCTCGCTGGCCAGCGCCTGTTCGGCGGTGTACTGCAGGGGCTCGTCCAAGGTGAGCTCGAGGCCGGTCCCGGCGACTGCCGGCAGGCGGCGGGCGACCGGGGAACCGGGGAGCGCCACGCCGCTGGGCGACGCCAGCAGGGTCTCGCTCCCGGCCTTCCCGGCGAGGTGGTGGTCGTACTGGTACTCGAGCCCCCCGGCGCCCTTCCCCGAGCCGTTGACCATGCCGATCACGGGCGACGCCAGGGCACCGTTCGGGTCAACTCGTTCGGGGTCTTCGACCAGGGTGATGCCGGGGAAGGCGAGCGCCGCCACCTTGGCCGCTCGGGTCGAGGAGAGGTGGCGGGCGATCGGGACGTAGCCGGACCGTCGGTCAAGGAGGGGTACCAGCTGCCCCGCCCCCATCCCGACGAGCGGGGCGAGGGCGGCCGCCTCGGTCGCCGGGTGCCGAATCTGGAAGTCGTCGGCCAACACCATCTGGGTCGGCAATGACATGGCCAGGACCCGCCCGTCCCGGTCGTAGATGCCGCCGCGGAGGGCCGGCAGGGCCACCGGCTGCATCAACTCCTGGCTGGCCTCCTCCTGGTACCGGCCGGAATGGAGGAACTGGACCTGGACCAGCCGGGCCACGACCACCACCGACAGGACGACCAGCAGCACCCGGATCGCCCGTACCCGGCCGGGCAGCACCCGGGGCACCGCTCCCCGGCGCCCCCGGGCTCGTCCCGACCGTACCGGCTGGACGGGCCGCACCGGTTGGCGCCGGCGCACCGGCGAGCCCGGCTGACGCTTGAGGCCGGCCGCCGGGCGCCGGTCGCGCTCTCGCTCGCGCTGGCGCCGGGCCGGGGGCGCGGCGATCGTCACGGCGCCACGTGGGGAACGGGCAGCGGGGTGCTCAGCGGCACGAAGGGAAGTTGCTGCACCTGAACTGCGGGTACCATGTGCAGTGTCCGGGTGGCGTCGGCGACGATCCTCGAGGGGGTCTCAAGGGTGGCGACCGCCTGCACCGCCTGACGGTGCTGGACTCCGGCGGACGTCACCTCCGCCTGCACCGCGGCCAGCCGCACCTGGCCCTGCGCCAGCACGGAATGGCCGACGACCACGGTGAGCAGGCTGGCCACCACCATTGCGGCGGCGACGAACGACGCCCTGATCCGCCGCGGGGCCCGCTCGAGGACGCGGAGCGGGGCACGTCGCCGGGCCGGGCCCGGAACCGGGCGGGGGGACGGACCGGGGGCCGGTCGGGGGCCGGCCGCCATGGCGCTCATCGACCGCCCGCCGTTCGCTCGACCGCCCGCAACCTGGCGCTCTTGGCCCGGTGGTTCCGGGCCAACTCTTCCGACGAAGGCTTGCGGGCACCCCTGAACACCAGTCGATGCTCCGGTCGGGCCCCGCAGACGCACGGGAGACCGGGTGGACAGGTGCATCCGCCGCTCACCGCCTCGGACATCGCCGACTTCACCAGCCGGTCCTCCCCGGAGTGGTAGGCGATCACCACCAGGCGCCCGCCGGGGGCGAGTGTCCACAGCGCCGCCGGCAGCGCCGCCGCCAGCTCGTCCAGCTCCTCGTTGACCTCGATGCGCAGGGCCTGGAAAACCCGGCGGGCCGGGTGCCCCCTGCGACGGGCCGGGGCGGGCACCGCGCCGGCCACCACGTCGGCAAGGGCTGCGGTCGTGACGATCGGGCGCGCCGCCACCACCGCCCGGGCGATCCGGCGGGCCAGCCGCCCCTCCCCGTTGGCGGTGAAGAGAGCCGCCAGCTCCCCGGGGTCGGCCTCGTTGACCAGGGCTCCGGCGCTGCGGCCGGAGGTCGGATCCATCCGCATGTCGAGGGGTGCGTCCCGGCGGTACGAGAAGCCGCGCTCGGGCCGGTCGAGCTGATGGGAGCTGACCCCCAGGTCCATCAGCACGGCCGACACCGGGCCCCCGATCTCCCGCGCCAGGTCGCCGAAGCGGGCGTGGCGCACCTCCGCCCGGGCCCCGAAGGCGGCGAGCCGCTCGGAGGCCGCCGCCACCGCCTCCGGATCCCGGTCGAGCCCGAGCAGGCGAAGATCCGGACGCGCGTCCAGGACGGCGGCGGCGTGGCCGCCGCCGCCGACAGTGGCGTCGACGGCAAGGCCGGGCGGGACCGGGCCCAGCAGGGCCACCACCTCGTCGACCATTACCGGCTCGTGTACGAACGCCTGGGCCATCCGCAGCCCCTCGACAAGCGAGGCCGACTGACCAGAGCGGAAGAGGGCGGAGGGAGAGTCTTCCACCGTGCCGGTCGAGGGGCTGCACATGGTCCGGGCTACGCGTCGTCCTCCAGGAGCCACTGCTCGTCGGGAACGACCCGGTCCCTCCACGAGCCCGGTGACCACAGCTCCAAGCGGTCGATGGCTCCGTGGACGAGGACGTCCCCGTCGAGCGAGGCGAACTCTCGCAGGTGGGCGGGGATCGCCATCCGGCCCTGCCGGTCGATCTCCACCTCGTGGGAGCTGGCGGCCCACAACCGGGCTCTGTTGCGGCTGGTCCTCCCCCCGGCGGACTGCTCCTGCATCGACTGCACCTGGCGGTCGAACTCGGGCGGGGTCCACAGGGCGAGGCAGCCCTCGTGGTGCTCGCTCAGGAACCCGCCGCGCTCGAACTCGGCGCGGAACTTGGCCGG
Organism: Acidimicrobiales bacterium; assembly: GCA_050743865.1. Taxonomy (GTDB): domain Bacteria; phylum Actinomycetota; class Acidimicrobiia; order Acidimicrobiales; family RAAP-2; genus DAHUZJ01. The sequence continues at coordinate 19,880 of JBOGGE010000026.1, forward strand.
CAGGATGACCCTCCCCTTCTCGTCGAGCGAGTGCTCGTACTTGCCAACGAATGCCGGCACCGTTCCCGTCTTCCCGGGCGACCGCGTCCACTTCGCCCCCTATGGCTCCCTTTTGAACCATTTCGTACCACTCTACGCCCCGTCTCTCCACCGGTCAACACGCAGGCGGCAATTGGGCAATTGAGAGGCCCCGGGAGGCGCCGGCTGGGTGGGGCGCGACAGGACGGGGCGGGTTAGGACTCCCCTCAGTTCAGATCGAGCGTCGTGTCCCCCCGTTGAGGTCACCACGAAGATGCTTGTCACAACCCCCTGGCACAGTCTCTGGTGATGATCGCCTCGTCGAAGAACGCACTGCGCGTGGGCTCGGCCCACCTGGTGGTCGACGGCACCGACGAGAGCCTCGTGCGCCAGGTGACGATCGCCCTCTCCCCAGGGCGGACGATGTCGCGCAAGCTCGACCACTTGGAGCAGGGGGCACGTGACGTGTACAACGCCTCGATCCAGCACCGCCGGGATGCCTGGCGAATGGCCAAAGCCTCCATCTCCCGCATCGATGAGTACCACGAGATCCCCGGGCTCGTGAGCGGCCCCGAACCGGTCATGCCCACCTACACGGCCTACGGGAGCCAGTGGATCCGGGGGTCGATGACCTTGGCCGACGAAGCCTTCGCTGCCTTCTTTCGCCGGTGCCAGGCCAAAGAGACCCCCGGCTACCCCCGGTTCAAATCCAAGAGGCGGTTCCGGACCATCTTTTACCCTGAGCCCTCCGGGTGGAAGCTGAAGGGACTGACCGATACCCCCGGCGCCGCCGGACGCAGGGGCAAGACGAGTGCTCATCCGACCCTCTCCATCCAGGGCGTCGGCGACCTCCCTGTGTCCAAGTCGGCCACCCGCCAGCTCAATCGGTACCTGGCACGGGGCGGCGAGCCCCGCCGCCTCGTCCTCACCCACACGAGGTCGGGTGCCCGGCGGGCCACCATCACCCTTCGAGGAGTGGCTCCCCGCATGCTGGCGGTGTCGACCGAGGTCGGAGGCCTTGACCGGGGGGTGCGGGTGGCAGCTGCCCTGCCCGACGGGACCCTGCTGTCGGCTCCCAAGTTCCTCGCCGAAGCGGCCGGGGAGATCGCCGATCTCCAGCGCCAGCGGGCCACCCACCAGATCGGCTCTCCCACTTGGCGCCGGCACAACAAGGCAATCGCCAAGCTCCATCACCAGGCCCGGTGCCGCTCGGAGAACTGGGCCCGCCACCTGGCCATCAAAGTGGTCGCCCGCTACGGGGTGATCGCTCTGGAGGACCTGAAGCTCTCCAACATGACCAAGTCAGCCAGGGGGACCAAGGAGGCCCCAGGAACCAACGTGAAGGCCAAGGCCGGGCTCAACCGGAGCTTGGCCGAGGCGGCCTTGGGACGGCTCGCCCACTGGATCTGCGTCAAGGCGGAAGAAGCTGGACGCAGGGTCTGGAAGGTGAACCCGGCCAACTCGTCACGCGAGTGCGCCACCTGTGGGCACACCGAGGAGGCCAACCGGCACCACGCCCGGTTCTCGTGCCGGCGGTGCCAATACCAAGCCCACGCCGACGTCAACGCCGCCCAGGTGCTGACGGCCCGAGGACAAGCAGCCGATGCCCGGTGGCGAGCAACAGGCAGCCCTCGTCTCACCCGACCGGTGCCTCGGATGCAACGGCACAAGCGGGCTCGGGACCTTGTGCCAACGGGTGCCTCATCAGGCGAGCCCCGAAGGAACGAGCAGTGCGGGGCCGGGTCGGCTCCTCACGCAGCAGTCGCGTAGTTTGCGCGACTTGTCTTGCGGCAGAC
>JBOGGE010000027.1:0-37785 GCA_050743865.1 Acidimicrobiales bacterium
CCGCCACGCCGGCCGGGGTGCCGGCCGGGGCCGGGGCCGGGCCCGGGGGGCCGGGCGTCGCCGGGGCCGGGGCGCTCGAGGCAGAAGAGGCGGTGGAGACGGACGAGGGTGCCGGGGCCTTCCCGTCGCCCTGGGACTGGACCGAGACGAACATCTCGCCGAAGGTCCGGGGGTCGACGTAGCGAAGCTCACCTCCCTGGGTGAAGGTGATGACGACGTGGGTGTGCTTGGGCTTGAGCTCCTTCACGTTCTTCACCCGGAGGAGCTGACCGCTCATCCCCAGGTGGACGACGAGGGTGTCCTTGTTGTCCAGGGTGACGAGCAGGTACTTGCCCAGCCGCCCGACCGCCTTGATCGTGCGACCCTCCAGGAGGGCCCGAAAGTGCTTGGCGCTCGGGTGGCGGCGCACCGACCGGCCGTTCGAGACGGCCACCGCCTTGATCTTCCGGCCCATCACTTCCCGGCCGAGGTCCTGCCGAAGGGTCTCGACCTCCGGGAGCTCAGGCACTGCGGAGCTCCATCAGGGCCCGTCGGGCTGCTTCCTGCTCGGCGTCCTTCTTGGTGCTGCCGGCCCCGGCCCCGCGCTGGACCCCGTTCACGAAGACCGCCGCCTCGAAGTGCCGGTCGTGGTCGGGGCCCGACCCTACGACCACGTACCGGGGGACCCCCTCGCCCTGGTGCACCGCCAGTTCCTGGAGGAGCCCCTTCTGGTCGAAGTCGTCGGGTTCGGCGGCGGCCCGCAAGATCCGCTCCTCGAGGAAGCCCAGGATCAGCCGTTCGGCGGCCGGCCACCCGGCCTCGAGGTACAGCGCCCCGATCACCGCTTCCAGGGCATCGGCCAGGATCGACGGCTTCGACCGGCCGCCCGACGCCTCCTCACCCCGGCCGAGGAGGATGACGTCACCGATGCCGAGCTGCTGGGCGATCTCGGCCAGCACACGGGCATTGACCACGGCCGCCCGCACCTTGGCCAGCTCGCCCTCGGCCATCTCCGGGAACTTCTGGTAGCAGTGCTCGGCCACCACCACTCCCAAGACGGCGTCGCCGAGGAATTCGAGACGCTCGTTGGACGGCAATCCTCCCTGCTCGGCGCACCAGCTCCGATGGCAGAGCGCCTGGTGCAGCAGCGCGACGGTGGCGGGCTCGTGGCCGAGGCGCCGGCCGAGCGCGGCCACGCCATCATGGTCGACGTCCACCACCAACGTTCAGCCGGCGTCGAGCTTGGCCAGGACGTAGTCCACGGCGTCGCGCACCGTGCGGAGGTCCTCGAGATCCTCGTCGTCGATGCGGAAGCCGGCGGTTCGCTGGCCAAGGTCCTCCTCCAGTGCCTCCACCAGCTCGATCAAGGCCAGGGAGTCGGCATCGAGGTCTTCGGTGAACGACGAACCCTCGGTGATGGTGGACGGATCGGCCTCCAAGATGTCGGCGAGCTGGTCCCGGATCAGCTCGAAGACCCCTTGGCGATCGAGTGGCTCTCGGTCGGTGTGCGTCTCAGCGGGCACGGTAGCTCCTGCGGCTCGGTCGGTCGGGCGGCGGACAACCGCCGGCGTCGGCAAGAGCGGCTGTGCGTCCCGTGTTGGTTGCTGGCCCGGATGCTAGTGCCGTGGGCACCGATCTCGGCTCCGACCGGAACCGGTGGCCGCCGGGGCGGGGCGGGGCGCTTCTCAGCATGGGGTGACCGCCCCCGCCAGGTCTTCCACCAGGCCGCCCGACGCCAGGTCGTAGGCCATCTTCACGGCGTTGAGCACGGCGGTCGCCGAGGACGACCCGTGGCTGATGACACACACGCCGTCTACGCCGAGGAGCATGGCCCCACCGGTGTTCTCCGGGTCGAGGTCGGCGGCGACCGGCAAGAGATGGGGCATGAGCGCCTCCGACGCCGCCCGGGTGGCGTCGTCGGTGCCGAAGACCTCGAACAGCGTCTGGACGATGAACCGCAGGCTGCCCTCGAGCGCCTTCAGGGCGACGTTCCCGGTGAACCCGTCGGTGACCACCACGTCAGCCGGACAAGGGAGAAGGTCCCTGCCCTCGACGTTTCCGACGAACCGAACCCCGACGCCGGCCGAGAGCACGGCGTGGGTCTCCTTCACCAGGGGAGTCCCCTTGCTCGACTCCTCGCCGATGGAGAGCAGTGCCACCGCCGGCTCGGCGATGCCATGGCGGGCGGTGACGTAGGCGGCGCCCATCTGGGCGAATTGAACCAACATGGCAACCGTGCATTCGGCGTTGGCCCCGGCGTCGACCAGGACGGCCGGAGCCTGCCCGAGGCGGGGCAGCGGAGTGGCGATGCACGGGCGCACCACGCCTGGCAATCGGCCCATCCGGAGCAGAGCCGACGCCATGGTCGCCCCGGTATTGCCGGCGCTCACCATGGCCGATGCCCGCCCGTCGCGCACCAGTTCGGCCGCCCGCACGAGCGAGGAGTCCTTCTTTCGCCGGACGGCCGGAGCCGGGTCGTCGTGCATGGCGATGACCTCGGTGCACGCGACAAGATCCAAGCCCCCGGTGTCGCCCACCAAGTCGGGCGGTCCGACCAGCACCACCGGGATGCCGCCTTCCTCGGCGGCGCGCCGGGCCCCGGCGACAATTTCTCCGGGTGCCTTGTCACCGCCCATGGCGTCGACGGCGACCGGCAGGTCGGCCAGCGCCTGCCGGCTAGGGCGTGCCGCCCTTCGGGCCACTCAGTCGACCTCGACCGCCTGCCGGCCCTTGTACCACCCGCAGTTCGGGCACACGACGTGGGGCAGCTTGGCCTCCCGGCAGTGCGGGCACACGCTGCGGGGCGGCCGCTCGAGCCGCCAGTTGGCGGCCTGGCGGCTGCGTCCTTTGGCCTTCGATGTCTTCTTCTTGGGGACGGCCATCGTCAGGTCACTCCAGTCAGGTGTCGGCCTGCGGCGGCCGGTTGTCGGCGCCCGACCGGGACCGCCGGCCTGAGGCTCCGGCCGGGGCACCGGCCCCGGCTACGGGCGCTCCGGAAGGCATGACGAGCGGCGACCGGGCCGGGTGTCGCCCGGACGGCCGCTACCGGGCCGACCGGAGCACGTCGAGGTTAGCCCACCGGGGGTCCCTGGGGGCGACGCACACGCAGCTCTCGCCGTTGCGATCGATCCCGCACACTGGGCACAGACCCCGGCACGCCTGCCGGCACAAGGGCGCCATGGGCAGGTCGAGCACCACCGCGTCCCGGACCATCGGGCCCAGATCGAGCTCGTCGTGGACGATCGGATAGGCCTCGTCGTCCTCCGGGTCGCCGTAGCTGGCACCGGGCTCGGTGAAGCGCTCTCGGACGTCGATGCGCAGCTCGCCCCCCACCCCCACCGCGCACCGGCGGCACACGCCGCGCCACGGCGCGGTGACGGAGCCGGTCACCATGATCCCCCCGATGAACGACTCGATGGTCACGTCGCAGGTTGCCTCGCCGCCGTCGGGCACCACACTGTCGGCAGCGGAGCGCGGCTGGATCAGCCCCTCGGGGTCGACCGGCCCCCGCCGCACCTCGTGCCAGCGGGTACCGACGGCGCGGCGAAGCCTGGCCACGTGCACCACGAAGGAAGGGTCGCCCACGGCGCCGTACCTCCTTTCCGGCTCGCCTCCGTCGAGGCAGCCTGCCCGGCCTGCCCGGCCTGCCCGGCCTGCCTAGGACATGTCCTGGTCGAAGAAGCCCGCATCACCGCCCCGACCCTCCTCGGCACCGTCCACCGGGATGGAGTCGGACCGGGCGGCCGGCGTCGTCGCCTGCAGCTTCTGGCGACCGGCCTTGACGGTCCGCATGACCCGTTCCAGGACGATCTCCATCCCCGCCAGTCGCTGGTCGCAGTAGTCCTCTGCCTCGTGTCGCATCCGCCGGGACTCCTCGTTGGCCTCGTCCAGGATGCGTTGCGCCGTCTGGTGAGCCTGGCGCACGACTTCGGCCCGCGACACCATGTGCTCCGCCTGGGCCCGAACCTCGTCCATCAGGGCGTCGGCCTCCCGCCGCCGCTCAGCCAGGACCTCGTCACGCTCACGGAGCAGCCAGCGAGCTTGTCGCAGTTCGTCGGGAAGCCGCTCGCTCACCGCCGCCAGCAGGTCGCTGAGCTCGTCCCGGGAGACGAGCACGGAGGACGAGAGCGGCATGGCCTTGGCCGAAGCGACCAGGTCGAGCGCTCGCTGCAGCAGGGTCGTGGCGTCGTCGTCCTCGGCCGTCCCCGTCTCCGGCGCCGGCGCGCCGCCGTCACCGGAAAGCGTCTCGAAGGGGTCGGTCATCACCCCGCCGGCCCCCCCGGTGGCCCGTCGCCGCCGATCTCGTCTCCCGGCCCCCCCGGTGGCCCGTCGCCGCCGTCGTCGCCGCCGTCCTCTTCGGCACCGGCACCGGCGCCAGCGCCGAACTTCTCCTCCAGGCGCAGCGCTGCCGCCTTCGGCACGAACGCGGAAACGTCGCCTCCGAACCGCGCCACCTCGCGGAGGAGACGAGACGCGATGAACGAATGGGCCGAGCTGGTCGGGATGAAGATGGTCTCCACTCCCGAGAGCTGGCGGTTCATCTGGGCCATCTGGAGCTCGTTCTCGAAGTCCGAGACAGCCCGGAGGCCCTTGACGATCGCCGTGGCTCCGACTTCCCGGGCCACGTTGACGACCAGGGTGGTGACGCCGACGATGCGCACCCGGTCGAGGTGGCCCAGGCACTCCTCGAGCATGGCCGAGCGCTCGGCGATGGAGAACAGAGGCTCGCTCTTCTGCGGGTTGCGAACGGCCGCCACCACCACCTCGTCGAAGAGCTTGGCTGCCCGCTCCACCACCTCCAGGTGGCCGTTGTGGAAGGGGTCGAACGATCCGGGGAAGAGCGCGACGGTCACGGGGCGGCAGCCGGCACGGCGGGCGGCGGTGCGGACCGGTGAGCCGGCTCGGGAGGGTGCGGCGTCGCGGTCACCACGGTCACGAGCGTACCGCCGTACCGGCGGGACCGGACGATCGTCCAGCACGGCGGTACGTCGACCTCGGCCGCCGACTCCAGCACGGCGACCCCCGCCCGAAGCGCACCCAGCAGCTCCGGCCATCCGGTGAAGGCGTAGGGCGGATCGCAAAGGGCCAGGTCAACCTCCGGAGCCCGGGCCAGCCAGCCGGGAAGTTCCGCCCGGACGACGGTCGTCGGCCGGTCGCCCAACCCGGTTCCGACCAGGTTCGTCCGCACGGCGTCAAGGGCATCCGCCGCCTGGTCGACGAAGGTCGCCGAGGCGGCTCCCCGGGACAGCGCCTCGGCCCCCAGGGCACCGCTGCCGCAGAACAAGTCGAGCACGGAGGCACCGGGGACGACCCCCATCGAGCCCAGGATGTCGAAGATGGCCTCGCGAACCCGGTCGGAGGTAGGCCGCACGCCGGTCGGGAGGCGGGCGGGAAACCGCCGTCCCCGGCTCGAGCCGGCGATCACGCGCACGCTGCCTACCGTACCGCCGCCCGGGTGCCCGGCGGTCAACGGCTCGGCTGCTCGCCTCTCGATGCGTCCCGACCGGAACCGGGACCGGCAGTCCTCGACCGGCCGGCGTCGGCTCCGGGACGGATGCCGGTCGGGGGATCGCCCCGGCAGGCATGATGCAGCGGTGGCTGGACGCGTCGTGGGCCGGGTGCAGGCCCTGGCCCGATACCCGGTGAAGTCCCTGGCCGGCGACTGGGTGGGCGAGGTCTCGCTCACCCCGGGCGGCGTCGACGGGGACCGCACCTACGCCGTCTACGGCCACGACGGGAAGATCGGCAGCGGCAAGACGACCCGGCGTTTCCGGAAGATGCCCGGGCTGCTCGAGATCTCCTCGGCCCGGCTCAACGGGATCACCACCGTCCGGCTGGCCGACGGATCTGAATTCCAGGTGGACGATCCGCGCCTCGCCCCTGCGCTGTCGGCCGTGGTAGGAGAGCCGGTGGAGCTCCGCGCCGAGGCCCAGGTGCAGCACAAGGACGACGCGGCAGTCCACCTGGTCACCTCCGCCACCCTGCGATGGGTGGCGGCCCTGCGCCCCGGCTATGACGGCCACCCGGCCCGCTTCCGACCCAATGTGGTCGTCGACGCCGAGGGCTCCAGCCCCGTCGAGCAGGCCTGGCTGGGCAGCATCCTGACCATCGGCGGGGCGCGGCTGCGCATGACGAAGCCGACGGCGCGCTGCGTCATGGCCGCCCAGGCCCAGCGCGACCTGCCCCTCCTCCCGTCGTTGCTGTCCGTGCTCAAGCGGGAGGTCGACCTTTGTCTCGGTGTGTACGCGGAGGTCGAAGCGCCGGGCCCGGTGCGGACGGGCGACCTTGCGGTGCTCGGCGACTGACCCGCCAGCCTGGGCCGGCCGGTGACCGGATCAGCGCCGGTGACCGGATCAGCGCCGGTGACCGGATCAGCTCTTGAAGAGGAACGCCTCCTCCTCGGGGTCGAGGAAGAGCCGGACCTCGTCGGCCAGTCCCGGGTGCGCGGCCAGGGTGGGGTCGCCCTCGGTGATCGACTCGGCGATGCGATGGGCGTCGTCGAGCAAGTCGGCGTCTTCCTGCAATCTGGCCAGCTTCAGATCGCTCCGACCCTTCTGGCGGACCCCGAGGATCGTGCCCTCCCCCCTCATCGCCAGGTCCACTTCCGCCAGGGCAAAGCCGTCGCTCTCGGCCTGCAACGCCTCCAGTCGCCTGACCGAGTCCTGGGTCGTCCCGGCGGCGAGCAGGAAGCACCAGCTCGGCCGTTGGCTCCTTCCCACCCGGCCCCGGAGCTGGTGAAGCTGGGCCACGCCGAAGCGGTCGGCATCCTCGACGACCATCACGGTCGCTTCCGGCACGTCGAGGCCGACTTCCACCACCGTGGTCGCCACCAGCACCTGCACCTTGCCCGAGCGGAACTCCTCCATCACCCGTTCCTTCTCGGCCGCCGGCATCTGTCCGTGCAGCAGACCCAATCTCAAGTCGGCGAGCACACCACCCTCCAGGCGTTGGAGCTCCTCGGTGGCCGAGCGGGCCTGGACGCGCTCGGAGCCATCTACCAGGGGGCACACGACGTACGCCCGGTTTCCGGCCGCCGCTTCGTCTCGCACCCGGGACCAGGCGGCGACCTCCTGCTCTCCCGAGCGCGCCCAGTGGGTCTGCACCGGGATGCGACCCGGCGGAAGCTCGTCGAGCACCACCGCGTCGAGGTCGCCGAAAAGGACCATGGCGGCAGTCCGTGGGATCGGCGTGGCCGTCATCACCAGGAGATCGGGATCGGCACCCACGTCGGCGCCCACGTCGGCGTCCGCGTGGGTGCCTGCATCGGCACCTGCATCGGTTCCTGCATCGGTGCCCGCACCGGCACCTGCACCGGTGCCCGGTCGGCCGGCCCTCTCGGTCGCCACCACCGACGACCGCCCCTTCTCGCGCAGGGCCGCCCGTTGCTCGACGCCGAACCGGTGCTGCTCGTCGATCACCGCTATCCCCAACGACCGGAACTGCACGTCACCGGTGAGCAACGCGTGAGTCCCGATGACCACGTCCACTGCGCCGGAGCGCAGCCCATCGTGGAGGCGTGCCCGACCGGCCGCCGCCGTCCGGTTGGTGAGCAGCGCCACCGAGACCGGTCTCGTTCCCTCGAGGCGTGTCGGGTCGACGACGGTGAGGCCGTGCACCATGGCCTGGACGGCCATGTGGTGCTGCTCGGCCAGCACCTCGGTGGGCGCCATCAGCGCCCCCTGATGCCCTCCCTGCACCCCGGCCAGGAGGGCGGCGACCGCCACCACCGTCTTCCCCGAGCCGACGTCGCCCTGGAGCAGCCGGTGCATCGGAAGGGGCCCGGCCATCTCGGCGAAGATCGCGGCCAGGGCCCTGCGCTGAGCCGTGGTGAGGGAAAAGGGAAGTCCCGTCAAGAAGCGGCGCACCAGCGTGCTCCCCCCGTGCGCCACCACGTCGCGGGGCGATACGCGATGGCGGATGGCGCGAGCGCCCTTTTCGAGCGCTCGCCGGCGGAGCATCAGGGAAAGCTGGAGACGGAACAGCTCGTCGAAGGCCAGGCGCCGGCGCCCGGCACCCTCGTCACCGGCCGAATCAGGCAGGTGCACCCGGCGCAGCGCGTCGGACCTGGGCACGAGACCAAGCTGTTGGCGCCACTCGTCCGGCAGGGGATCGGCCAGATCCCCGGTCCGCCGGATTGCCTCGTCTACCCATCTCCCGATCTCCCAACTGCTCAGCCCGACCTTGGCCGAGGCCGGGTACACGGGGATGACGCGGAGCGTGCGACGGAGGTCGGCGGCACGCCCGTCACGGTCGCCGTTGCCCGTTCCCCGGTCGGCCTCGGCGACGGGCCCCTGGACGACGTCGACCACGGGGTTCGCCATCTGTCGGCCGCCCCGGAACGTGTCGAGCTTCCCGAAGAACAACGCCTCGGTTCCGACCACCAACTGCCGGGACCGCCACGGCTGATTGAAGAACACCACCTTCATGCGGCCGGTGCCGTCGTCCACGGCCAGCTCGACCAGGGAGCGGCCTTGCCGGGTCCGGCGGGCGCTTACCTGTTCGACCGCCGCCAGCACCACTGCCTGGTCACCGACGGCCAGGTCGGCCAGGTCGGCTTGCCGGCTGCGATCGATGTAGCGGTGGGGATAGGTGGTGAGGAGGTCGAAGACCGACCTGACCCCCCACTCGGCCAGCGCCGATGCCTTCTTCTCGCCGAGGCCGTGGAGCCGGGTGACAGGGATGGCGGCCAGCTCCCGGAGCGTCCGGCCCCGAGCCGGCGGCGGGCCGGCTCCCTCACTGCCGACCGGCCGGGAAGGGTCGCCTGCCGGGGGCGTCACTCGATGCTGAGAAGGTACGGGTACAACGGCTGACCGCCGTGGTGCACCTCGATGGTCATGTCCGGGTGCTCCTCGTGCAGCCATTCGGTGACGCGGCGGGTATCGGCTGGCGTAGAGCCCTCGCCCTCGATCACGGTGACCAGCTCGTGGTCGGATCCCACCCGCGCCTCGAGGAGCCGGAGGGTGGCACCGGCCACCGTGTCGGCGGCGGCGACCACGCCGTGGCGATCGAGACCGATCCAGTCGCCCTTGCGGACGGGGCCGATCTCGGTCTCGGCGTCACGCACGGCACGGGTAACCTCCGCCGCCAAGACCCGTGAGGCCGACGCCGTCATGGCCGCCGCGTTCTCGTCCGCCCCGGCTGCCGGGTCGTAGGCCATGAGGGCGGCAAACCCTTCCACGATGCTGCCGGTCGCCACCACCCTGACCGTCTTGGCGGTGAGCCCGTCGACTCGGTCGGCCACCGCCTGCACGTTGAGGTTGTTCGGCAGCAGGATGACCTGGTCCGAGCCGACCGCCTCCACGGCACCCAGCAATTCCTCGGTGGAGGGGTTCATGGACTGCCCGCCGGGGACCAGGCCCAGCACGCCGAGCGACCGCAGGATACGACCCACCCCGTCGCCGACGACCACCGCCACGACAGCCGTTACCGGAGAGGGCAGGAGGGCATCGGGGCTGTCACGATCGTCGGTGCTGCCGTCGCGGACCCATCGCTCCTCCTCAACCTGCTCGGCCAGGTCGGTCACCCGGATCTGGCGGGGCCGGCCGGCGTCGAGAGCCGCCTCGACGGCAGCGCCGATGTCGTCGGTGTGGATATGGCAGTTCCACGTCCCTTCCCCCCCCACCACGACGATCGAGTCGCCGATGCCGGCCCATACCGCCCTGAAGGCGGGGATGGTGTCCTCCGGCGCGTCCAGCAGGTACATCACCTCATAACGCAGTCCGGTCTCCTCGCCGGCTCCCGCTGCCGGCACCCCGGCTCGGCGTGCCCGACCCGTTCCGTTCGCCGGACCGGGGCCGTCGACCGCCGGCGCTGGAAGGGGGCGGCCGTCGAGAACGGACAGGAGCGCGTCGAAGAGCAGGAGGTAGCCGGCGCCACCGGCGTCGACCACACCGGCGCGGGCCAGTGCCTCGAGCATGGTCGGCGTCTGCGCCAGGGCGTCGGCCGCCGCCGCCCGGGCCTGCTCGACCACCGGGAGCACCTCGCCACCGGCGTCGCATCCGGCGGTCGCCCCCTCCCCGGCGGCCCGGGCCACCGTGAGGATGGTCCCCTCGACAGGACGGACGACCGCCTTGTGGGCCAGGTCGCTCGCCGTCACCAGTGCCGCTGCCAGTTCGACTGGCCCCGCCTCGTCGAGCACCCCGATCCCTTCGGCAACCCCCCGGAGCAACTGGGAGAGGATGACCCCCGAGTTCCCCCGGGCACCCATGAGCGAGCCGTGCGCCATGGCCCGGCACACGCCGGCCATGCCGGCGGCGCCATCGAGGGCGTCGAGCTCCTGGACGACCGATTCGAGGGTGAGCGCCATGTTGGTTCCGGTGTCGCCATCGGGCACCGGGTACACGTTGAGGCGGTTGAGCACCTGCTGGTGGCTGCGAAGGGCGTCCCGGAAGGCGGTCATGGCGGCCCGCAGGTCAGCCGCGCCCAGTGCCTTTCCCGAGCCCATGAGGCGTGATGCTAATCTTCGCCCCGTTCCTGGCGGCCCGCTGGCGCGGCCGCCATTTCCGGGTGATCGGAGCGGGCGGGGGCGTCCCCCCACGGGCCATCCGGCTTCCGCCGGGCGCCGGCTGCCGGATGCTGCCGGCACGAGGCCCAGCGACTGGCCCATCGACAGGAGGCGAAGGCACATGGCATCGGTCTGCGAGATCTGCGGGAAGAAGCCGTCGTTCGGCATGAGCCTCAGCCACTCCCACCGGCGGACCAAGCGACGCTGGAACCCCAACGTGCAGCGGGTGCGGGCGCTGGTCGACGGCAGTCCGCGGCGCCTCCACGCCTGCACGTCGTGCATCCGGGCCGGCAAGGTGCAAAAGCCGCCGCGCCGCACCGGCGTCCGCGCCTGACCTCCGCGCCCCGCGCCGGCGTCCGCCGCACGCCGCGCCGGCGTCCGCCGCGCCGGCCGACCCTCCTGCCACCTCCGTGCGCCCGGAGGCTCCACCGGCGGCAACGAGCCGGTGACCAGGGGCCCGACCGGGCGGTCCCGCGCCGGCGGGCCCCGATGACAACATGTCCGACCCATGAGCCGCGCTCTCGTCGCCGTCGCGCTGGTCGTCCTCGCCGCCATCGCCTATGTGGTGGTGCAGGTGGCACGCCCGGTCCCCCCGGTCAGCGCGGCGGCGGTACCGGTGCACGACGGGTTGAGCGGCTCGGCGCCGGCGCTCGGCTGGCCGTCCCAGGGTGAGGCGGCCTTCGGGGTGGTGGGCGACGGTGTCCTGGCCAGCCACGGCGCCACGGCGCCGACCCCGCTGGGCAGCGTCACCAAGATCATGACCGCCTACATCCTGCTGCACGACCACCCGCTGGCAACAGGCCAGGACGGACCGGAGATCCCGGTCACCGCGGCCGACGTCACCAGCTACGAGGCCGACAAGGCGGCGACAGATTCGGTGGTGGCGGTCCAGGCCGGGGAGCAGCTGACCGAGCGGCAGGCGCTCGAAGCCCTCCTCATCCCGTCCGGAGACAACATGGCCGCCCTGCTCGCCGCCTGGGACGCCGGGAGCGTGCCGGCGTTCGTCGCCAAGATGAACGACGAGGCCACGACGCTGGGGCTGGCCAACACCCACTACGCCGACGTCAGCGGAGTGCAACCGGGCTCGGCCAGCACCGCCGCCGACCAGGTCCGCCTGACCATGGCGGCCATGTCCCTCCCGGTCTTCCGGGTCATCGTCGCCATGCCCCAGGTCACACTGCCGGTGGCCGGGATCCAGTACAACGTGGACGCCCTGCTCGGCACCGACCACATCCTCGGCGTGAAGACCGGGTACACGGGCCACGCCGGCGGCTGCTTCGTCTTCGCCGCCACCACCACGGTCGGGACCGCCACCGTCACCGTGGTCGGCGCCATCCTCCATCAGACGGCGACGCCGACCCAGCCGAGCGCACTGCAAGCGGCATTCGACGCCACGACCACCTTGCTCCCGACGATCGACCGCTCGCTCGAGCGTGGACAGGTCGTCCGATCGGGCCAGGTCCTGGCCACGATCGAGGCCCCGTGGAGCTCTCCGGTGTCCCTGCGGGCAACGACGTCGGTCACGGTGCTCGGCCTGGCCGGTGAGGCGGCAAGCGTCAAGGTGGACCTTCCCCGCCACCTCGCCGGATCGGTGACGTCCGGCGAACGAATCGGGACAGCGCTCGTCACGGTGGGCGCGTTCCACCAGCACGTGCCGCTGGTGGCCTCCGCCGGGATCCCCCCGGTCTCGTTGCGCTGGCGCCTGACCGACGTGTGACCGGTCACGGCACCGTGCCCGGACCGGCTCACCCGAGCTGGTGCACCCACCCGCGGCGGGCCAGCGGTCGCCCCGCCAAGAGGCGCTCCGCCGGGTCGGCGGTGCAGGCGCCGACGACGATGCCCGGGCGCAGGCCGGCGGCCGCCAGGGCACGCTGCAGCCGAACGACGTCGGCGATGGCGATGACGAGCTCGTAGTCCTCCCCGCCGGCAAGGGCCTCGTCGTCGGTCGCCCCCTCGGCCACCGGCACCCGGTCGAGGCGGAACCCGACCGACGAGGCGTCGGCCAGGCGGTGGAGATCGATCGACAGCCCGTCGGAGACGTCGATCATGGCGGTGGCACCGGCGAGGCGGGCCACGACACCCTCGTCGAGGCGGGCCAGCGGGCGCCGGTGGGCGGCCATCAATGCCATCGCCGGCGCACTCACCAGGTCGATACCACCCCCACCGGGACCACCCCCACCGGGACCACCCCCACCGGGACCACGACTGCCCGGCCCGGCACCAGCATCGGCTCCGGCAGCCGCTCTCCGGAGGAGGCGAAGGCCGGCGGCCGAGCTCCCGAGCGGGCCGGTGACGAGCAGCCGGTCACCCGGGGAGGCTCCGGAGCGGGTCACCGCCGGCCCCCGAGAACCGTTCCCGGCACCGGCACCGCGACCAGCACCGCGACCGGCACCGGCGCCGGCCCCGCGACCGCCACCGGCACCGCCACCGCCACCGGCGACCTCGTCAAAGGTCCCGGTCGCCGCCACCGACACCATCACCTGGTCGGCGCCAGTGAGGTCGCCACCCACCACCGGGCATGACCAGTGTGCCGAGGCGGCGGCGATCCCGGCCGTCAGGAGGTCGGCGTCGGTCCCGGGCGGCAGGCAGGCGGTCACCAGCGCATGGAGCGGCCGGGCACCCATGGCGCCGAGATCGCTCAGGGTGGCCGCCATCGCCTTCCAGCCGAGGTCGTCCAGGCCGACGAGGGAGAGATCGGCGTGGATCCCGGCCACGACGGCGTCGGTGGCGAAGGCCAGCATTCCGGCCGGCGCCCGCACCACCGCCGCGTCGTCGCCGATCCAGATGCTGCCCGGCGGCGGGCTGCCCGACGCCTGGGCCATGGCCAGGCCGATCCTGGCCAGGACGGCCTCCTCGTCCCCGGGGGTAGCAACCGCCGGAGCAATGCGATCGGGACCGGTAGGGTCAGCGGCGGCCACCCCCTGGTCAGAGCCGGCTGCCCCGCCCGAACCGACCCCCCGGACCTTGGGAGCACCGCCGGTAGGAAGGCCGGGTTTTGGGGAGGCCACGGCTTCATGCCTACCATTGACAGCAACAACAGCACGCCGTCGGGTGCATGGCGCATGGCAGTCGAGAGGAGCGCCGGCGCACCGGCGCCTCGAGCTGGCGTGATGCCGCTTCGCCGGGCGACCGGCAGGCGCTCGGCCCCCCGAGCCACGACGGCCGACCAGACCGAACAGACCGAACAGACCGACCAGACCGACCAGACCGAGATCGAGGAGGATGCGACCGACCATGGTCCCCACGAAGAACACGAAGCTGATCTCCTGGGTGGAGGAGGTCACCGCCCTCACCACCCCCGACACCGTCGAGTGGTGCGACGGCTCGGCCGACGAGTACGACCGGCTCTGCCAGCTCCTCGTCGACCAGGGGACCTTCACCCGCCTGGCCGATGCCAAGCGCCCGCACAGCTACTGGGCCCATTCCGATCCGGCCGACACGGCCCGGGTCGAGGACCGCACCTTCATCTGCTCGGCCACCGAGGAGGGCGCCGGCCCCACCAACAACTGGCGGGACCCGGCCGAGATGCGCCAGACCCTGACCGACCTGTTCCGGGGGTCGATGAAGGGGCGCACCATGTACGTGGTCCCGTTCTCGATGGGGCCGCTGGGCTCGGACATCTCCCACGTCGGAGTCGAGATCACCGACTCGCCCTACGTGGCCGTCTCCATGCGGATCATGACGCGGATGGGCGCCGCCGTCCTCGACGTCCTCGGCCACGACGGCGAGTTCGTCCCGTGCCTCCACTCGGTGGGAGCCCCGCTCGAGACCGGCCAGGACGACGTGCCGTGGCCGTGCGACGCCGACAACAAGTACATCGTCCACTTCCCCGAGGACCGCGAGATCTGGTCGTACGGCTCCGGCTACGGCGGGAACGCGCTGCTCGGCAAGAAGTGCCTGGCCCTGCGGATCGCCTCGGTGATGGCCCGCGACGACGGCTGGCTGGCCGAGCACATGCTCATCTTGAAGCTCACCTCTCCCGACGGCGAGACGCGGTACGTGACCGGTGCCTTCCCCTCGGCCTGCGGCAAGACCAACCTGGCCATGCTCATCCCCACCCTCCCGGGCTGGAAGGTGGAGACGGTCGGCGACGACATCTGCTGGATGAAGTTCGGGCCCGACGGCCACCTGCGCGCCATCAACCCGGAAGCCGGCTTCTTCGGCGTCGCCCCGGGGACGAGCTCCCACACCAACCCGAACGCCATGTTCTCGGTCGAGGCCAATAGCATCTTCACCAACACCGCCCTCACCGACGACGGCGACGTGTGGTGGGAGGGGATGACCGACGAGCCCCCGGCCCACCTGACCGACTGGCTCGGTGAGGACTGGACCCCGGCCAAGGGCACCAAGGCTTCCCACCCCAACGCCCGGTTCACCGCCCCCGCCGCCCAGGACCCGGCCATCGCCCCCGAGTGGGAGGACCCGGCCGGCGTGCCCATCTCGGCCATCCTCTTCGGTGGCCGTCGGGCCTCGGTGGTCCCGCTCGTGTACCAGTCCTTCGACTGGACGCACGGGGTGTTCCTCGGGTCGACGATGGCCTCGGAGACGACTGCTGCCGCCGCCGGCAAGGTCGGGAACCTGCGGCGCGACCCCTTCGCCATGCTGCCGTTCTGCGGCTATCACATGGGGGACTACTTCGCCCACTGGCTGCGGATCGGCGCGGAAGCCCCCGACCCCGGCGCCCTGCCCAAGATCTTCTACGTGAACTGGTTCCGCAAGGGCAGCGACGGCTCTTGGCTGTGGCCCGGCTACGGCGAGAACTCCCGGGTGCTCGAGTGGGTGTTCGAGCGGGCGGCCGGACGGGGCGACGCCACCGAGACGCCGATCGGATGGATCCCGGCCCCCGGGGCCATCGACCTGGAAGGCATCGACGTCTCCAAGGAGGACCTCGACGACCTGCTGGCGGTCGACCCCGACGAGTGGCGGGCCGAGGTGCCCCTCATCCGCCAGCACTTCGCCAAGTTCGACGGTCACCTCCCAGCCGAGCTGTCGGCCGCCGTCGACGAGCTGGAGCGCCGGCTGGGCTGACACGGCGCCCCGACCGCGGGGCCGGCGGCTCCATCCCGGCGACCCGATGGGCGAGGATGGGGACGTGGCCAAGAGGGAGGGACGGCGACGCCTCATCGCCCCGGTCGGCCGGGCCGCCCGCCGCTGGCCACGGTCGGTGCAGCGGCGCCTGGTCCCGGTCCTGGGCGGGGCCACCAGGGCCCGGGTCATCGTGGTCCTGGCCTGCGTGCTCGGGCTGTCGAGCGCCGACACGGCCACGGTGGGAGCGGCGTCCATCCAGCTCCGCCACGCCCTGCACATCTCCAACACCGACATCGGGTTGCTGGTGGCCGTGACTGCCGTCGTCGGCGCCGTCTTCGCCCTGCCCTTCGGCGTGCTGGCCGACCGGGTCCGCCGCACGGCACTGCTCGGAGGAGCGGCCGGGCTGTGGGGCATCGCCATGATCTGGAGCGCCACCGCCGGGTCCTTCGGCCAGCTGCTCCTGGCCCGGCTGGCGCTGGGCGCCGTGACGGCGGTCGCCGGACCGGTGGTGGCGTCCCTGGTCGGCGACTGGTTCCCCGGGGGGGAGCGGGGGCAGATCTACAGCTACGTCCTGACCGGTGAGCTGATCGGGGCCGGCGCCGGCTTCGCCGTCACCGGCGACATTGCCGCCCTGTCGTGGCGGGCGGCATTCGTCATCCTGGCCGTGCCCGCCTTCGCCATCGCCTGGGCCGTCCTCCGCCTCCCCGAGCCGGTCCGCGGCGGGCAGGGCGCCCTGGCTCCCGACCCCGGCACCCCTCCGTGGGAGGCGGCGCGCCGGGCCGCCGAGCAATCGCACGACGGTGACGCCGCCGGAGCCGGTGACGCCGGCGGCGCCGGGCGGACCGATGCCCAGCGGCTGGCGCTCGAGCAGGGGGTGCGGCCCGACCCCCGCCTGGTGGCCCGGGCCCGGCCGCCCCTGGCCTTCATGCCGGCCGTGCGCTACGTGCTCTCGGTCCGGACCAATGTCATCCTCATCGTCTCGGGGGCCTGCGCCTACTACTTCCTGGCCGGGGTGGAGACCTTCGGCGTCCAGTTCGTGCGGGGGCAGTACCACGTCGACCAGGTGCTGGCCAACCTGCTCCTCATCGTGGTGGGCGCCGGCGCCGTGGTCGGGGTCCTGGTGGCCGGCCCCCTGGGCGACTCGCTGCTACGGCGACGCCACCTGCGGGGCCGGGTCCTGGTGGCGGCGGTGGCGGCGGCGGCGACGGTGCTGTTCCTCATCCCGGCGCTCTCCACCCACAGCGCGCTGGGGGCCCTGCCCTACATCGTGCTCGCCGGGGTGGCCCTCTCGGCCCAGAACGCTCCGATCGACGCCGCCCGCCTCGACATCATGCCGTCGTGGCTGTGGGGTCGGGCCGAGGGCGTCCGCACCTTCGTCCGCACCGGCGCCCAGGCGCTGGCCCCACTGGTCTTCGGCGCCGTCTCTGACTACGTGTTCGGCGGTGGCTCGTCCGGGCTGCGGTGGACGTTCGTGGTGATGCTGGTGCCCCTCTCGGCCAGCGCCGTCTTCCTCTTCGCCGCCGCCCGGCGGTACCCGACCGACGTGGCCACGGCGGCCGTGGTCCCCTCGGGCCCCGGGCGCCCGTAGCCGGGCGCCGCCTCCGCCGTCAGGCCCGGGCCGTCACCCCCAGCCGGGCCCGCCACGAGATGGCCAGGCGTAGGGGGACCGGCGCCCCCTCCCACCCGGCGCCGACCTCCAGCTGGAAACGCTCCATCCCCAGGTCCCGGTCGGACAGCCCGGCCCGGGAGAGCTGCTGGTAGGTGCCCTGGCTCCGCATGAGGGCCACGAAGCGCTCGGCACCGCCGTCGATCGCCTGGTGGAAGACCACCTCCCGGGTGAAGGCGAAATGCCCGCTCGACGCCAGCCGCCCGAGATGGCCGCTCTTCGACCACGACCGCACGCCGCCGGCCCGGTGCCGGTCGCCGTGCCCGTCGGCCAGGTCCATGGTGCCGCGACCGAGCGGCTCCTCGCCGACCGGGCGGCGGAGCTCGGCCCCCTCCTGGCCGGCGGCCATGCGATCCTCGAAGACCCGGAACCTGCGGTCCAGGTCCAGCCAGGCCCGCTCGGCCCGGGCGCACCCGGCCACCGGCGGCCAGTCGGCGTCGACCACGGCGACCACTCCCCCCGGCCGCAGGATCCGGCGCACCTCGGCCAGGGTCGGGACCGGGTCCATCCAGTGCATGGCCTGGACCACGAGGACGACGTCGGCCGAGGCCCTCGGGAGCCCGGTGCGCTGCGACAGCCCGGGGCGGTAGGTGACGCCGGGGGCCGGGCGGCGCTCGGCCACCGCCCGCATGTCGTCGTTGGGCTCCACCCCGGTCACCGAGCCGGCCCAGGTCGACGCCCAGCGGGACGAGAGCCCGGTGCCGCTCCCGAGATCCACCACGCTCGGGCGGGCGGACCCGGCATAGCCGGCCAGCAGCCCGGCGAGGGCACGGGGCGGCTCCGGCCGGACGGCGTCGTAGAGGCCCGAGAACCCGCTGAAGCGATCGAGGTTGCCGGGTGCCGTCGTCACCGGCGATCACCGTACCGTCGGCGGCGGCGCGTCCGGGCCTCGTGGTAGGGCTCACGCCAGAGGGGGGGGAGGGCGGCGTGGCCCCACCACAAGGAATTGCCCGATCTCAGACATTGCCGTCGCCGTCGCTCGGGCCGTCGTGATTGTCGGCGTCCATGTCGCCGCCGTTGCCCTGGGGGAGCCCGGAGGTGGGAGGACCGGCCGGGCCCGACGTGCCGGGCGCCGGGGCCGACGTGCCGGGCGCCGGGGCCGGGGCACCCTGGCCCGTGACCGTGGCCGGCTCCCCCGCCGTGGTCACGGCCGACCAGAGCCCGCCGAAGCCGTCGAGCCCCTGGCCCCTGGCCTGGCCCGGCCCCGAGTCCCCGGCGAAGGTGTAGAGAGGCCAGTGGTCGTAGGTGACCTGGCGGGCTCCGCCCGGCGCCCTCACGGTCCCGAGCAGGGATCTCTTCGCACCCGGTCCGGGGGCGGGGGCCTTGGCGCCGGCCAGCAGCGGGGGCCACGCCCGGGCACAGCCGTTGGTTGCGGTGCAGGTGACCATGCGCTGGTCGTCGGGCCCGAATAGGTACAGGGTCCGCCCGGCCGAGTCGACCAGCACGGCACCGAGCCGGCGCAGATGGGCGGACCGCACCGTGGCGCCGGCGTTGCCGGCGTGACGGGCCGGCGTCGCGTGGCGGACCGATGCCACGGCGCTGCCACGGGCGGCGATCAGGAGGCCCCCGCCGAGCAACGCCGAGCCGATCATCGCCGACCGCGTGGCCCGGCGGGGCCGGGGCGGGCGGCGCGCCGCCGGCACCTTGCCTTTCTGCGTCGGGTCGGGACTGTCGCTCTGGTTGCCGGGCAAGGGAATACCTCCTCGGGTTCGGAGGCAATACGGGCAGACCCCCTGGACCGGATTGCCCGTCACGCGCCGGACGAACCGGCGAGCCCGGAGCCGGCGGCCGAGCCCCCCTCGTGCACCGGGTGCGCGGGCCTGCCGGATCCTGTTTCCCTCCCGGGCCGGCTGGCGGCGGTACGCTCCGCCGATGCAGCCAGGCTCCACCGATGGCTGAGACCCCCGCCGGCGGGATCCTCGCCGGCCAGGTGGTGCTCGTGACCGGGTCGTCGGCAGGCATCGGGGCCGCCACCGCCGAGCTGCTGTCGAGCGGCGGGGCCACGGTCGTGGTCAACTCCGTCCGCTCGGTCGAGGCGGGAACGGCGCTGGCAGCACGGTTGGGGAACGGGGCGGTGTACCTCCGGGGCGACGTATCGGACGCCGCCGAGGCATCGAGCCTGGTCGAGTCGGCGGTGCGCCGGTTCGGGCGCCTCGACGCCCTGGTCAACAACGCCGGGACCACGGTGCGCATCCCGCACCACGACCTGGAGTCGGCGTCGCCCGAGGTGTGGCGCCGGATCTTCGAGGTGAACGTGATCGGCACCTGGCAGACCACGGTCGCCGCTTCGCCCCACCTGCGGGCGTCGGGTCGGGGGCAGGTGGTCAACGTCTCGTCGCTGGCCGGGGTGCGGCCGGTGGGCAGCTCCATCCCCTACGCCTGCTCGAAGGCGGCGGTCAACCACATGACCCGGCTCCTGGCCGGGACGCTCGGGCCCGACGTCCGGGTGAACGCCGTCGCCCCCGGACTGGTCGACACCGGCTGGACGGCCGACTGGGACGACATGCGCCGCCGGGTCGAGTCCTCGGCGCCGCTCCGCCGCAGCGCCGACCCGACGGACGTCGCCCGGGCGATCGTCGGGCTCATGGAGGCGACCTACGTCACCGGCGAGGTGCTGGTCGTCGACGGCGGGCTGCAGCTCCGCTGACGGGACGTGCCGGGCCGGGCCGGGCCGGGCACACCGTTGCCGGCCCGTGAACCTTTCCATCGCCTGGCCCACTCCAATGGGCGCCGCTCGACCTTCGATCTAGCCGATCCGGCTGCGCCCGACCCAGTGCCGACGCGTCGGAAACTATTGACGTGTCGGACTTCTCCAACGTATACTCTGACCGTGCCGTCCGACGTGTTCGCCGTCCTCGCCAACCCCGTCCGTCGCCAGATCCTCGCATCGCTGCGCGACGGGCCACGGGCCGTCAACAGCCTCGCCGCCATGTTCGACCTGAGCAGGCCGGCGGTCTCCGAGCACCTCGGGGTGCTGCGCAGAGCCGAGCTCGTCCGAGAAGAGCCGAGGGGCCAACAGCGCTACTACCACCTCGAACCGGTTCCGCTCGCCGAGGTCGACCAGTGGCTCCATCCCTTCGAGCGCTACTGGCGCAGCCGCATGCGCGACATCCAGACCACCCTCGATCGAAAGAAGGAGAACAAGGCATGACCGATGCAGCAATCATCACGTGCGACCAGTTCATCTCGCACCCACCCGAAGAGGTGTGGAAGGCCCTCACCGAACCGGAGCTCTTGGCTCGGTGGTGGGCGCCGGGAGACATCCGGCCGGTTGTCGGGCACCGCTTCACCCTCGACATGGGACAGTGGGGAAAGCAACCGTGTGAGGTCACCGAGGTCGAGGTCCACAAGATGATCTCCTACAGGTTCGCCGACGGTTCGCTCGACACCAAGATCACCTGGCGGCTCGTCCCGGAGGGCACCGGGACCAGGCTGTTCCTGGCACACGAGGGCTTCGATCTCGACTCGCCCATGGGGCGTCAGGCATACGACGGCATGGGCGCCGGATGGCCCAACGTCCTCAGTCGCATCGACGGAGTCCTTCGGGCGTCCGGCATCGCGAGCCGATAGCGATTGCGACCACCGGTCCGGCACACCGGGTCGGTGGTCGGGGCCGCCGCCGAGCGCGACGTGGCTATGTGGTCCCCGGCGTCGGCGGGTAGGGGGCCTTGCAGGGCTTGGCGCCGCACACGTTGAGGACCTTGCCCCTGGTGAAGAACGCGTTCATCTGCTTCCAGAAGGCGGGCACGTCGCGGGGCACCGTGTCGTGGGGGTCGTTGCCCTTGGTCGGGGGCGTGTCGGTCAACGGCGCCGGGGGGACACCCGAGTCCCAGACGAAGAGCGCCGGTCCCTTCGACCCCGACTTGGCGGTCGGGATGCCCCAGAAGGGCTGCTGCTCATTGGACCGGCCCCTGGCCAGCGTCGGGGTGTGGACGGCGGCACCGATGGTCCGGGCCTCGGTCTCGGTCTGGACGTTCGCCACCTGGTGGTCGCCGAACCCCTCGGCCAGGAGCACCTGGTGCGAGGGGGTCCCGGGCAGGCCCCCGGTCATCTGCTCGGCGTAGCCGTCACCCTCGGCCCGGTCCCACAGCATCTGGATGAGGTCCAGGCCGAGCTGGTCGACCGCCGCTGTCGGGTAGGCCTTGCCGAGGAGCGGGAGGAACTGGCTGAAGTCGACGCTGCGATCGAGCAGCACGTCGTAGTCGATGGCCGGCACCCCGAGCACCCCCCGGCGGGCATCGGTGGAGAGGGCGACGAAGGCGCCGCCCATGATGCCCCCCTGCGAATTGCCGTAGTAGACCAGCCCGTGGCCGGCCTTGACGAGCGGCTTGCCGGCCTCCTGGAAAGCGGCATTGGTGGCGAACCCCTTGCGGCTGTCGAGGAGCCGGCCGAGGAACTGGGCGTTCACGAGCGACTGGAGCAGGTTGTCGGCGAGGGTGGGGAAGGTGGACAGGTTCGACACCACGCCCGCGGCCAGCAGGGCGTCTGTCTTGTCCAGGCCGACCCAGTTGGTGGAGCAGAAGACGTAGTCGTACTTGTCGGAGAACTGCGGGACGCCACTGGCCAGCACCTCTGTGGCGGTGCCGAAGAGCCCGTGCCCGTAGTAGCCGACCGTCGCCGGGTGGGCGGCGGTGGCGACCTTGGGGATCTCGCAGGTGAAGTTGGCCGTCTGGGTCCGGTGGTCGACCTGGGTCGGCAGCCCGTTGGCGCCCTCGGTCAAGACCGTGCCCGGCGCCCCGGCCGTCCCGTCGAGAAAGCTCGGCACCACGAAGGTGCCGGTGACCTTGCGGGCCACCTGCGGCGCCGTCGAGGGGTCGTCGGCCACGGAGGCCACCGTGTACGGCGGCATCTCCGATCCCAGGCCGGTGAACGCCTGGTCCCGCATGGCCAGAGCCGGGCCGGTGAGATCCTGCCGGCTGGCCACGGTGAAGTCCCAGGCCTCGTAGAGGCCCTTCTCGGCGACGCCGTCCCGGCCCAGCGCGGCCACCACCTGGCGAAGATGGGCGAGGTAGGTGGGCGAGGCGTTGCAGACGGCGCCGGAGGCCGTCGCCGTGGCCGGCGCCAGCAGCTGCCCCATGCACCCGGTGGGCGCCACGGGCTGCCCGCTGGCCGTCTTCAGGGCCCGCAGGGCCACCAGGTACCGGTGCCCCTCGGTGAAGTTGCGTGCCGGGTGGACCATGAGGAGCTGGGTCGAGGGGTCGTGGTCGTTCACGTCCAGCTCGGTCCACGTCGGCCAGCGTTTGCCGGTCGTGGCGTCGACGACCACCACCGGGCTCGAGCGGTCCAGCGACTTCCCCATGTCCGAGATGGTGGCGACGCCGCTCCTGGCCAGGTTGATACCCGGGACGTGGGTGAGGAGGGTCGACCCGGGGCTGAACCCGTCGTTGCCCTCCCACGGCGTCGGGTCGAACGGAGGCTGGCCGGCGGCGGCCGGGAACACACCGGGCGGTAGGTCGACGAGGCGCCCGGTCACCGCCGACGAGTCGGTCTTGGTGTAGTAGTCGCTCGGGAACGGCAGCATGCACTGGCTGGCGTCCAGCCCGTCGCAGGCCGGTCCGGTGGCGGCGCCGAATGTGTCGGGTGCCGGTGCGGCTGCCTTGGCGACCCTGCCGGCACCGGAGGTGGCGGCCCCGGCCGAGCCCAGGGGGGGCGCCGCCGCCACCAGCAGGCCGGTGCCCAGCGCCCACGCCGCCACCGCGGCCAAGGGCCTCCGCCAGCGTCCCCGACCGGGCCGGAGGTCACCCCGGTGCCCGTGGACCACCCGCCTGCGGGCCGGCAGCTCCTCTGCCTTCATGGCTGCCGGCCGCGGCAGGTGCCCCCTCTGCATCGAACCGAACCTAGCTCATGGACGGCACGCGTCCGACGCCCGCCTGCCGGATAGTCGACATGGCTGTCATCGGCCCGTCATGATCGAGCGGACAGGCTGGAGGGAGGGGCGGCCCCGAGGTGCTCGGCCGGTGCGCGTCCCGGTGGGCGCTCGGATCAGCCGAGGGCGCCGGCCCGGCGCAGGCCGGACAACCGCTCGGCGTCCACCCCCCAGGCGGCCAGTGCCGCCTCGGTGTCCGCGCCCGGCCGCGACACCGGCCCGGCCGACCCCGGCGTCCGGCTGAACCGGGGGGCCGGCCCGGGCTGGACCACCCCCTCGACCTCCACGAAGGTGCCCCGGGCGACGTGGTGGGGATGGGCCGGCGCCTCCCATGGGGACAGGACGGGGGCGGCGCAGGCGTCGGTGCCGTCGAAGACCTCCGCCCACTGGTCGCGGGTCCGGGTGCGGAAGACGGCGGCGAAGCGCTCCTTCATCTCGGGCCAGCGCTCCCGGTCCATCTGGGCGGGAAGCGCCGCTGCGTCGAGTCCCAGGCCGCTCAGGAGCGCGGCGTAGAACCTCGGCTCGATGGCGCCGACGGCGAACCACCCGCCGTCGGCCGTCTCGTAGACCTCGTAGAAGTGGGCGCCGGTGTCGAGCAGGTTCGCCCCGCGCCGCCGCTGCCACATCCCGGCGGCGGAGAGGGCATAGGTCATGGTCATGAGGGAGGCGGCGCCGTCGACCATGGCGGCGTCGACCACCTGGCCCCGGCCGGACCGGCCGGCCTCGAAGACGGCGGCCAGGAGCCCGAAGGCCAGGAACATCCCCCCGCCGCCGAAGTCCCCGACCAGGTTGAGCGGGGGGACCGGCCGGTCGCCCGACCGACCGACGGCCCACAGCGCACCGGCCAGGGCGATGTAGTCGACGTCGTGCCCGGCCTCCCCGGCCAGGGGTCCGTCCTGGCCCCACC
Source organism: Acidimicrobiales bacterium (assembly GCA_050743865.1). Lineage (GTDB taxonomy): Bacteria > Actinomycetota > Acidimicrobiia > Acidimicrobiales > RAAP-2 > DAHUZJ01. The sequence continues at coordinate 23,951 of JBOGGE010000027.1, forward strand.
CGGTCATGCGGCCGTACACCAGGCGGGGGTTGCCGGCCCAGCAGTCCTCGGGACCCAGCCCCAGGCGCTCGGCGACGCCGGGCCGGAACCCCTCGACCAGGACGTCGGCCCGGGCGCAGAGGTCGAGCACCAGCCCGACCGCCTCGGGCCGCTTGAGGTCGATCCCCACCGAGGGGCGGCCACGGGCCAGGAGGTCCCAGTGCCCGGTGGCGCCCGGCCCGGTTCCGGTGTCACCGGAAGCAGCGCCCCGGGGCGGCCGCTCCAACCGGAGCACGTCGGCACCGGCGTCGGCCAGGAGCATGCAGGCGTACGGCGCCGGCCCGATCCCGGCCAGCTCGACGACCCTCAGACCCTCGAGGGGACCGCTCACCGGCGCTCCCTGGCGGCGGCGCCGGGCGGGTCCGTGACCATGGGCGGATGCTGCCGGCTGGCGCCGCCCCGGTCAAGCGGCGGCAGCGGCGCGATGCTCTCGTGGTGCCGGCACCGGTCCACCACCGCTCCCCCGGCCGTCCCCCACCGGCCGGCGGCGGCACCGGCACCGGCACCACGGCGGTGGTCTCCCGGTCGCCGGGGCGGGTCAACCTGATCGGCGACCACACCGACTACTGCGGCGGGCTGGCGCTGCCGATGGCGATCGACCTCGGCATCGAGATCCGCCTCGACCTCGACGGCTCCCGCCGCCTGGAGCTCACCTCCGACGTCGACGCCCGCCCGGCGGTGATCGACGTCGGCGCCCCGGCCGACCCCGAGGCCCTGACCCGGCGCACACCGCCGTGGTCCCGGCTGGCGGCGGCCGTGACGGCCCTGGCCCGCCCGGCGTCGGGCGGTGTCGGCAGCGTCCGCAGCACGGTCCCGGCCGGAGCCGGCCTTTCGTCCAGCGCCGCCTTCTCGGTCGCCCTGGCCCTGGCCCTGGGGGCCGGACCCGACCCGGTGCCGCTGGCCCGGCGGTGCCAGCAGGCCGAGGCGGCGGCCGGGAGCGACGTCGGGCTCCTGGACTTCCTGTGCGTGGCCGGCGCCCGTGAAGGCCACGCCATGCTCGTCGACTTCTCGACCCTCGGCACCAGCCACGTCCCGGTGCCCCGGGAGGTCGAGGTGGTGGTGGTCCATTCCGGGGTCTCGCGCCGGCTGGACCGCACGCCGTACGCCCTCCGGCGGCGGGAGTGCGCGGCGGCCGAGGACCGGCTCGGGATCTCGCTGGGCCGGGCCGGTGCGAGCGACGTCGGCACCCTCGGGGATCCGGTGCTGCGCCGGCGGGCCCGCCACGTCGTGTCCGAGTGCGGGCGGGTGCGCGAGGTGGCCGGTGCCCTGGCCGGCGGTGACCTGGCGGTGGCCGGCCGGGCGATGGTCGAGAGCCACCACAGCCTGGCCTCCGACTTCGAGGCGTCGGTACCCGAGGTCGACGCCCTGGTGTGCTCGCTCACCGGGCTGCCCGGCGTCTACGGGGCCCGGATGACCGGCGGCGGCTGGGGCGGGTGCGTCGTGGCCCTGGCCCGTCCGGGGACGGTCGACCCGGCCCGGTGGCCGGGGCGGTGCTGGTTGGTGCGCCCGTCGGCCGGCGCCACCGTCGACGCCTTGGAGGCGGGGGCGGCGGGGGCCCAGCGGCCGGTGGCGGCCAGGCGGGGCCGGGAAGGGTGATCGACCTCGGCGGCGATGCCGACGCCGTGGTGCTGGGCGACAACGCCGAGGTGCTCCCCCTCCTGCCCGGCGGCACCTTCCAGCTCGTCTACGTCGACCCGCCGTTCAACACCGGCCGGGCCCGGCAGCGCCGCACCCTCGCCACCCGCCGCTCGCCCGACGGCGACCGCGTCGGCTACGGCGGGCACCGGTACACCACCGAAGAGGTCGGGCGCCGGTCCTACGACGACCGGCACGACGACTACCCCGCCTTCCTCGCTCCGCGCCTGTCCGAGGCCCGCCGGCTGCTGGCCGACGACGGCACCCTGTACCTCCACGTCGACTACCGGGAGGCCCACTACGCCAAGGTGCTGCTCGACGGCATCTTCGGGCGGGAGTGCTTCCTCAACGAGGTGATCTGGGCCTACGACTTCGGCGGCCGGGCCCGGGACCGGTGGCCGGCCAAGCACGACACCATCCTCGTCTACGTGCGGCGGGCCGGGTGCCACTACTTCGACCGCGATGCCGTCGACCGCATCCCCTACATGGCCCCGGGGCTGGTCACCGCCGAGAAGGCGGCCCTGGGCAAGCTCCCCACCGACGTGTGGTGGCACACCATCGTGCCCACGTCGGGGATGGAGAAGACGGGCTACCCGACCCAGAAGCCCGAGGGCGTCCTCCGCCGGATAGTCCAGGCATCGTCGGCGCCCGGCCGCTGGGTGCTCGACTTCTTCGCCGGGAGCGGGACCACGGGGGCGGTCGCCCGCCGGCTGGGCCGGCGGGTGCTCCTGGTCGACGACAACCCCGAGGCAGTCGAGGTGATGCGCCGGCGCCTGGGGACCGAGCGGATCCGCTACCTCGACGCCGGCGGCGCCGAGCTCCCGCCGCCGGTTCCGGAGGCGTCCCACTACGATGCGAGCGGTGCCGGCGGACCCCGGCCAGCGATGGAGGACCAGCGGTGAGCACCCTCGACGACAGGACAGCGCCCGGTACGGCCGGCACCGGGGGGCCAGCCGCCGGCGACCACCGCCACGACCTGGACCTGGCGCTCGGGGCGCTGGAGAGCGACATCGAGTACTTCCGCACCAAGCGGCTGGAGCCGCGCCTGCTGCACATGCTCCGTCGGGGCATCCTGTCCTTCGCCGGGCTGGGGGCGGCCGGCGAGCGGGTCCGGCACCGGGACGGTGCGGCCGTCGCCGGGAGCGGCACCGCCGAGGGGCGGGTACGCGCCCTCCAGGACGCCCTCGACGCCTACGTCACCGACGTCGGCACCCTCACCGTGCCGCTCCGCTCGGCCAACGTGGTGATCGAGGACGTCCGTCGCGAGCGGGGCGACTACGAGGAGGTGCTCAGGATCGCCAAGCGGCCGCACGCCGGTTCGATCGAGGAGCGCATCGACCACCTGGCCGGCGAGCTGGCCGAAGGGTTCGGCGTCGTCGAGCTGGCCCAGGCAGCCCTGGTGGCGGCGGGCGAGGTGGACGGGGCGGGGCTGGTGGCCCGGCGGGAGGAGCTGGCCGGCCAGGGGCACCGCAACGGCGCCCGCATCGTCGCCCGCGCCTGGGTCGACCCCGAATTCAAGCGGCGCCTGCTCGACACCGGCCGGGAGGCCGTCCGCGACCTGGACATCCCACCGGGCCGGCTCGGCCGGCTCGGGGTGGCCGAGAACACCGGAGACCTCCACCACGTCGTGGTCTGCACGCTGTGCTCCTGTTACCCCCACGACCTCCTCGGCGATCCCCCGTGGTGGTACCGCAGCGACGAGTACAAGACGCGCATCGTCGCCGACCCCCGGGAGGCGCTCGAGGGGATGTTTGGCTTGGCGGTCCCCGAGGGGCGCACCGTCCGGGTGCACGACAGCACGTCGGACCTCCGCTGGATGGTCCTCCCCCGCCGCCCGGCGGGCACGGAGGGATGGAGCGAGGACGCCCTGGCGTCGCTGGTGACGCCGGAGAGCCTGGTGGGGACGGCCGACGCCCGGGGGCCGTCGTGAGCTTCGGTCCCCAGGACCTGGTGGAGGTGGCGACCGACGTCCCGGGAGGGAACCCCCGCACGCCCCGCTACCTGCGGGGGCGGACCGGCACGGTGCTCAGGGCGCACGGCGTGGTGGACAACCCCGCCGACCACAAGGACCCCTACCCCGCCCTCTATACCGTGCTCTTCCGCCTGGACGGCGGGGACGAGGTGACGGCCGACCTGCACGAGGACTGGCTCCGCCCGGCCTGACGGAAGGACCGTCCCGGCGCCGCCCGTCAGGGGCGGCGGGCACCGGGCTCGGCGACCGTCACCGGGGTGGCGCCAGCCACGCCATCGGCGGAGGCGCCGGTTGCCCGCTCGGCGTCAGCGGCGGCGGTCGACACCCGGACCAGGCCGTCGAGCACGGCCGCCGCCCTGCCGGTGTCAAGCGACTCTGCCGCCATGGCCAGCCCCTCCTCCAGGCCGGACGCCCGCCCCACGACCACCAGGGCGGCGGCGGCGTTGAGCGCACCGATGTCGCGGCGCGGGCCGCGCTCGCCTTCGAGCACCCTCCGGATCACGCCGGCGTTGAAGGCAGCGTCACCGCCGCGCAGGTCGTCCATGGCGGCCGGGGCGAGCCCGAGGCCGGCGGGATCGACGGTCCACGTCCGCACCCGATCGCCGGAGCCGTGCCGGGCACCGCCGGTGGAGGCCCCCGCGCCGAGGCGCTCGGGCCCGACGGGGCCCCCCATCAGCTCGACCACGGTGGTGGGTGAGGTCACGCTCAGCTCGTCGAGGCCGTCGTCGGCGTGGACCACCATCGCCCGCCGGCTGCCGTTGGCCGCCAGCACCCCGGCCATGAGGGGAGCCATCGACGGGTCGCTCACCCCGACCAGCTGGTAGCGGGCCCGGGCCGGGTTGGTGAGGGGACCGAGGAAGTTGAAGATGGTCGGGACCCCGAGCTCCCGGCGGACCTGGCCGACGTGCCGGGTGGCCGGGTGGAACCGCGGGGCGAAGCAGAATCCCATGCCCACCTCGTCGACGCACCGGGCCACCCCGGCCGGGCCGAGGTCTATGGCGACGCCCAGGGCCTCGAGCACGTCGGCCGTCCCGACCGACGACGACGCCGCCCGGTTGCCGTGCTTGCACACCCGGGCCCCGGCGCCGGCGGTGACGAGGGCGGCCAGGGTCGTCACGTTGAAGCTGGCCATCCGGTCGCCCCCGGTGCCCACCAGGTCCACCAGGTCGCCCTCGACGGCCAGCGGCTCGGCGTGGACCAGCATGCCGCGCACGAGCCCGGTCACCTCCTCCACCGACTCCCCCTTGGCCCGCAGCGCCACCAGGAAGGCGGACAGCTGGGCCGGGGTGGCAGCGCCCTCGAGCACCTGGCCGAGGACGCACTCGGCCTCGCCGGCCGTGAGCGAGGTCCCGGCCACCAGGCGACCGAGGACCCCCGGCCATCCCCCGAGCTCCTCGAAGGTCGGGGGCCCCACTCCCCCGGCGGCTCCTCCCGAGGCTCCCCCGGCGGCTCCTCCCGAGGCTCCCCCCGTCAGTCCCACCACAGGTCGCCGTCGATGACGCCGCGGGCGATCAGGTCGAGCTGCACCTGGGAGGTGCCCTCCACGATGGTGAGCTGCTTGGCGTCCCGGTACCACTGCTCGGCCGGATGGTCCTCCATGTACCCGGCAGCCCCCAGGAGCTGGACAGCCAGGCCGGACGCCCGCACGGCCAGCTCGGTGGCGTAGTACTTGGCCATGGACAGGAAGGGCACGTCCTCCTTGGCGAAGCGGCCGGCGTCGGCCATGGCCGCTGCCCGGTAGGTGAGGAGCCGAGCGGCCTCGATGTCGACCGCGCACCGGGCGATCTCCCACCGGATCCCCTGGAAGTCGGCGATCGTCCGACCGAAGGCGGCGCGCTGCTTCACGTACTCGGTGGCGTACATGAGGGCGCCCTCGGCCAGGCCGATGCCCCGGGCGGCGACGATCGGGCGCATCGAGTTGAGCCCGAGCATGGCCAACCGGAACCCGCCCACCTCGCCGATGACGTTCTCCGGCGGCACCCGCACCCCGTCCAGCACCAGCTCCCCGGTGTCGACCCCCCGAACCCCCATCTTGTGGTCGGTGCGGCCGACCGACACGCCGTCGAAGCCGCGCTCGACGATGAAGGCGGTCACCGAGTCGTGGGCGCGGCTGGCCGGGTCGGCCGTCTTGGCGAAGACCGTGTACCAGTCGGCCTCCCGCACCCCCGACATCCAGCATTTGGTGCCGCTGAGCACCCACCCTCCATCGCGGTCGGGGTCCGGCACGGCGCGGGTGCGCATGCCCATGACGTCGCTGCCGGCCTGGGGCTCGGACAGGCCGAACGCCGCCCGCAGCGAGCCGTCGGCGATCCCCGGCAGGTAGCGCCGCTGCTGCTCGCCGTCACCGGCGATCATGACCGGACCGGTCGGGAGCCGGGTGAGGAGGAGCATCAAGGCGGCGGTGTTGGAGTACTTGGCCACCTCCTCGATGGCCACGGTCAGCCCGAGGATGCCGGCGCCGGACCCGCCGAGCTCGGTGGGGATGCAGAGCCCGAGCAGCCCGGCGTGGCGGAAGGCGGCGAAGAGGTCGTCGGGGTACTCGCCCGTGGCGTCGATCTCCCGGGCCCGCGGTCGGACCTTGTCCCGGGCCAGTCGGCGAACAGACTGGCGGAGCTCGACGAGCTCGGGGGGGAGCTCGATGGTCAGGCGGTGATCGAGGGCGGCGTCCACGGCGTCACGGTAGCCGCGCACGGCCGGGGGGCCGGGGGTGCAGCGGTGCGGTGGTGCGGTGGTGCGGTGGTGCGGTGGTGCGGCGTGGCCGCCGGTGGAGCGGGAGTGCCGCCGGTCAGGCCGACTTGCGGCGGTGGCGAATGATCCGCCGACGCTCCCGCTCGGTGGCGCCGCCCCAGACTCCCTCGCGCTCGCGGTGGGCCAGGGCGTGCTCGAGGCACGCCTGACGCACCGGGCATCCGGCGCAGATCGCCTTGGCCGGCACGGCGTCGACCTCCTCCTCCGTCAGGGGGTAGAAGACCTCAACGTCGATGCCCCGGCAAGCGGCACGCTTGCGCCACGTGGCAGCCATGGAAATGCACTTCCTCTAGGAGATGGTCAGGGACCCGCCGCCCTGCGATCACGGCCCGCACGCAGCGCACCGGCTCGCAATTCGGCAGAACGACAATTATGCCGCGCGGGACCCGCCACTGTAAAGACACCGGGCACGCCGGTCCGTCGAGGAGGGATCTCCGGCATCCTACCGGGCAGCGGTCGGCGGCTCTGTCCGGCCCTCGAGGTCGGCCAGCAGCTCCCGTCGGGTCTCCTCGGACAGCTCGGTGCCGGCCTGGTACTCGGGGTGGCGCACGGCCACGGAGACCGGGCCGGCGGCGAACCAGCCGATCTGCTCCACCGTGAAGGGGAACCGCAGGTAGTGCACCGCCGGGGTGACCGACTCCCTGGTCAGCGACTCGGCGTGGGCCGCCTCCGGCACGCCGTGCACGGCGCCGACTGCCATCGCCGGTCCGCCGGCGGTCGCCGGGGGCGGGGTACCGGGCTCGATCACGACCGAGCGCTCGATCCCCACCAGGAGGGGCAGCCAATGCCGCAGGTCGGGCTCCGTCGTCAGCTCGACGAAGAGCGTGGCCGACAGCTCACCCGGCACGGGCAGCAGCTTGTTGTAGATGTCGAGCTCGGCCTGGATGCCCCCGTCGGTGACGATCCGCTCGACCCTCGCCATCTCCTGGATCTGGAACCGGACCGTCTCCTCCGACTCGAAGAGCAGGGTCATGATCGGGCCGACCGGCACCCGGCGCCGGCGCTTCTTCGCCATGACCTCCTGGCGGAACGATTGGCGGACGCGCTCGTATGCCCGCAGGTCCAGGATGTCGGCGACGGTCAGCTCCGTCCTGGCGGTCACGAGCGGGTCACGAGCGGGTCACGGGCGGGTCACGAGCGGGTCACGGGCGGTCACGGGCGGTCAAGAGACGGACTCGAGGCCCTTGGTGAAGCGGCCGGCGTGGGACTTCTCCGCCCGGGCCAGCGTCTCCAGCCACTCGGCGACCTCGTCGAAGCCCTCGTCACGCGCCGTCTTGGCGAAGCCCGGGTACATCTCGGTGTACTCGTAGGTCTCGCCCTCGATGGCGCTCTTGAGGTTCTGCTCGGTGGAACCGACGGCGGCGCCGGTCACCGGGTCCCCTACTTCCTTCAGGAAGTCGAAGTGGCCGAACGCGTGGCCCGTCTCACCCTCGGCTACCGAGCGGAACAGGGCTGCGGCGTCGGGGTACCCCTCCACGTCCGCCTTCTGGGCGAAGTACAGGTACCGCCGGTTCGCCTGGCTCTCGCCGGCGAAGGCGGTCTTCAAGTTGTCCTCGGTCTTGCTTCCCTTCAGTGCAGCCATATTTTTCTTCCTTTCGTGAAGCGGGGATCGTGGAGCGGGATCGTGGAGCTCGTGAAGCGGTGAACGACGTCCGGGTCCAGGCGGCTGCCCGCCGATCGGTCCGGCGCGGCGAGCAGAAGTCGTCGAGCCGGACCATGCGGAACGACTGCATGGGTGGTAGGCGTCAGGCGCTCCGCCCGCTGCCGGCGGCCGTCGGCGCCGGGTCCCGGCACTCGTCGCAAAGCCCCCGGAAGACGACCTCGGCGTTCCCGATCTCGTAGCCCTGGTCGGCTCCCGAGGGGACTTCCAGGTCGTCGAAGTCGACGTAGAGATCGCGGACCTTGCCGCACGCCCGGCAGACGAGGTGGTGGTGGGCGGTGCCGACGTTGGGGTCGAACCTCGCCATCCCGGTGCCAAGGTCGAGTGCAGCGATCTCACCCAGCTCGGCCAGCTCGTAGAGCGCCTGGTACACCGTGCGCAGGGAGATGGTCTCCATCTCGGTCCGGACCTGGTCGTAGATCTGCTCGGCCGAGGGATGGGTCACGTCCCCCTGCAGCGCCCGGAAGACCGACTGGCGCTGGGGGGTGACCTTCCGACCGGTAGAACGGAACAGCTCGGTGAGCTCCTCGGGGCTTCTCATCGTCCGTCATCCTACCATCCAAACACCAACGATTGTTGTACAACAATAGTTGTTATGAATGGGCGTCGGCGTGCCTGGGTCCTCGGAGATCGCCGCCGCTCCCACCGAGGGAAAACGGCCCTGGGGAAGGGAGGCGAGACCGAAGGGGCCGAGACGACGGTGTGGCAGGCTGGTCCGATGGACCGCAACCGTGCCGCCCGGCGTGGCCGCGGCGGGACCGACGGGCGGGCCGGAGCTGTCCAGTTCGAACGGTCGAGCGCGTTGGGGCGCCTGGCCGAGGAGTCCTTTGACGTCCTGGTCGTGGGCGGGGGCATCACCGGTGCCGGCGTGGCGCTCGACGCCGCCAGCCGCGGGCTGCGCACCGCCCTGGTGGAGCGGGCCGACTTCGCCGGCGGGACGTCGTCCAAGTCCTCCAAGCTGGTCCACGGCGGCCTGCGGTACCTCCAGCAACGGGACTTCCGGCTGGTGCACGAGAACCTGGCCGAGCGGCAACACCTCCTCGAGAACGCCCCCCATCTGGTAACCCCCCTGCCGTTCCTGATCCCGCTGTTCGGTCGGGACGGCGTCGCCTCGAGGGCGGCCGTCCGCACCTATGCCACCGCGCTGTGGCTGTACGACCTGACGGGTGGCATCCGCATCGGCAGCCGGCACCGCCGGATCGACAAGGCCGAGGCAATGGCGCACTTCCCGACGCTCCGGACGGACCGGCTGGTGGCCGGTTTCCTCTACCAGGACGCCAGGACCGACGATGCCCGGCTCACGCTCACCCTGGTGCGGACGGCGGTGGTCGACTTCGGCGCGGTGGCCGCCAACTACACCTCGGCCGTCGAGCTCCTCACCGACGCCGGCGGCAGGGTGACCGGAGCCCGGGTGCGGCCGGCGGTCCGGCCCGGAGCGGCCGGGTCCTTCGGCGAGGCGGCGGAAGGCCCGGACTTCGACGTGCGGGCCAAGGTGGTGGTCAACGCGTCGGGCGTGTGGGCCGACGACGTGCGGGCGCTCGACGAGGGGACGCACCCGCAGTCCCTACGCCCGGCCAAGGGCGTCCACGTGACGGTGCCGGCCACCGTGCTCCCCTGCGACATCGCCTCGGTGATCCCCGTCCGGGGCGACCGGCGGTCGGTCTTCGTCGTCCCCTGGCCGGGGGGCCAGCGGACCTACATCGGGACCACCGACACCAGCTACGCCGGGCCCCTGGACCGCCCGATGTGCGACCCCGAGGATGTGGCCTACCTGCTGGAGGCGGTCAACGCCGTCGTCTCGACCCGGCTCACCCCGGACGACGTCACCGGCGTCTGGGCCGGGCTCCGCCCGCTCCTCGTGCCGGCGGCCGGCGGCCGGCCACTGTCGGCCCGGACGACCGATCTGTCGAGGCGGCACTCGGTCCGCACCTCGGGCAGCGGGCTGGTGACCGTGACCGGCGGCAAGCTCACGACGTACCGGAAGATGGCCGAGGACGCCATGGCCCAGGTCGTCCCGATGCTCGGCGCGGCGGGCACCCGGGCCCGGCGATCGGCCACCAAGCGGCTCCGGCTGCGCGGCGCCCCGGCTGCCGGCCGCTCGCCGGCCGCCGACCGGCCCGGGATCGAGGCGTCGACCATGGCCCACCTCGTCTCCCGTTACGGGACCGAGGCGAGCGCCGTCCTCGACGTCGCCGACGGGCGGCCCGAGCTGCTCGACCCGATCGTGGCCGGCCTGCCCTACCTGGGGGCCGAGGCGGTCTACGCCGCCCGGGCCGAGATGGCGCAGTCGGTCGAGGACGTCCTCGCCCGGCGGACGCGGGCACTGCTCGAGGACGGCCGGGCCAGCTCTGCGGCGGCCGGACGGGTTGCCTCGCTCCTCGCCCCCGAGCTCAAGTGGACCGCCGAGCAGGCGGCCCAGCAGGCCGAGCATTTCGTCGCCCTCGCCCGGGAGGAGCTCGACACGGCCGGCCTGCCGGCCACCTTCGGGGGCCGGACTTGACCCGCCCGGCGCCGCCCCCGCCACCCCTGCCGCCCCCGCTGGCCCCGCCGCCAGGCATCGAACCGGCCATGCTGACCGAACGGCTCGGCGGCATCCGGGTACCGGTGCCGGCCAAGCTCCTTGGACTTCTCGCCGCCAGCGGTGCCGAGGTCCGGGCCGGGGAGGCGGACCGGGCGGGCGCCGCACGGGACTGGTGGCCCCTGTCGATCGGCTGGGCGGCGCAGGGCAAGTTGGCGGCCCGCCCGGCGGCCGTCGTGCGGCCGACCGACGCCGGCCAGGTGTCGGCGACGTTGGTCGCCTGCTCCGACGCCCGGGTCCCGGTCACCCCCATGGCGGGGAGGAGCGGCGTGTGCGGCGGCGCGGTGCCCGTCTTCGGCGGCGTCGCCCTGGACTGCACCGGCCTCGTCGACGGGCTCCGGGTCGACGAGACGTCGCTCTTGGCCGACGTCCCGGCCGGGTTGTTCGGGCCCGCCCTGGAGTCCGCCCTCCGGACGACCGGAACCGGCTACACGCTGGGCCACTGGCCCCAGTCGATGGAGCTGTCGACCGTCGGCGGATGGCTGGCCTGCCGGAGCGCCGGCCAGTACTCCACCCGCTACGGCAAGATCGAGGACATGGTCGTCGGGCTGCAGGTGGTCCTGGCCGACGGGAGCATCGTCGAGACCGAGGGCCGGGCACCGCGGGCGGCGACCGGCCCCAACCTGACCCAGCTCTTCGTCGGGAGCGAAGGCGTCCTCGGGGTGATCACCGGCGCCCGCCTCCGGATCCGGCCGTCGCCTCCGGCCGAGGGCCGGCGGGCGTTCGGCTTCCCCCACTTCGCCGACGGACTCGACGCCTGCCGGCGCATCGTGCGCCGGGGGGCATCGCCGGCGGTGCTCCGTCTCTACGACCGGACCGAGTCCCGCCGCACGTTCGGCCAGGGCGGCGCCTGCGTGCTGGTGGTGCTGGACGAAGCCGACCCCGGCCTGCTGGCGGCGACCCTGGCGGTGGTGGACGAGGAGTGCCGGACCGCCGGCCGCCTGGACGACGGGGTCGTGGCCACGTGGCTCTCCACCCGCAACGACGTGTCGGCCCTCGGGCACCTCTGGCAGTCCGGGGTGGTGGTCGACACGGCGGAGATCGCCGGCACCTGGTCCGTGCTGGGACAACTGGCCGACGAGGTGCCGGCGGCCCTGGCCGGCATTCCCGGCACGCTGGCCGCCACCGTCCACCAGTCGCACTGCTACCCAGAGGGTGCGTGTCTCTACTTCACCTTCGCCGGGAGCCAGCCCCACGGCGGGCCGGTGACGGCTCCGGATACGCCCGACGACCGGGCCACGGACGACCTGGGGTGGTCGGAGACGTACTACCGGCGGGCCTGGGACACCCTCACCGGCGTGGTGGCGTCGCGGGGCGCCGCCATCAGCCACCACCATGGGATCGGCCTCAACCGGTCGCGGTTCCTCCCCGTCGCCCTCGGGTCGGCGTACCCCGTGCTGGTGGCGCTGAAGCGAACGCTCGACCCGGCCGGCATCCTCAACCCGGGAAAATTGGGGCTGAGCTCCCCGTTCGGAGAGGTGCCGTGGGCGTGACCGCACCGGTCAGCGCCGGAGCCGGCGGCAGCATCCTCGTGGTGGACGTCGGCACCTCGAGCGTCCGGGCCGCCATCGTCCGTCCCGATGCCACCGTCGACAGCGCCCGGCACGCGCCCCACCCGCCCTCCACCCCGTCGCCGGGCCTGGTCGAGGTGGACGCCGGTCGCCTGGTCGACATCGTGCGCGACCTGGCGACCGCGGTGCTGGACGCCGGCGGCCCGGTCGCCGGCGTCGGGATCGCCAACCAGCGGGCCACCACCGTGGTGTGGGAGCGCTCGTCCGGCCGCCCGGTGGCGCCGGGCATCGGGTGGCAGGACCTGCGGACGGTCGGCACCTGCCTGGCCCTGCAGGGGGAGGGCCTCCGGCTCAATCCCAACATGTCGGCCACCAAGCTGGCGGCGATCCTGGACGCCGTCGACCCCGACCGGTCCCGCTCGGCACGCGGTGAGCTGTGCTTCGGCACTGTCGACGCCTGGACGTGCTGGAACCTGTCCGGGGGCCCGGACGGTCCCGGTGGAGGGCTCCACGTCACCGACGCCACCAACGCTGCCGTCACCGGCCTGGTCCTCCCGCCGGACGGCGGCCCGTGCCACGCCTGGGACGAGCGGGTGCTCGAGCTGCTGCGGATCCCGCCCGCCGTCCTCCCGACCATCGTCGACTCGTCCGGCGAGATCGGCCCCGCCGCCGCCCTCCCGGGGTCGCCCCCCATCTGCGGGATGGCCGGCGACCAGCAGGCGTCGCTCGTCGGCCAGGGCTGCACCCGCCCTGGCCTGGCCAAGGTCACGTTCGGCACCGGCGGGATGCTCGACCTGTGCACCGGGGCCGCCGGTCCCGAGGTGGTCGGGCGGGGGCCGGCCGGGACCTATCCGATCCTGGCGTGGCAGCGGGGCGGCGTACCACGGTGGGGGGTCGAGGCGATGATGCTCTCGGCCGGCTCGTGCGTCGAGTGGCTCACCGAGGATCTGGGGATCCTCGGAAGTGCCGGGGAGGCGGCGGCGATCGCCGCCGGCTGCGACGACACGGGCGACGTCTGGTTCGTGCCGGCGCTGCTCGGGCTCGGCACGCCGGTGTGGGACTTCGGCGCACGGGGGACCCTCCTGGGCATCACGCGCGGGACCGGCCGGTCCGAGCTCGTCCGCGCCGTGCTCGAAGGGGTCGCACACCGGGGAGCCGACCTCCTCGAGGCGGCGGAAGCGGACACCGGCCTCGCCGTGCCCTCGCTCCGGGTGGACGGCGGCATGAGCGCCAACGACGTCTTCCTCCAGGCGCTCGCCGATGCCGCCGGGCGTCGCGTGGAGGTGTCCCCGGTGATCGAGGCGACGACCCTGGGCGCCGGCTACCTGGCCGGGATGGCTGTCGGCACGTGGCGGGACGAGGAGGACGTGGCCGCCGCCTTCGCCCCTCGCCGCGTCGTCGAGCCCGAGCTGGGCGACGACGTCCGGGACACCCAGCGGGCGCGCTGGCTCGAAGCCCGGCGGCGCTCGGAGCAGACCATCCCCGAGCTGTCGGGTATCAGCTTCTGAGGGTCGGGAGGCGGAGGCGGGGGCTGGGTCGGACCGCTGGTGGCGGAGGCGGCGCGTCGAGCCGGGTCCTGGTGGCGGTCGACTGCATACCTGACTAAGTTGGTCGACATTGGGCCGAGACGGGGCTCCCCGGCTGCGAGCATGCAGCCACAAGGCCGGCCTCCGGCCGTCGCCACCAGCGGCC
>JBOGGE010000028.1:0-15701 GCA_050743865.1 Acidimicrobiales bacterium
CGGCCTCGGCCGACGTGGCGGGGGACTCGTCCCTCTGCCTGCGGGTGGCGGCGGTGGCGGCCGAGCGGGACCTGCCGATCTCCCGGGGGACCCTCCGCCGGCTCGCCGGCTCGTCCCCCCCTCCCCCGGATCCGTGGCCGCCCGAGACGCGCCAGTCATTGTTGCGGCTGCTGGCCGCCGGACCACGGTCGATCGACCCCCTGGAGGCTCTGGACCAGCACGGTCTCGTCGTGCGCCTGCTGCCCGAGTGGAGCGGCGTGCGCAACAAGCCGCAGCGCAACGCCTACCACCGCTACACCGTCGACCGTCATCTGCTGGAGACGGCGGCCAACGGCGCCGACCTCACCGGCCAGGTGGACCGGCCCGACCTCCTCCTGGTGGGCTGCCTGCTCCACGACATCGGCAAGGGATCGCCGGGCGACCACACCGACGTCGGGGTCGGGATGGCGGCCGCCATCGTCCTCCGCATGGGCTTCGGGCCGGCCGACGCCGAGACGGTGGCCGACCTGGTCCGGCACCACCTGCTGCTTCCCGATACCGCCACCCGCCGCGACCTGGACGACCCGGTGACCATCGACCGGGTTGCCCGTGCCGTGGGCGACCGGGGCACGCTGGGCCTGCTGGCCGCCCTCGCACAGGCCGACGGCCGGGCCACCGGCCCGGCCGCCTGGAACTCGTGGAAGGCCGGCCTCGTGACAGACCTGGTGGACCGGGTCGACCGGAGCCTGGCCGGGGACGGCACCCCCCGCCGGCGGGCCCGGACGGACGACGACCATGCCCCGATGATCGCCGAGGTCCGAGCCACCGGTCGCCCGGTGGTCCGCCTCGACCCGCCACAAGTGGTGGTGGCGGCACCGGACCGCCGCGGGCTGTTGTCCTCGGTGGCGGGAGTGCTGGCCCTGCACGGCCTGAACGTCCGCAGCGCCGACGTGGCCGGCGGCGCCGGGGTGGCAACCGAAGTGTTCGCCGTCGAGGCCGGACGGGGGTCGTGGCCTGACACGGCGCGCCTGCGGGCCGACCTCGAAGCCGTACTGGCCGATCGGCTCCCCCTCGGCGACCAGCTCGCGGCCAAGGAACGGGCCTATGCCGGAGCGGGCCGGCCGCGGACGGCGCGCCCGCTCGTGCCCCGCGTCGTCGTTGACGACGACGCCTCGGCCAGCTCGACCGTGGTGGACATCCAGGCGGCCGACGAGATGGGCCTCCTGCACCGGGTGACCAAGGCCCTCTTCGACTGCGGGCTCGACGTGGTGTCGGCCCGGGTGTCGACGGTCGGGGACGCCGTGGTCGACGCCTTCTACGTCCGGGACGCGTCCGGCAACAAGGTCACCGACCAACCGTCCCTCGATCGCGTGAAACGCGCCCTGATCGAGGTGGTGGGGACCGCCTGAGCCGGCAGGGCCGACAGAACCGGCAGGGTCGTCAGAGCCGGTCCCGCCGTACGGCGACTACTTCTTGGCGGGCTCGTAGTAGGGATTGGTTCCGGCAGCGTGGTCGGTCACGTCCACGATCCGGATGATCTCGGGAACCGAGTCCTTGATCGCCACCTCGATGCCCTGGCCCAGGGTGACCGCCGCCATCCCGCAGCCGGCGCATCCCCCGCTCAGGCGCAGGTAGGCGACCCCGTCCTTCTCCTCCACCGCCACCAGGTCGGCCCGTCCCCCGTGGGCGGCGATCGACGGGTTGACCTGCTGGTCGAGCACCTGGCTCACCCGCTGGGCCAAATCCCCGCTCAGGTCGACGCTCCCGGCGATGGTGGGGCTGGCCGGCCCGGACGGGGGGTGGTTCGGGTTCCGGATGCTCATGCCGTCGTCGGGCTCGTCACCGTCGACGTCGAGCACCGAGCCGACGATCATGCCGACGCTGCGGGCCGGCACGACGGTCATCAGGCCGCTCTGGTCGCGGGTCCAGTCGTCGGCCCCGGCGTCGGCGGCTGCCTGGAAGTACATGTCGTAGCGATAGGCGTCGCCGTTCGTCCCGTTGATCTCGATCCACAGCGCCAGCGACTCGGGGTCCGGCTCCGCCCCACGGATGTCCAGCACCTTGGTCACGGCCTTGTCCGTGAGGGACAGCACCGGCACCGCCGCATCCATCAGGTCATCATCCACCATGGGCCACCCGTCCCGTCGCTTCGCTTCTCGCTCGTGTTCGCGCCATTCTAGGTCGTGCCCCGCGTGCTCTTCCTCCTACCCACGGCCACCTACCGGGCCAGGGACTTTCTCGAGGCGGCGGCCCGGGTGGGCGTGGAGGTGGTGGTGGGCTCCGAGCACCGCCAGGCCATGGCCCGGGCCATGGGAAGGCGGGCGGTGGTGGTCCCGTTCGGCAAGATCGACGCCGCGGTGGAGGTGATCACCGAGCTCAGCCGGGAGGCGACGCTCGACGCCATCCTGGCCGTGGACGACCAAGGCCTGGCCATCGCCGCCGCCGCGTCAGCGCGGCTCGGGCTCCCCCACAACCCGGTCGAAGCTGTCGCCGCCACCCGCGACAAGTCGCTCCTCCGGGCCCGGCTGGCCGGCGGGCCGGTGGCCCAGCCCGAGTTCCGCCTTGTCGCCCCCGGCGGGAGCGTGACCGACGCCGCCCGGCACGTCGGCTACCCGTGCGTGGTCAAGCCGGTGTCGCGATCAGGTAGCCAGGGGGTCATCCGGGCCGACGACCCCGAGCAGGCGGCGGCGGCCGCTGTTCGGATCCGGGCCATCGTCGGCCGCACACAACCGCTGCTGGTCGAGCGATTCGTCCCGGGAGCCGAGGTGGCGGTGGAGGCCATCGTGGTCGGTGGCGCCCTCGAGGTGCTGGCGGTGTTCGACAAGCCCGACCCCCTCGACGGGCCGTTCTTCGAGGAGACGATCTACGTCACCCCGTCACGCCTGTCGTCGCCGGTCCTCGGATCGCTGACCGAGGCGGTGGCGGCGTCGGCAGCCTGCCTGGGCCTGCACCAGGGCCCGGTCCACGCCGAGCTGCGGATCGGCCCGGACGACCGGCCGGTGCTGGTCGAGCTTGCGGCGCGTTCGATCGGGGGGCTGTGCGCCCGGGCCCTGCGCTTCGGGGCGGGGGTGAGCCTCGAGGAGCTGATCGTGCGGAACGCAGCCGGCCTGGGGATCGGCGAGCTCCGGCGGGAGGCGCAGGCGTCGGGCGTCATGATGCTCCCTATCCGGTCCGGCGGCGTCCTCGAGGGGGTGTCCGGCACGCAGGCGGCTCTCGCCGTCGAGGGCGTCGTGGGCCTTGAGATCAGCATCGCCACCGGCCGGCCGGTGGTCCCGCTCCCCGAAGGGGACCGCTACCTCGGGTTCGTCTTCGCCCGGGGTCCTGGCCCGGCCGAGGTCGAGCGGTCCCTGCGGCGGGCCGAGGCGGAACTGGACGTCGTCATCCGACCCGGTCCCTGACCACAGAGTCGAGGGGCGCCGGGCGGGGCGAGGGGCGCCGGGCGGGGCGAGGGGCGCCGGGCGGGGCGAGGGGCGCCGGGGCTTAGGCTCGGGCCGTGAACGTCCTCGTCGTGTCCGCCTACGAGCTGGGCCACCAACCGCTGTCGGTGGCCGGGGCCGCCGCCGCCATCCGGGCCGCCGGCCACGGGGTCCGTTGCCTCGACGTCGCCGTGGAGCCCCTGTCGGCCGACGACGTCGACTGGGCGGAACGGATCGCCCTGTCGGTGCCGATGCACACGGCCATGCGCCTGGCCCTGCGGGTGGCGGCCCGCGTCCGGGAACGGCGCCCCGGGCTCCCGCTGTGCTTCTTCGGGCTCTACGCCGGCGCTGCCGGCGCGGCGACGATCACCTCTCCCGACGATGCCGTCATCGCCGGAGAGGTCGAGCCGGCCCTGGTGGCCTGGGCGAGCGGGGGCGATCCCGGCCCCGCCGTCCAGCTTGGACGGGTCCAGGCTCGGGTGCCCGACCGCTCCCTGCTCCCCGACCTCGACCGGTACACCCGCCTGGCGGTCGATGGCGAGGAGCGGATCGTCGGATCCGTGGCAGCCAGCCGCGGCTGCTCTCACCGCTGCCGGCACTGCCCGGTGCCGGTGGTCTACGACGGCCGGGTCCGGCGGGTGGACGAGGACGCCGTGCTGGCCGATGTCGACCAGCTGGTGGCGGCCGGCGCCCAGCACCTCAGCTTCGCCGATCCCGACTTCCTCAACGCGCCCCACCACGCCCGCCGGGTCGTGGACGCTGTCCACAGCCACCACCCACACCTGACCTTCGACGCCACCGTCAAGGTCGAGCACCTGCTCCGGCACCGCGGCCTGCTTCCGGCGCTGGCCGAGGCGGGATGCCTCTTCGTCGTCAGCGCCTTCGAGTCGGTCGACGACGCCGTCCTCCGCCTCCTGGCCAAAGGGCACACGGCGGCCGACATGTCCGAGGCAGTCCGCCTGCTGCGGGCCCACGGCATGGAGATCCGGCCGTCGTGGCTGCCCTTCACGCCGTGGACGACCGGCGAGGCCCTGGTGGCCCTGGTCGACTTCGTGATCGCCCACGACCTCGTCGCCAACGTCGATCCTGTCCAGTACGCCGTGCGCCTGCTCCTCCCGCGCGGCTCGCTGCTGCTGTCCGAGCCGGCAATGGTCCCCCATCTCGGGCGGTTCGACCCCGAGCGCCTGGGGTGGACGTGGGCCCACCCCGACCCTGACATCGACCACCTGCAGGCCGACGTGGCCGCCCTCGTAGAGAGCCGGGTGGGCGACGATCCAGAGCGCACCTTCGAGCAGATCGAGGCGCTCGTCCGCTCCGCCGTGCCGGGGGCGGCGGGCGGGGCGGGCATGGCGGGCCGCCCACGCCACGGAGTCGTATCCACCGGGCCACCGGGGAGGCGCCCGCACCTGACCGAACCGTGGTTCTGCTGCGCCGAGCCGACCGACGCCCAGCTGGCGCCGCTGGCGCCCCTCAGCTGACCGACCCCGCCCAGCTGACCGACTCCGCCCAGCGGACCGACCCCGCCCAGCGGACCGACCCCCAGCCAGCGGACCGACCCCCGGCCAGCGGACCGACCCCCGGCGGCCGTCGGGGAGGCACGTCGGTCGGGAGGCGCCGCCGTCAGGCGAACCGGCGGGCGTCCTCGGCGGCGTAGCGGGCGACCACGCCGTCAATCACCGAGGTCCGCTCGATGGCGTCGACGATGGCGCCCAACTGCCCGGCCGGGAAGGCACACGTCATCTCCTCCGGGCGCATCCCGGTGCGCTGCCGGCTCAGGGCGCAACCGACGCTGGCGGCAGGGATCCCCCGCTCCTTGGCCAGGGCGACGATGTGGCACTGCGGCTTGCCCTGCACCGAAAGGTCAGGGAGCGCGTCGGACAGCACCATCAGCTGGCGCGCGTTGACCCGGATGAGGACCACGTCGGGCTCGACCGGAGCTGTGGCCAGCGGGGCATAGACGACCGAACCGGGCCGTGTCGACACCGCCGGAAGCTGATCGAGCACGCCCGGCCCCACCCAGCCGGCGCCGACCAGCTCGGCAACGTCGCTGCGGCCGGCGGCCTCGGCCGGGGCCAGCAGGCCGTGGGTGATGCTTCCCACGCTGCAGTTCCCGTGGTCCTCGGGCACCGTGGCAAAGGCCCGCTCGGTGCCGTGCATCCAGAACACGCACCCGGCCGGGACCCTTCCGCGCCGCCCGTCGTCGGTCGGGTCCGACATCGGGGCGTCGAACCGGTCGACCCCGGGTGGCGGCGCGTCGGCGAAGGTGATGGCCACCGGCGGCGACGAAAGGTGGAGCACCTTCGTGAGGCGGCGGGAGAGATCGGTCAGGTTCTCGGGCACGCGACCGACGCTACCGGCCCGAGACGCCGCTCACGAAATCGCCCGTCCCGGACCGGCGCCGACGGCGCCAGCAGCTTCCGGCGCCGTGGCCGGCGGCGTGCTCAGCTTCCGGCGCCGTGGCGGGCGGCGTGCTCGAAGAGCGGGTGGACGAGCCCCAGCTCGGGCAGCGTCCGTCCCGGCGATCGCGGGGTGGCCATCTCGACCGGCACGCCCGGGACGGCCAGGACGTACATGTTCCAGTAGCGCTCCATCTCGATCGCCGCCACGTCGGCGTAGAGCCGCCGCTCGACGTCGGCCCACCGGTCGAGGCCGGCGTCGGCGAACCGCGCCGTCCACCACCGGTAGGAGGCGATGGTCAGGTGGCCCTCGATCGGCTTCCCGTCGGTGTCGACCGCCAGGTCCTCGGCCGGGACGGGCCCGGTGAAGTCGTCGCCCAGCGACCGGTAGTGCGCCAGGCGCTCGGGACGGACCTTGCCGTCGAAATGCCCGTGCGGGCCCGACGGGTTGGCCCCGAAGGACGGGATGGTGGCGTAGAGGACACCCGACGCGACCCGCCGCAGCTCGGCCAGGGCCGCCGGCACCCGGTCGGGCGGCAGGTGCTCGAGGACCTCCAGCGCCGTCACCAGGTCGAAAGCACCGTCCTCGAAGGGAAGGCCACTGGACGGGTCGCCCAGCCGCACGTAACCCAGCGCCCCGGGGGCGGCATGCTCCACCGCGTACGGGCTGGCGTCACAGCCGACGGCGTCGAGGCCGCGCTCCCGGAGCGCCTCGACCAGGTAGCCGCGGGCGCAGCCGACGTCGAGGGCCCGCCGGACCCGGAAGTGGCGCCAGAGAAGGTAGGCGGCGATGTCGGCGTTCGACGACACCCGGTCGTAGGAGGCGTAGCCCGATCGTCCCTGCCGATTGCCGGACGGGTCCCGGCCCTCGCCGAAGTAGGAGCCCCCGTAGATCGACGGGTCGGAGCTGGAAGCGGCCCTCGCTTCGCCCACCGTCTCGCCGATACGGGCAGCCCGAGCCAGCTCGGCGCTCGCCCGGGACATCACCCGCCGCGCCGACGGCGAGGTGGTGGCCAACCGGACCAGGCCGTCGCGACCCCGGTCGACCATCGACGCCACCCGTCGGCTCACCACGGGCCGGCCACCGGTCCACGGTCTCCTGGACGACCGCTCACGTCAGGGTCTCCATTGCCGGCAGGATAGCGGGGGACCACCGGGCGGCCACGGCCTAGTGTCGGGCCCGTGCGGGCGCTCAACCTGGCCGGGCGAGTCCTGCTGGCCCTGGGCGTCGTGGTCCTCCTCTTCACCGCGTACCAGCTCTGGGGCACCGGCCTCGGAGAACAGCACAGCCAGTCGCTGCTGCGGGCCAAGCTCGACCGCGAGCTTCCCCCGGGAGCGGCCGAGCAGGCCAGCCGGCTTGCCGGCACCCTCCCCCACCGCCACGGCACGAGCACCGGGTCGAAGCGGTCCGACCGTCCCCCGTCGGCGACGACCTTCCCACCGGGCGCGGCAGCGTCGCCGCCCTCGATGGCACCCACCATTCCGGCACCGGCACCCGGGCAGCCGGTCGGCGAGATCGTGATCCCGAGCATCGGGCTTTCCCAGGTGGTCGTGGAGGGCGTCGCCGAGACAGACCTCCGCATGGGCCCGGGCCACTACCCGGGCACGCCGCTCCCTGGCCAGCAAGGCAATGCCGCCATCGCCGGCCACCGCACCACCTACGCCCACCCCTTCTACTCCCTCGACGCGGTGGCGCCCGGGGACGACATCGTGCTCACCACCCCGCAGGGGGAGTTCGTCTACACGGCCGTGGACCAGCAAGTCGTCCCGCCCGACGACGTCTCGGTGATCGACGACACGACCACGCCGACGCTCACCCTCACCACCTGCAATCCCCGCTACAGCGCGTCGACCCGGCTGATCGTCCACGCCGTGCTGGCCCGCTCCCGCCTGTTCGGCTCCCCGGGCGGCGGGCCGGGGCCCGGCACCGGCGCCAGCACCGGCCACGGGGCCCGGGCACCGGTGGCGACGACCGGCGGGCTGGCAGGGACGGCCGGCGGCGGCGGCTGGGTCGCCGCAGCCGGCTGGGGTGCCCTGACGGTCGTCGTGGCCGTCGGCATCGCGCTGCTCGTCGGCCGGAGCAAGAAGTGGCGACGACGGGGCCTGCGGTGGGCGATCGAACTGCCCGGCACGGTGGCCTCCCTGGTAGTCCTGTACTTCTTCTTCGTGGCCGTGAGCCCGCTTCTTCCCGCCAGCCTCTGAGCGGGCTACCATTTGTCCGGGGATGCCCGTGGGGGCGGGGAGGCTTCAGGGGGGAAATGGAACGGATACGCGCTTCTGCCGAGGCCCCCGCGGTCCTTGCCGGTTCGCTCGCCGCCATCCCGCTCCTGGACGTCCTGACCCTGCTGGGCACCACCCGGTACGCCGGGGAGCTGAAGGTGGTGAGCTCCGGCGCCGACGAGCACTTCCGGGTCGACGGCGGCGATCTGGTGGACCCGTCGGGGAACGCCACCGACCGCCTTCTCGCCCTGGCGTGCGCCGACGACGCGTGGTTCACCTTCTCGGCCGGGACCGAGGGTGATGCCGGCGCCTCCGGCGGCGCCGGGAGCCCGCCCGCCGCAGGACCCCGAGCCGCCGGAACGGCGCCGGCGACGGGCCCGCGGACGCCGCTCGGTGCCGTGGTCGACGAGCTCCGACCGCGGCTCGCCGAGTGGCACCACCTGCGCCAGGCGGTGCCACTGTCGGCCACCGCCCGCATGGCGACGTCCACGTCGAAGGCCGAGATCACGCTCCGCCCGGACCAGTGGCGGGTGCTCAGCCACCTTGGCGCCGGGCGCCGGGTCGGCGACGTGATCGAGGAGGCGGGTGGGCCACCGATCGAGACGCTCCTCGTGCTCCGCGAGCTGTCGGACGCCGGCCTGGTGTCGATCGCCGTTCCATCGCCGGCCCTTCCCGGCCAGGGGCCTCCGGACACGGCGGTGGCGGCGCCGGTGGAGGTACTGGCACCGGCCACCACGCTGGCCACCACGCCGGCGACGCCGGCCACCACGCTGCCGAGACCGGCCACCACGCTGCCGACGCCGAGCTCGCTCATGCCGCCACCGCTCGCCACCCGGCCGTCGGGGGGCTCGAGAGCGCGGTCCCGTCCCACCACCGGCGTCCCGGCCGGCGGCTGACGGCGCCCCGAGGGCCATCCCGGCCCGGCGGCACGACCCCCGGCCCGGGACAGCCGCCGCTGCTACGTTGCCGGGCCGTCCCAGGGGCCCCACGGCGACTCCCGGCGGGCCGGCACCTCGATCCCCCCGGCCCCCACCATCGAGGCCGTGCCGACAGCCGACCGCCCGAAACGGGCCCGGACGGCATCCACGGCGGACGTCACCTCGGACCAGCTCTGCTGGAGGTCGGCCGGCTCCTTGCCGGCCAGGTCGAAGGCGAGCTGACGCCCGGCCGCCGCCGGCTGCAGCCCCGACACGCTCACGCCGAGGAGGCGGACACCCCCGTCCACGTCGATGGTGTCGAGCAGGGCTCCGGCCACCGCCGAGAGGGCATTCCCGGCGTCGACGCCGAACGGCAGGGTGTGGACCCGGGTCACCAGGGTGAAGTCGGGACGCTTGACCTTGACCCCGACCGTCCGGCCGGCCAGGCCCTGCGCCCGCAGGTGGACGGCCACCGCCTCGGACATGCGCTCGAGATGGCGCCGCAAGGCGGGGCGATCGGTGAGGTCGGTGCGGAACGTCTGCTCGTGGCCCACCGACTTGGCCGGCCGGTCGGCCACCACCGGGTCCCGGTCCTCACCCCTGGCCAGGTCCAGCAGGTGTGCGCCGTGGGACCGGCCAAGCCTGCGGACGAGCGACGCCTCCGGCACGGCGGCCAGGTCGCCGATCGTGCGGACCCCCATCTCGTGCAGCCGGTCGGCGGTCGCCGGACCGACCCCCCACAGGGCCTCCACCGGCATCGGGCGCACGAAGGCGGCCTCGTCGGCCGGACGGACGACCACCACTCCCGGCCCGGCCTGCGGGCCCGAGCGCGAGGGTCGTGGCTTTGCCGCCCGAGACGCCAGCTTGGCGACCATCTTCGATCGCCCCACCCCGACCGAGCAGTCGAGCGAGAGCTGCCGGCGGACCGTGTCCCGGAGACCCCGGGCGATCTGCTCGGGACGCCCGAGGAGGCGGCGGGCCCCGGACACGTCGAGGAACGCCTCGTCCAGCCCGACCGGCTCCACCAACGGGGTCACCGACAGGAGGATGTCGCGCAGCGAGGCGCTGACCTCGGCGTAGCGCGAGTAGTGGCCGTCGACGAACACGGCGGCCGGGCAGAGCTGGCGGGCGCGCAGCGACGGCATGGCCGAGCGCACCCCGTAGGCCCGGGCCTCGTAGTTGCACGACGCCACCACGCCCCTGGCGCCGCTCCCCCCCACCACCACCGGCCGTCCGGCCAGCGACGGGTCGTCGAGCACCTCGACGGCGGCGAAGAAGGCGTCCATGTCGACGTGGAGGACGGACGGCCCCGTCACCCTCAGCCTCCCAGCCGCAGCCGGCGGAACCCCTCGGCGTAGCGGACGCCGGCCCGGCGACCCTCCTCTTCGGCCCGCCGGCGGACCGCGTCACCGGCCCAGCCCGTGCCCTGGCTCCGGTGGCACTCCACCGCCGAGGCCTTGCGGTCCACCGACGGGGAGACATCCACCCACACGTCCGGCTCGAGCGTGCCGGAGAGGTAGGCGGTCGCCACCTGGTGGGGCGGGCCGGCGTCGGGGAAGTAGTGCGGCAGCGCCGACGCCGGCGCCACGGCGTCCAGCAATGCCCAGCCTGCCGTCCGGTGGTCCCGATGGTTGAAGTAGTCCTGGCCGAAGAAGACGGCCGTCGGGTCGTGACCGAGCACCACCTCCGGCCGCACGGCCCGGACCCGGGTGACCAGCTCCTGGCGCAGCGTCGGGCGCTCTTCCAGCTCGCCGTCGACCGCGCCCAGCACCTCGTGCGATGCCAGGCCCACCAACCGTGCGGCGGCGGCCAGCTCGGTCGCTCTCGTCCTGCCCAGGGCCGCCGGAAGGACCGCCGGATCGAGCGTCCCCCGGCCTCCGTCGGTGCAGACCACCAGGTGCACGGCGCAGCCCTGCGCCGCCCACAGGGCGAGGGTGCCGCCGCACCCGACATCGGCGTCGTCGGGGTGGGCGTAGACGGCCAGGGCCACCTTCGGCACCGCCGTCACCAGCTCCGCCACCGTCAAGTCCGGTGCTTGGGCTCGGTGGTCTTGATGAGCAGGCCCACCTCGCGCTGGAAGTCGCCGGCATCCTCGAACCCCTTGTAGACGCTGGCGAACCGTAGGTAGGCGACGTCGTCCAGGGACTTCAGCTGGTCGAGCACCGCCCGCCCGACCTGCTGGGTCGACGGCTCGGGGGACGTGCTGCGCAGGCCTTCCTCGACCCTTGCCGCCAGCTCGGCGAAGAGCTCCTCGGTGACCGGCCGGTTCTTCGACGCCGCCCGAACCCCGGCGACCAGCTTGGACCGGTCGAACGGCTCCCGCTGCCCGGACCGCTTCAGGACCCACAGGGGAAGCTCTTCGACACGCTCGAACGTGGTGAACCGCCGTTCGCAGCTCAGGCACTCCCGACGGCGCCGGATCGCCAGGCCTTCGTCGGCCAATCGGGAGTCCACCACCCGGTCGTCGTCCTCGGCACACCAGGGGCATCGCACCTCGCCGACGTTACTGCCCGCTCGCCGCCGCCATCCGTGGCAACGGCGCTCCGAGGCTGCACGCCCGCCCGCCGCGTCAGGGCACGTGGATCCGCTCTCCGGGCACCACGACCGACGAGCCGGTCTCGTGGACCAGCGCTTCGGCAAGCGGCCTCGGGTCGCCACCCCGGTCGAGCCGGGACGCGATCGACCACAGCGTGTCGCCCGGCTGCACGACGTACACCGCCGATCCGCCGGCTGCCGACGGCCCCGCTCCCCCACCCGCCGGGCGACCGCCGAGCGCGGTCACCGGGACGGCCAACGCGGCCACCATGCCGGCGATCGCCATCAGGAGGAGCGCACGGCGGCGACGCACCGCCAACCGGGCCCGGCGGCAGCCGGATGCCCGCGGCCGGGGGCAGGTGCCGGCGGCTCCGGCGCCCTCCTTCGCCGCCGCGGCACCGCCCGGGCGAACCAGCCACAGCTCGGGCCGAGCCGGGATCCGGCCGAGGGCGCCGGGCGCGAGCAGGTCGGAGATCGGGGCGATGGCCATCAGGGGTCCTCCCAGCCTCGGACGTCCCGGACCATCCCCGAACGCGTGTTCGCCATATCCACATCTCATCACGAACGCGTGTTCGTGTCAAGGAGGATCCCGAACAGATGTTTGCCCCGGGGGCCGGCACCCGCTATGGTGGCGCCGGCAAACACACGTTCGCCCGTTGCCCGTGGCCCCGACCCCGGGCACCGGCCGGGGAGGGAGGCAGACGATGGCCGAGGTGCTCAGCCGGAAGCGGCAGCAGATCCTGGAGTACATCGGCGACTGCCTGCGAGAACGTGGGTACCCGCCGTCGGTCAGGGAGATCGGGGAGGCGGTCGGCCTCGCCTCGTCGGCGACCGTGCACTCCCACCTGGCCGTGCTCCAGCGCGAGGGCTACCTCCGGCGCGACCCCACCAAGCCGCGGGCCATCCAGGTCCGCTACGAGCCGTCGTCGAAGGTGGCCATGGCCCCGGGGCCCGTCCGGCAGGTGCCCCTGATGGGCGAGGTGGCCGCCGGCACCGGCGTCCTCGCCCAGGAGAGCGTGGAGGAGATCGTCGCCCTGCCGGAGCGGTTCACCGGGACCGGCACCACCTTCATGCTCCGGGTACGCGGGGACTCGATGATCGACGCCGGGATCTTCGACGGGGACTACGTCGTCGTCCGCCAGCAGCCCGACGCCGACGCCGGCGACGTGGTGGTGGCCGGGATCCCGGGCGGCGAGGGGACGGTGAAGACCTTCTCGCGCCGGAAGGGGAAGGTGGTCCTCACGCCGGCCAACCCGGCGCTGGAGCCGATGGTGCTCGACCCCGGGGACGTGACCGTCTACGGGAAGGTCGTCACGGTCCTGCGGCGCCTCTGAGCCCTCCGGATCGCCACCGCGCCACCGGCGGCGGAACCAGGCTTCGGCGGGTGTGCTTCGAGGTCGTCCGTGTCTCCGCAGGCAGAGTGGCGTCTCAGCTACCTTGCTACCCGTGCGCAGGGCGAGGGCCGGGCCGCCGGCGAGCAGTCGCTCGATCTTCGGCCTGGCGGCGGCGATGGTGGTGGAGGACATCCGGGTCGAATCCGGATCCGCGGCCACGAGAGTCAGCGGTGTCTGCCGGATCCGTAACACCGGCCGCAATTGCTGGCTTCCTCGGTCAGCGGGGCAGGGGGCGGTCCTCGTCGGGCTCCGTGTCCGTCGCGGCTGCCAGCCCATCGTCGATCACGGACGAGTTCCGCTGGGCAACGACGAACCACTGCCACCGGGCTCGGCGATATCGGTCCCCTTCAGCACGGAGGTCCCCATCCCAACTCCGGCGTCGGGAGAGCAGGGACCGCTTCTTCTCGTGGTCGATCTTGTAGCCGAAGGGGTGACCTGGTTCGCCGACCTCTACGGCGTCAACACCAGTCGACCATTCGAGATCAGGGTCGACAGGCCGCCGCTCGTCCCGCCCGACGGCACCGTGAACTCACGTCTGAGTCCCCATGGCCGTGGCGGGTCACCCACGAACAATGAAATGCTGACGGTGGCTGTCGGGTGTCGTCGCCGAATTTGTCTTGCAACCATGTGTGCGCTTTGAGTCTGGTGCGGGGACCCGGGGGACCAAGGACTGTCATTGCGAATACGAACCCCAGACTCCGCTTCGCCTGGTCCTCCTCCCGGCTGCCTTCCAACCATCACGAGGAGGTGCAGCGGTGAAGCAGATCAGGGACAAGGTCGGAGGCCTCGACGTCCACCGAGATACCGTCGTGGCGTGTTGTCGGGTGGTCCAGCCCGACCGCTCGGTCGAGGTGACGAAGAAGTCGTTCTCGACGACGTCCAAGGGGCTCGGTGAGCTGGCCGCCTGGCTGAGCGAAGCGTCGGTTGAAACCGTGGCGATGGAGGCCACCGGCGTCTACTGGAAGGCGGTCTACTACTCGCTCGAAGGTTTGTTCGACGAGCTGTGGCTGTGCAACGCCCAGCACGTCAAGAACGTCCCGGGGCGAAAAAGCGACCTGTCCGACGCGGAGTGGTTGGCTGACGTGGCCGCCCACGGCATGGTGCGCCCGAGCTTCGTGCCGCCGCCACGGATCAGAGAGCTCCGTGAGCTCACCCGCTACCGCAAGACCCAAGTCGACGTGCGGGCCAGGGAGATCCAGCGCCTGGAGAAGGTCCTCCAAGACGCCGGCATCAAGCTGACCTCGGTGGCCTCGGCGGTGTGGAGCCAGTCCTCGCGGGCGATGATCGAGGCCATGATTGCGGGCGAGCGCGACCCCAAGGTGCTGGCACAGATGGCCAAGTCACGCCTGCGGGCCAAGATCCCCCAGATCGAGGAGGCCTTCAGCGGGAACTTCGGGAGCCACCACGGCGTCGTCTGTCGCCAGATCATCGACCACATCGAGTATCTCGACGCGGCCATTGCAAACCTCACGGCCGAGATCACCTCGCGCCTGGCGCCTTTTGATCCGGCGGTCATCATCTTGACCTCGATCACCGGGGTGTCGAGGACCACGGCCGAGGTGATGATCGCCGAGATGGGCACCGACATGACCCGGTTCCCGACGGCCGGTCACCTGTGTGCCTGGGCTGGGGTCGCCCCAGCCAGCCACGAGTCGGCCGGCAAGCGCCGACCGGCGGGCACCCGACACGGCTCGACCTGGTTGCGGCGGGCGCTCATCGAGGCAGCTCGAGCGGCGTCGAGGACCAAAGGCAGCTACTTCTGCGCCCAGTACTCGCGGATCGCCCGGCGACGTGGGCCCAACAAGGCAGCCGTCGCGGTCGCCCACTCCATCTTGGATGTCGCTTGGCACCTGCTCACCAACGGTGTGCTCTTCGAGGACCCAGGTGCCCGGTACTTCGAGCTCCGACACGATCCCGCCATCGAGGCGAAGCGGCTCCAGAGGCGGATCGAGGCGCTCGGCTACCAGGTCACCGTGACCGAGCAGGCTGCGTAGCTCAACAGCCCCTGGCGCCAACTTCAGCATTCCTCGCCCGACCGAGGGCCTCGTTCAGCGCGCCCGAATTCTGCGATGGGCTAGGGCATTACACCCCAGACGACCTGGCCCAGATGCCCGGGAGCTCGATGGCGGTCCCATTCCTCGCCACGAGCTGGCGGAAGCGGTGGCCGGGATCAGCTGGTACCACCGGATGGCGCTGCCCCACGGGATCACGACGCCAGGCTTGGCCAATCCCGCCCAGGATGTGCGCCGGCTGAAGTTGCCGACGTCGCTCGCCGGCAAGACGGTGCTCGATGTCGGCGCCTGGGATGGGTACTACTCCTTCGAGGCTGCTCGAAGGGGAGCTTCACGGGTCATGGCCACGGACTCATTCGTCTGGGAGGGGCGTTCGTGGGGAACCAAGCAGGGCTTCCTGCTGGCCCGCCAGGCACTCGGGCTCGAAGCGGTGGTGGACGATCAGCTGATCGACGTCATGGACCTGTCTCCCCAGGCCGTCGGCGATACCTTCGATGTCGTCCTGTTCCTCGGGGTGCTTTATCACTTGCGGGATCCGATAACTGCGCTCGAACGGGTGGCCAGCGTCTGTCATGACCTCCTCGTGGTCGAGACCGAGACCGCCTTCCCTTGGCGTCGCTTCCCCGCTGGGCGCTTGTTCCCGGGAGACGAGCTGAACGACGACGGCACGAACTGGTGGGCATTGAACCCCGTTGCAGTACGCAAGCTCCTGTGGCAGTTCGGCTTCTCGTCCATCGACGTGGTGTACCGAACGACCCTTGCCGACCGAGCTGCGACTGCTCTCAAGATGGCCCGAGGCGGGGTGGACCAGCTCCGCCACGCCTACCAGAGC
>JBOGGE010000029.1:0-38919 GCA_050743865.1 Acidimicrobiales bacterium
CCGAGGTTGCCGATCCCGACGATGGCCACCGGCCAGTCGCCGTCGGCCCCGAGCACGCGGTCGATCTGGGCGGCGAGGTAGGCGGTCTCGTAGCCCGTCCCGCGCGTCCCGAACCAGCCGAGCAGCGAGAAGTCCTTGCGGACCTTGGCCGCATTGACGCCGGCGCGCGACGCCAGCTCCTCGGAGGACACGGTGCCGGTCCCGCTGCGCAGCAGCTCGGCCAGGATGCGCTGGTAGACCGGCAGCCGGAGCACGACCGCCTCGGGGATCCGGCGGGGGCTCACCACGACAGGTCCACCACGTCCCCCGGCACCACCCCGAGCCGGTGCGCCGCCGACCCCTCCCGGACCACCACCGCCAGCCGGCCGTTGGCGTCCACCAGCAGGCCGATCTGGCCGGGGACCAGGTCGGCGAAGGCGCGGACCCTCGGCGCCGTCACGCTCGGGGCCCGGGGCCCGGCCGCCGCCGGCACCACCGTGACCTCGACGACGTCGGGGGGGAGGGTGTCGCCCGGCGCCGCCAGCTGCGCATTCCCGAAACGGTCGACCCAGGTGACCTCGGCCCGCAGGACCGGCCGCCCGTCGGGGGCGCTTCCCCGCTGGCACACCGGCGGGGGGAGCCGGGCCAGCTGGCCGCCGTCCACCAGCGGGCCGAGGGCCTCCGCCGGCTCACCCCGGCACAGGGCGGCGACGGCCGGAGCGAACACGTCGCGCCCGTCGAAGGTGGGGGCGGCCTCGGGGTCGACGGGGAGCGCCACCGCCCGACGGATCCCGCCAGCGGCCTCGGCGGCCGGGACGAGGAGGCCGTTGTCCGGCCCCACCAGCCACAGGGCGCCGGCCGGCCCGCCCGCCTCGACGACCAGGCCCCGGCGCCCGCCGCCCACCCCGGGGTCGACGACGCCGAGGACGACGCCGGGGCCCAGGTGGGGGACCGCCCGCACCAGCGCCTCGGCCCCGGCCCGGACGTCGAACGGCGGCAGCTCGTGGGCCAGGTCGACCACCGCCGCCTCGGGGGCCAGGCGGCGCAGGACGGCGTGGACGACACCGACGAACCCGTCGCGCAGCCCGTAGTCGGAGAGGAAGAACACGGTGGCCGGTCGCCCGCCGGGGGGGACGGTGGCCGGTCCGGGGGAGCCCGTCAACCGGCCTTGGTGACCCGCTCGAGCAGGTACCGGTCGAAGTCCTGCTCCCTGACCCGGAACGACCGCCCGATCCGCACGGCGGGGAGCTCGCCGGCGTTGATGAGGCGGTAGACGGTCATGGCCGAGACGCGCAGCACCGCGGCAACCTCGCTCACGGTCATGAACCGTGCGTGCACGCTCTCGATCTCTCCGGCCATCGATGCTGGCTCCCTCTCCGGCCATCGATGAAGGCCCCGCTCCGTGCCCGACTGTACGCCCGCCCGGCGACCAGGCGAAAGGGCCGGCGTCCCGCCCTCACCGGGCCAGGTTGCGCGAGCGCTCGGCCGCGCTCAGCACCGCTTCCAAGAAGGCGGCCCGCACGGCCCTGGCCTCGAGTGCCCGCAGGCCGGCGGCGGTGGTCCCGCCGGGCGAGGTGACGGCGGCCCGCAGCGCCTCGGGCGTCTCTCCCGTCTCGGCCAGGAGGGCGGCCGAGCCCCGCAGGGTCTCCACCACCAGAGTCCGGCTCACGTCGCGGGGGAGGCCGGCCAGCACCCCAGCCTCGATGAGCGCCTCCACCACCAGGAAGAAGTAGGCCGGGCCCGACCCCGAAAGGCCGGTCACGGCGTCGAGGTGGCGCTCGGGCAGCCGCACCACGGTCCCCACCCCCTCCAGGAGCCGCTCCGCCCACTCCAGGTCGGCGGCACGGGCCCTGGCCCCGCCGGAGATGGCCGTGACCCCGGCCCCCACCAGGGCCGGCGTGTTGGGCATGGCCCGGACGACCACCGCCTCGGGGGGCAGGCAGGCCTCGAGCCGGGCCGCCGGGATCCCGGCCACCACGGAGAGGACCCGGACGATGCCCGCCGCGCCGAGGCTGCGGCAAGCCGACTCGGCCACCTCGGGCTTCACCACGAGCACGGCGTCCCCGCCGGCCCGGGCCAGCTCCGGCGACGGGGCGTCGGCGACCACCAGGCCGGGGTGGGCCGCCGCCAGCGCGGCACGGCACGACGGGTCGGGGTCCACCACGCCGATCCGACCCGCCGCCCAGCCGGCCCGGCCGACGAGCCCGGCGACCAGCGCCCGGCCCATCCGTCCCCCGCCCACCACCAGCAACGACACCGGCATCTCCGAGAGGGTAGCGGCCCCTGTCCGGGAGGTCCGGGAGGTCCGACGTCAGCGGCGGCGCCGGCGGCGGTAGAGCGCCGGGTGGCCCAGCGTCATCGCCGTCGGGAAGTGGTCGTCGACGTAGACGATCGACGAACCGGCGATCCGGTCCAGCTCCTCCTCGTCGACCAGCGCGGCGGGGACGCGGCCCACCAGGTAGACGGCGTCCTCGGGGCCCAGGCAGAAGGACATGCCGAACAGGTCGGCGTTGCGCCGCATGAGGTACCGCAGCACCTCGACGGGGTGCTCCTCGGGCGCCGGCATGAACTGCGCCTCGTGGTGCAGCGTGCGCTGGCGCAGGGTCAACCACACGGTGATGTAGTCCTTCTCCTCCCCCCGGAACCGCAGGTACCACCGGTGGGAGGCCGTCCGGTCCGAGACGTCCTGTCGCTCGGCGGCCACCAGGCCGAAGGTGGCGTCGGGTGACCGCTCCCGCTCCACCCAGGAGTCGATCCGGGCGACCACCGCCGCCATCGCCTCGCCGCCGGGAAGGTCGACGAGGGGCACGCCGTCAGGGCCGCCCGCTCAGCCGCACTCGACGAGCCGGCCGGCGGCCAGCACGTCGTGGATCCCCCGGAGACGTGCGGCGGCGTCGCGCCAGGTGTAGCCCCGGGCCCGGAGCACCGACGCCGTCGACAGCCGCTCGGCCAGCAGCGGCTCGCCGACCAGCCGGCGCACATGGCCGGCGTAGCGCGACGGGTCCGGCTCGTCGACCAGGAACCCGGTGCGGCCGTGGTCCACCAGCGTGGTCAGCCCGCCGACCGCCGACGCCACGACCGGCGTGCCGCATGCCGCCGCCTCGAGCGCCACCAGCCCGAACGACTCGGACCGGCTGGGCACCAGGCAGACGTCGGCGGCCCGGTAGTAGGTGGACAGCAGCTCGTGGGGCTGGGGCTCGACCATCGTCAGCCGGTCGCGGACCCCCAGGTCGTCGGCCAGGCCCATGAGGCCCTTGTAGGAGTCGTCCCCGTGGCGCCCGCTGGGCCCGCCCACCACCACCAGGCGGAAGGGACCTCCCGGCGCGGCGCCGCCATCGGGGCGGCTCGCCGGGCGCCGCCCGCCCACCACCCCTGCCGCGCCCCGGCTCCGGCTCCGGCTCCGGCCGCACAGCTCGGCCAGGGTCCGCACGGCGACGTCGATGCCCTTCAGGGGCTGGATCCTCCCGACCGTGAGGAGCAGGATGCCCCCGGCCGGCAGGCCGAGGGCGCGGCGAGCCTGCGGCCGGTGGCCGGGCCCGAAGTAGGCGTGGTCGACGCCGGGCGCCACCACCTCCACCCTCGACGGATCGGCGCCGTAGAGCTCGACGATCTGCTCCGCCTCGACCGAGCACGACGCCAGGACGGCGTCGGAGCAGCGGATGATCTCCGCCTCCGCCTCCGCACGGCGGTGGGGCATGTCCGCCTCCACCTCCTCGGGGACGAGCTCGGCCTTGACCCGGTCGAGCGTGTGGAAGGTGGAGACCAGCGGCAGGTCCAGCTCGTGCTTGATGGCGTGCCCGGCGATGCCCGACAACCAGTAGTTGGCGTGCACCGCCTCGAACGGGCCGTCGCCGGCCGGGTCGACACCCAGGTCGCCGGCGGCGGCAGCCATGACGGCCAGGACACGGCTGGTGAACTCGGGGACGAGGGCGGGGAGGGCCTCGAGGCAGACGGGCTCGGCCGGCCCGGCCACCACGTGGTGCACCCGCATGCCCGGCTCCACCTCGACCACCTCGGGGAGGGCGGCGTCCCACCTCCGGGTGAACACGTCGCACGCCACCCCGGTGCGAGCCAGGGCCGAGGCCATCTCGCGGACGTACACGTTCATGCCGCCGCCGTCGCCGGTGCCCGGCTGCGCCAGCGGGGAGGTGTGGAAGGAGAGGACGGCCAGGCGGCGCATGCCCGGCCGAGCCTATCGGCGAGGGTTCCCGGTCCCGGTCGATCGGGCGGCGGCGGCCGGAGCCGGCGGTGCGGGCAGCGTCCCGTTCCCGGTGCCGGTGCCGGTGCCGGTCGTGGCTGACCCCTCCCGCTCCCGGCGGAACGAGAGGTAGATCCGGACCAGCACCTGCTTCTGCTCCTCGCCCAGGTGGGGATCGGCCAGGATCTGGCGGGCCAGGTCGGGAACCTCGCTCGGGGGGTCGAGGATGCCGGCCTGTACGTAGAGCGTCTCGGCCGAGATGCGCAGGGCCCGGGCGATCTGCTGGAGGATCTCGGCCGAGGGCCGGCGCAGACCTCGCTCGATCTGGCTCAGGTAAGGGTTGGAGATGCCGGCCAGCTCCGAGAGCCGGCGCAGGGAGAGCCGTGCCGTGGACCGCTGCTCCCGGATGAACGCGCCGAGATCGCTCCATCGATCGGCGGCATCGGACCTCATCGGCGAGAGCGTACCGCTGCCGGCTTCCGCCTCCCGGGCGCTGACCTGCCGCCGAGCCGGCCAGCCCGACCGGACGGGGCGTAGCGGTAGCAGGCGACGCCGGCGATCGAACGCCGGGGGACCGGCCCGAACGTCCGGCTGTCGGTGCTGGCCACGGGGTTGTCGCCCCGCAGGACCACCCCGGCCGGCCCCGACGATGCCACCCGCTTCACCAGCAGGCGCCCGGGGCGCCGGGGATCGTGCACCGCCACCATCGACCCGTCGGCGATCGGCCACCAGGCGGGGACCCGGACCACCACCAGGCGGTCGCCCGGGCCCAGGGCCGGCTCCATGCTCCGGCCCGACACCACCACCCGGCGCAGGAGCGCCGGGGCCGCCACGAGCGCGGCCCCGGCCGCTCCGGCCAGGCCCAACGCCGGCAGCCGGCGATGGCCAGACGAGGATGGCCGGGAGTTTTTGCGGCGCGGCACTGTGGGTAATGTGGGTTGGACGTGCACCCCTCCACTGTGGACGAACGGCACCCCCGACGCGGGGACCGGGAAGGAGCCAAACACATGCGCATCATCGACCGAGTGCTGACGGCTGTCGACCGGGTGGCCCCGCCGCGGACCGCCCACGCCCATTGCGACCTCCCGTGCGGCATCTACGATCCCGCCCAGGCCCGGATCGAGGCCGAGTCGGTCAAGGCGATCCAGGAGAAGTACAACGGATCGGACGACGAGGTCTTCCGGACCCGCGCCATCCAGATCAAGGAGGAGCGCGCCGACCTCGTCAAGCACCACCTCTGGGTGCTGTGGACCGACTACTTCAAGCCCGAGCACCTGGAGAAGTACCCCCAGCTGCACGAGCTGTTCTGGAAGGCGACCAAGTCGGCCGGCGAGGCCAAGAAGACGAGCGATGTCGCCGTCGGCCAGCGACTGCTGGACCAGATCGCCGAGATCACAAAGATCTTCCGGGAGACCAAGAAGAGCTGAGCGTCCCCCCGAGCTGAGCACCCCCGCTACCAGCCTCGACTGCGTGCTCCCGGTGCCGGTCGCGCCCGGAACCCGAGCACGGGATCCGGCTGCGGGCTCCGACTACGCGTCGCCCGCCGGCCGGAGGTGGCGCTCGCAGGTGGTGGCGGTGGGTGACGCGGCCAGCAGATCCTCTCCGATCGGTCCGCCGCACGCCTCGCAGGACCCGTAGCTGCCATCGTCCAGGCGGACGAGGGCCCGGTCGACCTCGTCGAGCACCCTCTCGGCCGCGCCCAGCATTGCCTCGTAGTCCTCCCCGAAGGGCTCGTCGACGCTCCCGCCAGGACCGCCCGGTGGGGCGTCGTCGCCAGGTTTGTACGCGTCGCCCGGTTGGTACGCGTCGCCCGGTTGGTACGCGTCGCCCGGTTGGTACGCGTCGCCCCCTGGGCCCTCGACTGTGCCCCCCGAGCCAGTGGCCACGGCGGCCGCCTGCTCGATCCCGGAAGGCTCGGCGGGTGATGCCGGAGGCGGCGCCACCTCGCCACCGGCGCTGCTCGGGACCATTGGCGGCAGGCTACCGGACCCCCGCCCTCGACCGGCGCCCGGTCCCCCGCCCGGCACTCCCGGCCGGACGGGCGGTCCGGGTCCGGCGCAGCCCCCCGCGCCCGCCGGACGCCGCCTCCGTAGGCTGAAGGGGTGACCACCCGCCGACGAGCGCAGGGCGGGGCGGGACCGCCCGGGCCGCCCCACAGCCAACCAATGTCGGAACCGGCGCACGAGCCACCGGACGATCCCCTCGCCCCGTTGGCGACGCTGGTCGGCGCCGGATTGGAGGTCCCCTGCGTCGACGGTACCGAGCGTCCGTACCGCGACCTTGACTGCGCGGCGTCCACCCCAGCCCTGGCGTCGGTGGCCGACCGGATCACCGAGCTCCTCCCCTGGTATGCCAGCGTGCACCGTGGCGCCGGCTTCAAGTCGCGGACCGCCACCGCCGCCTACGAGGAAGCCCGACGCCGCATCCTCGACCATTGCGGCCGGCCGGGCGGCTCGGGCGGCTCGGGCGGCGACGTCGCCATCATCTGCCGGAACACCACCGAGGCGCTCAACCACCTCGCCTACCGCCTCCGCTTCGAGCCGGGGGACGAGGTGGTCGCCACCGTGGTCGAGCACCACGCCAACCTACTTCCGTGGGCTCGCGTGGCCACCGTGCGCCACGTCGAGTGCTCGGCGGACGGGACCTTCGACGTCGACGACGTCGCCGCCGCACTGGACAGCGGCCGCCGTCCCAGGATCCTGGCGCTCACCGGTGCCTCGAATGTCACCGGATGGATGCCCCCGGTGACGTCGATCTGCGAGATGGCCCGCGAGCGCGGCGTCCCGGTGGCCCTCGACGCGGCGCAGCTGGCCCCGCACCGCCCGCTTCCAGCGGCGCCGGACTACCTGGCGTTCAGCGGGCACAAGCTGTACGCACCGTTCGGCGCCGGCGCCCTCGTCGGACCGAGCACCACCTTCGCCACCGGCGATCCGTTCCTGGCCGGGGGTGGTGCGGTCGACCTGGTCGACCTGGACGAGGTCGTCTGGACCGACCCTCCCGAGCGTGAGGAGGCCGGATCCCCCAACGTCCTCGGGGCGGTCGCCCTGGGCCAGGCGCTGGTCGAGCTCGACCGCATCGGCTGGGACGCCATCATCGACCACGAGCGGCACCTGGCGGCCCGATTGCGGACCGGGCTGGCCTCCATCGACGGCGTCCGGCTCCTCGGCCCGTCGCTCACCACCGAGACCCTGGCGCTGGCCACGTTCACCGTCGAAGGAATGCACCATGCCCTGGCGGCGGCGCGGCTCAGCGCCGAGTACGGCATCGGCGTCCGGCACGGTTGCTTCTGCGCCCATCCCTACCTCCTCCGGCTTCTCGGGGTCGGCGCCGGGGACGTGGCCGCCGTCCGGCGACGCGTCCTGGCCGGCGACCGGGCCGGCATCCCGGGGGCGGTGAGGGCGAGCTGCGGCATCGGCACCTCGGCCGCCGACGTCGACGCCCTCCTCCGGGCGGTGGCCGAGCTGGCCGGGGGGAAGCCGCCAGCTGTCCCCTACCGACAGGACCAGGCGACCGGGGACTTCTTCCCCGACACCGACCTTGCCGGCTGGGCGATGACAGGGCAGTCTGCCGGCCCGGCCTGCGCGCTGGGTTGAGGCGACCGGCTGGGGATTCCTCCGGTCATCCGGACCGCCGCGGGCCGCAACCGCCGAGCGACGTCGTCTCGAGCATGAGCCGGCCGAGGGCGACCCAGGCGGACCCGTAGTACGTCGGATGGGACCGATCGGCCGCCTGGGCCCGACCGAGCAGCCGCGCCGCCGTCCCGGTACGGCCGGCGGCCTGGGCCGCGCCGGCGGCACCGACCAAGCCCACGGGCTCGTCAGGGGGCTGGCCGGGCGTCGACGCAGGGCCGGATCCGTCCAGGTTGAGCCCGACCAGTGCTTCATGCCGCCTGACCCTGGCGGCGAGGACGGGCCACAGCCGGGCGGCCAGGTGGCGATCGTCCACGGCGCACGAGGCGGCCAGGAGCACCGGGATTCGGACGGCGTCGTACCCGTAGACGGGGCCGGATCCCTGGCCCGGTGTCGACGTCGGGTACGGCGCCCCCTGGGCGTCGAGCCCGGCCCAGTCGGGGGGCAGCCGGCCGCCGGCCGTGAGCTCGGCGATCTCCCGCCGTCCGCCGGCGACGATCGACTCCCACCCGGTCGGGTGACCCAGGGCCGCCAGCCTGGCCATCGCCACCGGCATGAAGTAGCTCGGGTCGGTCATGGCCGGGGGGCCCAGGGCCCAGGGCCCGCCGACCAGCATCGGACGTCCCGCCACGGTCGCCACCTCCTGCTCCAGGACGGCAGAAGCGACGGCGGCGGCGTCCGCGGCGTAGGAGCGGTCGTCGAACCGAGCGGCGGCAAGCGCCAGGGCCGAGGCGATCCCGACGTCGGCGTCGGCCGCCGAGCTGGGGTCGACGACGTGACCGCCCTGCCAGTGCCAGGCGAACAGCCCCGTCGGCTGCCGGAGGCGACGGCGGGCCCACCGCCAGGCGGCGGCGAAGCGACCCGGGCGCCCGAGCGCCGCCGCCACCAGCATGGCGTAGGACTGGCCCTCGCTCACGGTGTCCCCACCCTGGTCCCAACGCACGACTCGTCCGTCGGGCTGCTCGTAACGGGCGAGGAAGAAGTCCCCGGCCGACCGTGCCGCCGGGGTCACCGGCACGACGTCGCCCTGCGCCCTCGACGGAACCGTGGCGGGACCGGTGACGGCACCGGCAACGACGGCGGAACTCACGACGAGGATGGACGCCATCGCCATCCCCCGGGCGCACCCACCGGCACGCAGGCTCACGCCGGCCGGGACACGACCCGCCGATCGCGGTGCGGGGAGGCGTCCTGCCTCCGGCCGTCACCGACCGGCTGCACCAGCGTCGGAGCTGTCGCCGGGTCGATCGACGCCGCGCTGGCCGGCTCGGTCTCGCCGGTCTCGCCGGTCTCGCCGGTCTCGCCGGTACCCGATGGCAGCTCGGGCTCCACCCCGGCAGGGAGCGCGGCGTCGGGCAGGGCTCGGCCATCGGCCACGGGCAGGGGCTGCGGCGTGGCGATCAAGTCGGCCAGATGCTGCTGGAGCTTCCCCAGCTCGCCCAGGGCGGCGGCCCGCTTGCGGGCCAGCTCGGCGATGTTGTCGGCGATGGCCTGCTCCTTGCGCCGAGCCCGCTGCACCACCCGCTCCGCTTCGGCCCGGGTGCTGGCCACCAGGGAGTCGCGTTCGGCGGCGATGGCCCGGCGCTGCTCCCCCACCTCCTGCTCGGCTCGGGTCCGGAGCTCGGCAGCGGCATCGACGGCCGCTTGGAGGAGGTGGCCCAACCGCTCACCGAAGGCACTCATCGACTCCGGAGCAGGGGAGCCGGAGCGCTCCTCCACCATGGCCAGGCGCGCTCGAAGCTCGGCCAGCTCGTCGGCGGCGGCGTTCCGGGCCTCCTCGGCGCCACCGGTTCGGGCCTCGGCGTCGGCCAGCCACTGGCGCAGCCGGACGAGGTAGTCGTCGACCTGCGCCCGGTCGTAACCGCGGACGGCGACGGCGAACTCGGGCTTGGGCAGATGGTCGCTGGCGGGCATTGGGGCTCCTTCTCTCGATGTCTCGCTGTCGTCACCGGTGGCGCCGATCACCCGCACGGTGCGGGCGGTCATGTCGATCCACCCTCCCCGGGTCCGGCGCGGGTCGGGCGAGGCGCCGACCCAATCCGGCCGGGCCCGGATCCCGGGGCCGAGCCGCTCGACCATGTGCCATACCCGCTCCCTGAGCCGCCCCACCACCGGTGACGGTCCTGGGTGGGCGGGCCCGTCGGCGGACCTGCCCTGGCGGGAGCGACCGGACCACCGGTACCGGTGGGCACCGGGGCGGTGGCAGCGGCGGGTGGGGCGGAGATTGGCGTCGGGCTCCCGCCGGCAGCCGATCCCGGGATCGCGGCCGAGGTGGGAACGGCGGCGGTCGGCCGTCTCCTCCGGGCCGCGTCAAGCCGAGCGAAGCGGCGACCGTGGTCCGCCGACCGGCGCGCCGCCGGGTGGACGCGGTCCGAGATGCGTCGCACGACGATCCTGTCGATCCCCCGACCGAAGCCCTTCACGGCCACCGAGTGGGAAAGGGCGCCACGCACCTGGTGCAGCTGGCCGGGGTCGATGGCGAGAGCGCCGCGCATGGACGGCGTGACGACCACGTACTGGAAATCCCGCCATCCACCGGGAAGTCGTCGGGTCACCGAGGGGTCGAGGTTGTTGACATAGCCGAGCTTGGAGTACCAGACGACGCCGAGCTTCTGGTGGAAGCCGTTGTCCACCAGGTCCACCCACATTGTGTCGCCGACGAGCAGCCTGTCGCGATGCGAGATGTGCTTCTCGATCCACGCCTCGCTCCGGCGCAGGGGGCCCCAGCGGTCGCTGGTCATGGCTTCGTGGTCGCGCGTCGCCCACGTCGGCCCGGCCGCCGCCACCATCGCCGCCACCATCGCCAGGACACCGATCCGCCCGCCCCACCGCCGGGCCGAACTGGTCCGTTCCGCCCACGGGCTCGGAGGTGGCCACCGGTGCCGACGACCGGTTCCGGCCACCGCCCGCGAC
Source organism: Acidimicrobiales bacterium (assembly GCA_050743865.1). GTDB lineage: Bacteria > Actinomycetota > Acidimicrobiia > Acidimicrobiales > RAAP-2 > DAHUZJ01. Next base: position 10,720 of record JBOGGE010000029.1, read on the forward strand.
CACAGAGCGTCGGCGACGCCGGCGACCTCGAGCCCGGCGAACGGCAGGAGGGCGACGACATAGGGCACCGGGAGGTAGCCGCCCCGCAGTGCCACGAGGACGCCGATCAGGTAGGCGGCAGCCACCGGACGGAGCCGCCGGACGAAGAAGGCAACCGGCAGGCCGACCAGCCCCAGCCCCAGCAGCCAGGGATCGAGCCGGAGCCATCCGGCGACCAGGTAATGCGCCTGGCTGGCGGCACCGAGCACGCTGCCCGATCCCTGGCGGCCGGCCAACTGGAACGTGATCGCCGACCACAGGCTCACATGCCGGCGCCCGGGCAGCAGCTCACCCTTCAGGGCGGCATAGACCGGATAGGTCGAGACGACGAGGACGAAGGTCGTCACCAGCGCGGTGACGCAAAACGCCCGCGTCTTGCGGTTGGCCGCCTGCCACGCCTGCCACAGGAGGGCCGGGGCGAGGATGAGGACCGTCTCCTTCGACAGGACCGCCCCGGCGAAGCAGACCCCGCTGCCGGCAAAGGCCACCAGCCGCCGGCGGGGCGAGAGCGCCAGAGCGAAGGCGGCCAGGAGCCAGGGCACCGCCACGTTGTCCAGGTACGCCATTCGGTCGTAGTAGACAGCCAGCGGGCTGAGGCCGAAGAGGAGGACGGCGGCCGATGCCCAGCCGCGCCGCATCCCCAGGCGTCGGGCCACGACGAACACCAGGGCCGCACTGACGACGAAGCACACCAGCATGAACTGCCGTCCCATGGCCACCGCCTGCAGCGACGGCCGGAACCCATCCGTGAGCAACCCCCAACCGGCGATCTGGATCCAGCCGAACGGCGGGTGTGTGTACCAGTAGGTGTAGGGCGTCAGGGCATGGTGAAGCGCCACCGACCACGCTTGGGCCACGTAGGTGCCCTCGTCGTCGACGGCGGCGGGATAGCCGGTCATGCCGATGCCGTGCACGATCCCCGTCACGGCCATGGCCGGGGCCAGGTAGGCCATGCTCAGCCGGTGGCGGGCGAGCCATGCCCTCGACCAACGGGACCCCCGCCGCCATGCCGCCACCGGCGGGGCGCCCAGGGGCCGGCGGTCGAGGTCGGGACGGCCGAGCGGCGGGAGGTCGAGAATCCCGCCGGCGATTCGATCGGCGGCGACCTCGGGGGTGGTGGCGCCCGGAGGGGTGGTGCCCGGGGTGGTGGTGCCCGGGGTGGTGGCCTCCGGGGGGGTGGTCGCCGGAACGGGCCGTTCGGGCGCCACGATCGCTTGGCCGGCGACGACGTCCGGCGGCTCCGTGTACCGGCCGACGAGGCGACCACGAGCCGGCGTGGCGACGACGCCGGACCGGTCGCCCGTCAACGACCCGTCCGATCGGCGTCCACAAGCACGAGCCCGGTCGCCGGGGGAAGCGCGGCGGCGGTACCCGGCCGGAGCTGGCCGACCGGCGGCGCCGGGACCGGCTGCGGCGCCGGGTCGGCGGCAACCGGTGGTGGAGGCACCACCACCGGACGGTGGGCACCGACGTGGGTCGTCTTCTCCCAGCCTCGACGGCCGACCAGCTCCCGTCCAACGGCTCGCAGGGCTGCTCCCGACAGGAGCAGCTGGTATGGGAAGAGGCCGACCATCAGCTTCAGGTAGTCACGGGCTCTCGGCCGGACGTAGAAGACCCTTCCGAACTCGTGCAACCCGGCAACCTCGAACGCCAGCGTGGCCAGGGTAGGGATCGCCGGCAGGAACGACACCAGGGCCACGGCGACCGGCACCTTCAGGCTCAGGATGGCGAAGATCGACACCGGGATGAGAAGACCCGTGATCGCTTGGAGGAACGGCATGGCCAGGGTGTACCGGGCCAGCATCCTCTGCCCTGGGGTCGGCAGCTTGCGCCACTCTCCCTTGCGGAGCACTTGGAGGAACCCCTGGTTCCATCGCGTTCGCTGGCGGAGCAGCCCCCCGAGCGAACCCGGCGTCTCCTCCCGCGTGACCAGGTGGGGGTCGTAGGCGACGGCGACACGGGCCCCCAACGCCGACAGGCGGACCCCGAGCTCGCAGTCCTCGGCCAGGCACTCGCCGTCCCAGCCGCCGACGGCGCGAAGCACGTCGGTTCGGACGAAGACGGTATTGCCCCCCAGCGGGATGAAGCGGTGCTGGGCGTGAAGGTGGAGCCGAGACCGGAACCAGAAGAAGTACTCAAGGCAGTTGCGCAGTGAGTACCAACTCGAACCGATGTTCATGAGCTGGACCCCACCCTGGACCACGTGGGCCCCGCACTGCCGGAACGTGCTGTCCACCTGGCGGAGGAGGCGCGGGTGGACCTCGTCCTCGGCGTCGAACACGCCGGTGATGCGGCCACGGCACTCGGCCAGGGCGACATTGAGTGCCTTCGGCTTGTTCTTCGGCCACGAACGGTCGACGACCACCCGCACCCGCCCCGGCCACCTGCCGGCAGCGGCATCGGCCACCGCCCGCGTCTCGGGGTCGTCGTGACCGACGACCGCCAGCACCTCGACGTCCGGGTGGTCCATGGCTGCCATGCGGTCGAGGGTCTCCCCCAGGACCAGCTCCTCGTGGCGAGCCGGGACGATGAGCGAGAAGCTGAGGGCCGGCTCGGCCACCTCGTCGCCGGGCACGGTGAAGCCGGTGGCATCGAGCACGTCCGGCGTGCGCCACGCGTGCAGCATCCACCAAAGGGTGACGGTCGCGATGGCGAACAGCCCGACGGACATCACCAGGATCCCGGAAAGGGTGAGCACAGCAGGAGACCTCGAGTCGGGGAAAGGGGGCGGGGCCCACGTCGAGCGGCGGATCGGTCGCTGCATACCCCGGATCGGGGCACGGACCGTGCGGGACGACGGCAGCCTCTGGCCGTGACGCCCGACCTCAGGCCAGCCGCCCTTGCACGCTCCTCAGGTATGTCGGGCGCGAGCCGTCCGTGTCACCGAACTCTGTCAACGATCTCGGCCGTGGTCGCCCCCGTCCCAGCCCGGCGGCGGGCCGAGGTGGCGAGTGGCGATTGAGCCGGGTCGTGCAACCGCTCCTGATCGGACCGTCGATCTGTCGATCGAGCCGGCAATCGCCGGCGAGCCCTGCGGGCCACGGGGGCATCGACAAGGAGGCGAAGATGCGCCAGGGCCCTGGACTGCGCCATCCGCACGGCGCCGGGTCGCCGCCCCAACACGGAAGCAACCTCGTCGGCGCCCAGCCCGTCCACCACCCGGAGCTCGAGCACCTCCCTCTCCTCGGGAGCGAGGCGGGAGAAGGCCGATCGCAGGTGGTCAAGCTCCTCCCGGTGCACCAGCCGCTCATGGGGCTCCGAGGCGGACGTGGGCTCGGACGTGCTGCCTGAGACGTCGGCAGCCGCAGCCGGATGCTCCCGCCAGGAGACCCGCTGCGCGTCGGCCACCACGTGCCGGAGGATGCCGTAGAGCCAGGCGAGGAACCCACCGCCCTCGCCTGCCCAGGTAGCGATCCCGGCGATGGCCCGGGCCATCGTCTCGGCTACTGCGTCACCGGCGTGCTCTGGCCCGGGCAGCCTTCGCCGAGCGTAGGCATAGAGCTTCGGGTAGGCGTGGTGGTAGAGCATCTCCCACGCTTCATCGCTTCCGCGGTGGACCTCGGCCACCAGGGCATTCACCACTTCCACTTCCAGATCACCGGCTGCGGCGCGCCGGGGGCCGACCAGATGGCGTTGCCCGCCGTGGTGGTCATCGCTGGGCGGTGCCGGCCACCACGGGTCGGTGGAGGGCACGGTTCCGCTCACCGTCGGCTCGATCGTCCTGGTGGCCGGATTCGACATGGCCAGAGGTATGCCCCGAGTCCGCCCGTCGTAGACGCCCCCGGACCTATAGCCGGCCGACCAGGGGAGATGGTCCGACCGAATCGCCCACACCCCCGGTCTCCCGCCGTTGCCGGGGCGAGCGCGGGGATCGCAGGGGCGTCTCGGACCGTCGGGGCCGGCGCCAGGCTGGCGGGGCCGGCGGGTACGACACCAGGCTGGCGGCTACGGCGTCGACCGACGGGGTACCTGCGACCGCGACCGGCAGACCACACCGGGCCCTCGACCGGCATCAACCCGAGCTCGGCCGGTCCTGGCGCCACGTTGGGTGGGCCAACTGCGGGCCCGTTCTGCCGTGGGTTAGCTTGCTTGCAGTCCCGGGCCGCTAGCTCATCGGGTAGAGCAGGGGACTTTTAATCCCAAGGTGCCGGGATCGAGACCCGGGCGGCCCACCTGGTCAGCGGTTCATTCGAACATGTTCCCTTCCGCCGCTCGTCCAACGGCGCCACGCTCGCCAACTTCACCGGGTTCCGGCGCAGGCCACTCACTCTTCGGTGGCGAGGTCCTGCACGAGATCCCAGGAGGGACCTACGGGGTGTCCGAGTTGGCCGATCGAGCGCCCCACCAGCTGGCCGGTGATCGCATCGACTTGCATCAGCATCCACGCATCTGCATCGGGCGGTGCGCTGTAACCGGCGGGTTGGGAATGCGGGAACGAGCCCGGCGGCCCTTCTCGGAGCACGAGCCACACGTACTCGGTGGACGCGGTGACGTGGACCATCGGGTCACGGGGCTCCGGGTGCCGAAGAAACGGCGAGGCCTCGAGTCGCATCGGTTCCGTGCCAGCAATCAGGTCGGTCAACGACACCAGCTTCGCCTTCGTCGTGACGCCGGGCCGGCGGTCGGCGTAACGGGCCAGGACTGTAGCCCGTGGCACCGCCCCGAGAGGGATGCCACCTTCATCGATGGGCACCGCTCCAGTCTCCCCGGATGTTCGGCCCACGGCCAGGACTGGAACGTGACCTGCCACCGAGTCGCGGAACGAGTCCTGCGGGGTCACTGTCTCCGCGGCATCGATGTTCGAGGGGGGGACGGTTGCCTCAGACAAGGCTAGGCGTATAGTCAGACGTATGCCACGGCTACAGGTCTATCTTCCTGACGAGCTCTATCGCGCCGTCAAAGAGCGCCAGCTGCCTGCGTCGGCGCTTCTTCAGAGCGCTGTGCGCGCAGAGCTGCGACGTCAAGAGCTGCTCCAGGAGACGGAGAGCTATTTGTCCGAGCTCGTTGACGAAGTGGGAGAGCCTTCGCCAGCGTCGGTGGCACGTGCCGAACGGCTCGTCCAGCGCGTACGCGGAGGGAAGGCCGGAACGTCCAAAGCGAGCTGAGGGTGATCGTCTTGGACTCCGGAGGAGTGAGCTTCCTCGCCAAGCGAAACCAGGATGCAGTCGCCACCATCCGCGCGCTCGTCCGCGACGGAGAATGGCCACCGGTCGTTCCTTCGGTCGTCCTCGTCGAGTCGCTCTCGGGACGCCAGCGCCAAGACGCCGCGGTGAATCGACTGCTCAAGGTCTGCGACATCGGCGAGGATCTACCGGTGCCGCTCGTCCGCCGCGCAGGAGAGCTTCGCCACCGCGCCCGGCGGGGCTCCGCCGTCGACGCCATTGTCGTGGCCAGTGCCGAGCCGGGCGGCGTGGTTTTCAGCGGTGACGTCAACGACCTCGGAGCACTCGCGTCGTACGCCACCGGCGTCCGCATCGAGCGGGTCTGAGGGTCTGGGCCGGTCGACGACACGCCATCGCCCTCGGCTGCGCCACCCTGGACAGTCCTGTCCTTCTCCGTGCCAACTCCGTCCCAACGTGTGCGTCGCACCCGGGCGCACCTCCTGCCGACGGTGTTCCGCAAGCAACGCTCGAACGAGCGAACCGAGGTGACCAGGGCCCGCCATGCAATGGGTCGCCGCATCGAGGAGCCTCGTACAAAAGACGAGTGAGGTGAGCCGAACGTGCCGATGAACAGGCAGGAGCTGAAGACGAAGCACCTCGAGGCGATGAGCGCAGCCGAGCGCGCCGAGCACGACCGCTCCTACGCCGCAGCCAAACTGGCTGCCGAGGTCGGCGACCGAGCACGCCAGGCCCGAGAGGCGGCGGGGATCGGCCAGCGCGAGCTGGCGCGGCGGATGGGGACGGGCCAGTCGGCCGTCGACCGTCTGGAAGCCGGCGGCGCCCGGGCCTGCGCATGGCCGGGCCCGGGCCCGGGCCCGGCCATGCGCTCGTCGAGCAATGGGCAGGGCTACGCTCGTCGCCGGCGGAGCGGATCCTGTCCGAGGCACACGGCTCTCGGGTGGTCCCGGTCCCAGATCGGCGGATCTGCGGCGACCCGACCGGCGAGTGTCGCGCCCGGCGGCCTACCGCTCAGCTAAGGTGCCACCATGGAAGTTGCAGGGCGAGTGCAGCGCAGCTGCGGAGGGAGGAGGGTGCCGGTGAGGTCGGTGCCGCGGCGGCGGCTAAAGGCGGCGGGCTGTGCGCTCGGCTGAGGAGGTCGTCGCCTCCCGGCTGATCACCGCATGCCTGGCGGTGGCGCCGGTCGGCCCAGCCGTCTGCCGGGTCTGTCACGGCGGCACGACAGCCAGCTCCGCCATGTGCCCGACGTGCCGGGACGTCTCCCGCCAGCTGGGCCATCCTCTGGTGCAGGTCACTCCCATCTCGCTCGTCACCGGCGACGGCGGCCTGTACCGAGCCCTGCGCCAGTACAAGTCGGGCGAGCCGATGGTCGCCCGCAATCAGGTACGGGCCCTGGGAGCCCTCCTGACCCTCTTCCTCCGTCGCCACCTGGCGTGCTTCGCACCCGACGGCGTCGACACGGTCCTCGTCGTCCCGTCCCAGGACCGGGGGCGCCCGCCGCCACACCCACTCCTGGCGGTCCTCGACGGCGTGCCGGACATCCCCCCGGCCTCACCCCTCCTCCGGGCGGGCTCCGGTTCCCTCGACCACCGGGCGCCAGCCGCCGAGGGGTACGTGTGCGACGAGCCGGTCGAGGGCCGCAAGGTCCTCTTGGTGGACGACACCTACACCACCGGCGCCCACCTGCAGTCGGCAGCCAATGCCTTGACGGCGGCCGGCGCGCAGGTCGTGCACCCGTTGGCCGTCGGCCGCTACGTCCAGCCCAACTGGCCGGCGTCCCAGCCGATCATGGCCTGGACGAACCGGCACCGGTGGTCAGCCGACGCCTGCGCCCACTGCACCCGGCGCTGACGCCCGAGGTCCGTCCCGGCTCGGGAAGGCGAACGGTAGATCGTGGATCAGGGGCGGCTGACGCCGCCGGGCGCCGGGCCCGAGCCGCCGGGCCGGGCCACCTTTCCCCACACGTCGGCATGGTTGACCCGCGGCCGGTCGGGGACGAACGGCGCCGACAACTCGGCCTCGCCGAAGATCCGAGCCAGGCGTCGCCGCAGCTGCTCGCTCAGCGCCTCCCGGTGCACGACCTGGACGAAGTCGGCGTCGTCGACGAGACGGAGCGGATGCTCTTCGCCGGCTCCCGATCGCCGCAAGACCACGCGCCCGTCGGCCAGGAGGTACAGGCGGTTCAGCGGCTCCGGCTCCGGAGGGAGGTCCCCGGCGGCACCGGCGGGCGGACGGGCCAAGCCCCACTCCGCCAGCAGCCAGGCGTCGCACGGTCGTGGCTCGACCACCGAGCGCTTGGAGAGAAAGCCGCCGACCTGGCGCCGGAACGGGACGACCAGCGTCTCCGTCTGCGACGGGGCTCGCTCCGCCAGCTTCGATGCAGCCGACCGGCAGAGGTCGACGACGTGGAGCATCGAATCCCGCCACGTCAGGAAGTAGTCCATCGTCTCCTGGTCGGGCGCATGTCGTTGCTGGCGACGCTTTCCCCCCTGCACCGACGCGTCGATCCACTCGAAACCGGCGCCTCGGGGTCCCCACCCGCCAGTCGCCGACACGGTCGCGCCCTCTACCCGCCGGGCCGGTGCCGGTGCCAGCCGGTGCCGGGGTAACGGCCGGACCGTACTGGCACGCCGGGTACGCCAAGAACAGGTGCCGGCCCCCCGGGGGGATGGGGATGGGGGAGGGGGGCCAGCACCTCACGAGCCGCTGCACCGGCGCATCCCGCACGAGGCGGGGCGGCCGAGCGGCCCGTGACTCCCGTCCGGACAACCCGGGCGGCGATGCCGGCACCGGGGTCTCGGGCGAGAAATCCTCTGTTCACCGGCACCATCGCCGGTACCGGGTTGCGACCGCCGACAACGACAAGGAGCTCGTGCCGATCTTCACGCACGATCAGGGCGCGGGCGCGGGCAGCGGTACCGGTACCAGCCACGTTCCCGCGGCACGCAGAACCAGATCCACCCTTCACGTCCCCACGCCCCCCGTCTCCCTGACATCACCCGGTGACGACCCCATTTGTACCACGGTCGCTGCCCGAGAAAAAGACCGGAAGGCGTATGCCCTGGATTTCCCGGCCCGACCGCTGAGCGTGGCGGCCGGCGCCGCTGCGCTTCACCGGCGGCCGGCGGCCGGCGGATCCGATCCCGGACCGGACAGCCACGGGCTCAGCCACCGGCAGAGCACCGGGGCCAGCGCGGCGAGGGAGCCGGATGTCCCGGCCGTCACGTGACGGGCGAGAAGGCCGACCGCGCCACCGACCACCGTGCTCACACAGGCTTCCGGCGGCAGTTCCGGGAGCGCGCCGGTCCGTGGCTCGACGCCGAGCTGTTGGAAGCAGCGACCGGCAGCAGCGTCGATCCGGCGGGTACCGGTCGTGCCCAGCCGCGGGACCTCGACGATGGCCAGCCGAGCGAACGGCAGGTTCCCGGCCAGGATCCCCAGCATGACCTCGACCGCCGCCATGACCCGCTCCCCGGGCGGTCCGGCGGCGCGCCGATAGGCCAGCGCACCGTGGTCGCAGACGAGCGCCGCACCGTCGTCGAACGCCGCCAGCAGGCACGCTTCCTTGCTCGTGAAGTGGGCGTAGAAGGTCTTGCTGGACGTCCCGGCGGCGGCGCACACCTTCGAGACCCGGGTCTCTGGGTATCCGGATCGGCTCACCTCGGCGGTGAAGGCGTCGAGCAGCCGGACGCGCTGGTACTCCAGGACCGCTCCCGGAGGGAAACCGTGCCGCCCACGCGGCAGAGGCCGACCGGCGTCGGGCCGGGTGCGGCTGCCAGGTAGCCGGACCGCCGGCGACGGAAGCAACGCAGGCGGCGCGGCGCGGCGCGCAGGCGGCGCGGCGCGCGGTGACGGCGGCGCAGCCGGTGACGCCAGTCGTGCAGGACCCCTCGCCAGTGCCGTCCCTCCACCCGTGCAGCCACTCATCGGCAATCTACGGGCAACATACAACCGGGACCGGGCGCGCCGTCAAGCGGGCGGCGACGGGGCCGACCGGTCGTCTTGAGCCCGGTCGGCCGCCTCCACCTCTTCACGCGAGATCCCGAGCAGGAAGAGGATGGCGTCGAGATACGGGACGTTCAGCGCGGTGTCGGCGGCATGGCGGACGACCGGCTTGGCGTTGAAGGCGATGCCCAGTCCGGCGGCGGCCAGCATGTCGAGGTCGTTGGCACCGTCGCCGACGGCGACCGTCTGTGACAGGGGGACCCCCGCCAATCCGGCGAACGTGACCAGCGCCGATGCCTTCCCGGCCCGGTCGACCAGCGGGCCCACCAGACGCCCGGTGAGCTTTCCGTCCACCACCTCCAGCCGGTTGGCGGCGACATAGTCGATGCCCAGGTCCGATGCCAGGCCCTCTACGACCTGGACGAACCCGCCGCTGACCAGTGCCGTCACGAACCCGAGCCGGCGCAGCGTGCGCACCAGGGTCCGGGCGCCGGGCGCCAGCGCCAGATCCTGGCGGACGTCGGAGAGCACTCCCGCGTCCAGCCCGGCCAGGAGGGCCAGCCGCTGTTCGAGCGCCTGGCGGAAATCGAGCTCGCCCGCCATCGCGGCGGCGGTCACCGCCGCCACTTGGTCCCGGCAACCGGCGCGTCCGGCCAGGAGGTCGATCACCTCGCCCTGGAGCAGCGTCGAGTCGGCGTCCAGCACGATGAGGTGCTTGGCGCGGCGGTGGAGACCAGCCTGCTGGACCGCCAGGTCGACTCGGAGGTGAGCGGCCTCCGCGCCGAGCTGCCGGCGGAGCTCTGCCGGATCGGCGCCGGACACCTCGAGCTCGTAGCTCGTCACCGGGTACGTCGCCAGCCGGACGATCCGCTCGACGTTCCCGCCGCAGCCGGCGATCCTCCCGAACACGCCGCCCATGGCGGAGGCTCCGAGAACCGGTGCCAGCACCGTGACCAGATGACGTGGACCGGCGACGGCGACGGCCGGCGTGGGCAGCGACGCCACCGACACCGCGAGCCGGTCGGTGCCGGGGCCGGCCGGAGAGCCGGAGCCGGCCGGGGGGGCCGCCAGAGCGGCGGCGAGCGCCTTCCGGATCCGTCCGGCGGCGAACGGGGCGGGGGCGACGGCTCCGGGGGCCCTGTCCCCGATCTCGACGCACAAGAAGAGCTGCCCGTGCACGTGCACCTGCTCCACGTCGAGGACCGGGAGGCCGAGCGGCGCCAAGCCGTCGAAGAGGCGCCCGGCGATCCCCGGGCCGTCGGGACCGGTCACCGTCACGAGGATCGAGCCGCCGCCCGCAGCCCCGAGGTCCACCGCCTCGACGGCACCGGCCGGAGCGTCGGGTTCCCCGGCGGGGGTACCACCACTGCTCGGGCGTGTGGGCGGCTCCATGCAGGGGTCAACCGTATTGGCCGTCCCCGGGGGCGGCGAACCGGCGCACCGGCGGCGCCGGCGGCACCGGCGCGCCAGGAGGTTCGGCGATCAGCGGCCGGCGGCCGGGCGCACCGAGCGGGCCAGCGCCAGCGCCTCGTCGACCGCTTCCGCCGCGGTCCGAGCGACGACCAGGCCCGGCTCCTCGGAGCCGTCGGGCCGTCCGAGCCGCCAGGTCCCGAGGCCGACCACCGGTCTTCCGAGCTTCAGGGCGAGGGCGATCTCGGACAGCGTGCCCGCCCCGCCGCCGACGGCCACCAGTGCGTCGGACGCCCGTACCACCAGCGCGTTCCGCAACTCGCCCAGGCCGGTGGCGACGGGAACCGTGACCCACCGGTTGGCCTCGTGGCGGTCCTCCCCCGGCAGGATCCCGACGGTCGTCCCCCCCGCCGACGCCGCGCCCCGGCAGGCTGCCGCCATCACCCCGCCCAGGCCGCCGCAGACGAGCACGCTGCCGACGGCGGCGAGCCGCCGGCCGACCTCCTCGGCGACCCCCTCCACCTCCGGGGCGAGCGCCGTTCCCGTTCCGACCACCCCGACGAACAGGCCGCGTCCCGCGCCCCGGCTCCCACTCCCCGGGTCAGGCACCGGTGGTGGCCGGCCCGACGCCCTCCAGCTCGCCGTGGTCGACCCAGCCGCGGCCGGGCACCCAGCGCCGGACCACCCGGGCCGGGACCCCGGCGACCACGCACCGGTTCGGCACCTGGCCCCGGACCACGGCCCCCGCCGCCACCACCACGTGGCATCCGATGTCCGCCCCCGGCAGGACCACGACGTTGGCTCCCAGCCAGCTCCCGTCGCCGATCCGCACCGCCGCCTCGACCGGCCACTGGCGTCCAACCGGCTCCTCGGGGTCGGCGTAGGAATGGTTCTGGTCGGTGATGTACACGTACGGCCCGGTCTGGACGTCGTCCCCGATGGTGATCGACCAATGGCCCACGACGTGCGACCCCCGGCCGATCACGCAACGGTCGCCGATACGGACGACGGGGTCCGAGAGCAGTGCCTGGCCGGGGGCCATGCCCGCCGTCAGGCAGGCGTAGGGCCCGATCATCGTGCCCTCCCCGATCCGGATGGACCGCTCGTTGAAGATGGCGCCCTGGGGGAAGGCGAGCACGCTGCCCCGCCCGAACCCGCCGAAGCTCCGCCCCCGCCGGTCGTCGGGACCCACGGCGCCGAGATCGGCGGCGGCCTCCCGGGCCCAGTGGAGCAGGTCCCCGGCCGCCCGGCGCACCGGTCGGGGAAGCGATCGCGCCCATGCCACCCGGCGGACGTTACTGCGGGGCGGCAGCGGCAGCCTGCCCCCCGATCACGATCCCGGCCCGATCACGATCCCGGCGGTGTGACCGACTGCCAGTTGGCCACGGACGGCTGGGACTTGCCGGCTGCGCCCTGCCCGAAGAGCGAGAGGAGGTTGCCGGTGATGGTGGCCAGGGGGGCGTTCGTGCATGTCGTGCCGCCGGGGGCACAGGAGTTGAGGGCGAAGATCCAGTTGACGGTCCCGCTGGCGAAGACCCCGCCGCCGCTCGTCGGGTCCGTGTAGTAGGTCATGTCCGAGTAGGTGTCCGCTCCCCATCGCCCCTGGTTCGTGTACGCCTCGCTGAGGGGCACCGGCGAATGGGCCAGGACCTCCAAGTCGGGCGGGGCGGCGGCGGGATTGACGTGGTTGATGTCGGAGTCGATGACGGCGGGCACGGTGGCTCCGGCCCCGAGCCCCGTGCCCTTGAAGATCCATGCTGTCGGCTGGTGGACGACGAGAGGCAAGGGGGCGACGCCTGTCGTCAGGTAGCCGCTGTACTCGGTGCCGACGAGCGTTGTGACCGGATCGCTGACCGGGGGTGTGGCGAAGGTGTTGCCGGTCACTGTCGTCGTCGGGCCCGTGGCGGCCAGGGGATCCTCGGCCGAGCTGCGGTAGTCCACCTCCTCGCGGTCCGCCCCGAGCGACGACGGCTGTAGCCGTGAATGGCGGACCAGCGGCGCCGCCCCGAAAAAGACGAGGTTGACCCCGTGGGCCATCGCCGTCTGGGCGGCGGCACGCTCGGGGTAGGTCCACGTCTCGTCGTGCCCGAGCGAGAGGAGCGCCCGGTGGTCGAGCAGGACGGTCGGATGCTCGTCGACCGTGACGTCGGTGCAGTAGGCGGCGTCCAGGCCGTGCTGCTCCATGAAGCGGACCAGCGGGTACTCGTTGCTCAAGAAGTCGGACGCGCCGTCCCCGATCGAGTACGGGCGGTCGAAGGAGACCACCCGGGCGCGGTTGCACGGCGGGTAGCTGCCGGTCTGCCCGAGCGTGCAGGGACCCTGACCCTGGTAGTACGAGTACCCGCCGTACGTGTTCCAGCCCTCTTCGGTCAGGCTGCGGGTCATCACCAGGTAGGCGGCGTGGCTGGAGGGATCCCACACCGTCAGGGGGATGTAGCTCTGCTGGCCGGCCGCCCCCGTCAGCTTCAGCAGGTACTCGCCCTGGACGAAGGCCTGGGTGACCTCCACGGTGAGGGACGCCGTCCAGTTGTCACAGCTCACCATGTTGACGCCGGGCGTCAGCGGGCAGGTGGGCTGCACCCGGCCCGGCACCTGGCCCGACCGCCAGACTGCCCGCGCCCCGTCGCCGCCGTAGTAGCCCATGCGGTAGGCGACGACCTGGAAGCTGGCACCTGTCGTCGACACGTAAAGCGGGATCTTCTGGCCGACCGACGCGTACGTCCTCCCGGCGAAGCCTTGGACGTAGCCGGTGGCGGGCGTGCCGGAGATCTTCCAGGCCGTGGTGCCCGGCCGGCGGTTCTCGGCCACCATCGCCGACGACTCGACCCCGTACGGCCCATGAAAGGTGCGGGCTCCCGCCCCCGGGGAACGCCCCGCCGGTCGGGTCCCCCCGGAGCCCCGGTGAGCGGTCCGGCTGGCCGCCCCGCCCCGGGCCCCGCCCGGGGGCGGTGTGCCGGGGGTCGACATCGCCGACACCACCACCACCACGGCGGCCACCACGGCGGCGGCCACCACGGTCACCAGCAGGCGTCGGCGGCGTACCCGGGCCCGCCGCGCATGGCGCCCTCGGGCGGCCCGTCCGGGGCCATGGGGGGAGGGCACCGGCGGATTCTAAGCCCCGACCCACCGGCCAAGGAGCCGGCGGCACGGCCCCACCGCCGCCGGACGTGCGCCCGGACCTGGGACGACAGCGAGGCGCACCGTGCCGCACGGGCGGTCGGGGCCACCGCCCGGCCCGACGGTCGCCGCACCCCCGGGGCCACCTCCCGGCCGGACCGACGTAGCATCCCCCAACCACCGCCCTCACCGATCGAGAATTGGAGCCATGCGCCGTACCCCTGCCCCTGACACCGCCGCGTCCGCCGGCTCCTCCACCCCGCAGCGCAGGGGGCGCCTCCGGCCCCGCACCGGACCGGGAGGGCGCCGGGGCCGCCGGTGGCTGGCCGCCGGTGGCGGTGCCGGCCTGGCCGCTGTCCTGCTCGCCGCCTGCTCCTCCGGGCCCGGTACGCCCAAGGCGGCGACCGCCGGGAGCGCCGCCACCATCCGCACCACCACCACCACGACGTCGCCCCCGCCCGCCTGCCCGCTGACCGGTGCCCCCGTCCCCGGGGGCGGCGCCGTCCCCCAGCGGCCCGCCCTGGCGGTGAAGATCGACAACTACCCGACAGCCCGGCCGCAGACCGGGCTCGACAAGGCCGACGTCGTCTTCGAGGAGCCGGTGGAGGGCGGGATCACCCGGTTGGTCGCCGTCTACCAGTGCCAGGACGCCAGCCTCCTGGGACCGGTCCGCTCCGCCCGCAACATCGACATCGGGATCCTGGGCCAGCTGGGCCGCCCCCTGCTCGTCCACGTCGGCGGGATCCAGCCGGTCATCGCCGACATCGACGCCTCGCCGGTGGTCAACTTCGACCTCGGGGCCCACACATCGATCATCACCCACGTCCCGGGGCGCCACGCCCCGTACGACACGTACACGTCGACGGCCGACGTCTGGGGGTTCTACAAGACACGGACCACAACTCCCCAGCCGCTCTTCGCCTACTCGGCGGCCACCCCGGCCGGGACGCCGGTGTCGGCGGTGTCGATCCCCTTCTCCAGCTACTCGGAGGTCCACTGGCACTACGACCCGCCGTCCCGGACCTTCCAGCGTTACTACGGCGCCACCCCTGACCACCTGAGCACAGGCACCCAGGTGAGCGCGGCCAACGTCGTCGTCCAGGTCGTCCACGTCACCTACGGACCGTGGCTGGAGAACAGCACAGGCGGGCTCGAGGTGCAGGCCAACCTGGACGACAACGCCAGCGGGCCGGCCATGGTCTTCCGCGACGGCGTCGAGGTGACCGGCCGCTGGTCGAGGACGTCGCTCGGCCAGGCCACCCAGTTCACCTCGGCCTCCGGCACGGCCATCGCGCTCCAGCCCGGCGCCACCTGGGTCGAGCTGGTGCCCGACACGATCCCCGTGGCCGCCACACCGGCGGGGTGACCGGCCCGGGGTCCCGAGGCGGCTGCGCTCAGCCCAGGGAGATCGGCTGCTCGTCGGGGTCGAGCGCTCCGGCCTCCCCCGCCGGCTGCTCCTCCGCCTTCGGGGCCAGCTGCTGGCGGACACGGTCGTCGATCTCGGCCATGAGCTGGGGGTTCTCCCGGAGGAAGACCTTCACGTTCTCCCGGCCCTGGCCGAGCTGCTCACCCTCGTAGGTGAACCAGGCGCCCGACTTCTTCACCAGCCCGAGGTCCACGGCCACGTCGAGCAGCGACCCCTCCCGGCTGATCCCCGTGCCGTACATGATGTCGAACTCGGCCTGGCGGAACGGGGCACTGCACTTGTTCTTCACCACCTTGACCCGGGTGCGGCTGCCGATCATCTCCGCCCCGTCCTTGATGGTCTCGAACCGGCGGATGTCGAGGCGGACCGAGGCGTAGAACTTGAGCGCCCGGCCGCCGGGGGTGGTCTCGGGCGAGCCGTAGATGACGCCGATCTTCTCCCGTAGCTGGTTGATGAAGATGGCGATGGTGTCGGACTTGCTGAGGGTGCCGGTCAGCTTGCGCAGCGCCTGGGACATGAGGCGCGCCTGGAGGCCGACGTGGGTGTCGCCCATCTCGCCCTCGATCTCGGCCCGCGGGGTGAGGGCGGCCACCGAGTCGACGACGATGATGTCGAGGGCGCCCGACCGGATCAGCATGTCGGCGATCTCGAGGGCCTGCTCGCCGGTGTCGGGCTGGGAGATCAGCAGGTCGTCCACGTTGACCCCGATGGCCCGGGCGTAGACCGGATCCATGGCGTGCTCGGCGTCGATGTAGGCGCAGATGCCGCCGTTGCGCTGGGCCTCGGCCACGCAGTGCATGGCCAGGGTCGACTTGCCGGACGACTCGGGGCCGAAGATCTCGACGATCCGGCCCCGGGGGAGCCCGCCGATGCCGAGGGCGAGGTCGAGGGAGAGGGCCCCGGTGGGGATGGCCTCGATGCCCAGGTCGACGTGGTCACCCATCCGCATGACCGAGCCCTTGCCGAACTGCTTCTCGATCTGTCCGAGCGCCATGTCCAGCGCCTTGTCGCGGTCCTCTGCCATCTCTCCGGTCTCCTCCTGTGTGCGCGGCGTCTGCCGGTACCGACGTTACGGATGGGGTGTGCCACTCGCCGGGCGGGTCGAGAGGGCCAGGGCTCGACGACCCCTCCACCCGGGGCGTCTCACGGACACTAGTGGCGAACGGGTGTTCGGTGTGGGATGGGGCAGGTCCGCTGCCCGGCGGTCAGGACGGAACGGTCGCCCTCGCCACCGTGGTGTACCGCGAGCCCCCGGGGCCCAGCGTGGAGGCCACCAGGCGCACCTCCTCCACCGGCCAGGCGGCGGCGACCGACTGCCCGGCCAGCGCCGGCGGGACCCGACGGCCGCCCCGGGCCCGGGCCAGGGTCAGGTGCCCGGTGAAGGGGGGCTCACCGGCGGCGCCGGCCCCCAATGCCTGGCGCACGCCGGTGGCGAGACCGTCCAGCCCGGCGACGGGGACGCACAGGACGCCACGGCCGAGGACGGCCACCGCCGGGCCGAGCGACGCCACGGGTGGAGCCGCCGCGCCGACGAGGGCGCCCTCCAGGGCGGCGACCAATGCCGCCGTGCGGCCGCCGGGCACCTCCCCCAGGAACGCCAGGGTGACGTGCCACTGGGCGGCATCGGTCCAACGCACCCCCGGCACCTGCGGCCGGTGCAGGTTCCGCAGGAGGCGGAGGACCTCGGTCGGCGGCCACACGCCGGCGAAGAGGCGCACGCCTGAGTCTGCCCGCCGGGGGCTGCCCCGACCGGCCGCGGTAGGTTCGGCTCGTGGGCGAGGGAGGGCGAGCCCGGATCGAAGCCGTCGTCGCCGACATCACCACCGTCGAGGTGGACGCCGTCGTCAATGCCGCCAACAGAGCCCTGGCGCCGGGCGCCGGGGTCTGCGGTGCCATCTTCCGCGCCGCCGGGGTCTCCCGGCTCGAGGAGGCGTGCCGGGCCCTGGGCGGGTGCGCCCCGGGCGACGCCAAGGCCACCCCCGCCTTCGCCCTTCCCGCCCGCTGGGTCGTCCATGCGGTCGGGCCTGTGTGGCACGGAGGCGGGGACGGCGAGGACGCGACCCTGGCCTCCTGCTACCGGCGGTCGCTGGAGGTCGCCTCCGGCCTGGGCGCCCGGTCGGTGGCGTTCCCGGCCATCTCCACCGGCATCTACGGCTTCCCCCGGGAACGGGCGGCCTCGATCGCCGTCCGCACCGTGCGCGAGACGCGGTCCGACGTGGGGGAGATCTGGCTGGTGGCGTTCGACGGGGGGACGGCCGCGTGTTACCGGCGGCTGCTGGGGGGCGGGGGGGGCCGGGGCGGTGACGGGGGCGGTGACGGGGGCGGTGACGGCTTCGGGCCGTCGAGGCCCGGCGTTGACGCAACCGGGTGGTAGGTGTAGCGCCTGCGGCGGCGCACGTCGGTCCGGACGGCGGAGCCGCACTCGCGCTGCACCGGTCGCCGGCACCACCGGCACCGGGGGGCAGCGCCACACTGACGCTCGCGCCCCGGCGGCGGCATTCCGCCCGTCGGCGCACAGTCGAGGAGGCGGGCCATGCCCGGACCAGCAGATGAAGACGCCCGGGTGGGCGACCACGAGACCGGCGACCCAGGACCCGGCGGCGGCGGAGACGGCGGTGGCGGAGACGGTGGCGGAGACGGCGGTGGCGGTGGCGGTGGCGGTGGCGACCCTGTAGCCGAGGTGACGGCTCGCCGGATCGCTGTGGTCGACGACCGTGGGGTTCCCCGCCTCGTGGCCGAGGTGGTCGGCGACACGGTGGAGCTCCGCCTCGAGGTCCCGGGCGGCGCGCCCGGGCGGCGCTCGGCCGTGGTGCTGCACGCCAGCGGTCCCGCCACCTCCAGCCACGGCCAGCCGGGGCCGGGGCCCCTCATCGGCGTGCAGCTGTGGGCCGAGGGGGACGCCGTGGCCGAGCTCGACGCCTGGCCCGGGGAGGACGGGCACTGGCGCCCTCACCTCCACCTGAGCGGCGGGTCCTGACGGCCAGGGCTGCGGCCGGGGAAGGGGTCGGGGAAGGGGTCGGGGAAAGGGCCGGGGCTGCCCCGAGAGCGCGCCTGCTACCGATGGATCTGTAGACGGATCAGTAGCCGTCGGCCAGCGTGGGGGGATGATGGAGGGGGAGCTGCAGCGACGTCTGGGGCGAAACCTGCGCGCCGAGCGGGCCGCTCGCGCCCTCAGCCAGGAGGCGTTCGCCGACATGGTGGGCGTGCACCGGACCTACGTGGGAGGGCTCGAGCGGGGTGAGCGCAACGTCACCCTGCAGACCATCGAGCGGTTGGCCGAACGCCTCGGCATCGACCCGGCCGTGCTCCTCGAGGAGCGGTGACCCGGGGCCGGTAGGTACCGCCGCCGGGAGCGGCCCGGCGCCGGCGAACCTCAGCCGATGCCCGAGGCGGCCGGCTTGAGCTCGAGGAGGGTCCTCCGCAAGAGGTCGAGGGCCGAGATCGCCGAGTACTGGCGGATTCGCTGGCGGTCGCCGGGAAGGTGGAGCTCGCGGGTGAGCGTCGGGGCGTCGGGTAGGGAGATCCCGACGAACACGGTTCCCGGGCTCCGGCCCTCCTGCTCCTCGGGACCGGCCACGCCGGTGATCCCGATCCCCACGTCGCACCCGAGCACCCGGCAGGCACCCTCGGCCATGGCCCCGGCGGCTGGTGCGGCGACCACCGGGCCGGGTGGTACCCCCAGCACCGAGCGCTTTACGCCGGAGGCGTAGGCCACCACGCCTCCCCGGAACCACCGGCTGGCGCCGGCCACGTCGACCAGGCGGGAGGCGATGAGCCCGCCGGTGAGGGACTCGGCCACCCCCAGGGTCAGCCGGCGCTCGACCAGGAGGTCCGCCACCGCCCGCTCCATCGTCTCTGTGTCCGTCCCGAAGACGATGTCCCCCAGGGCGCCGGTCAGCGCGGCGCGGACCTGGCGATCCTCCTCGTCGAGCAGGCGGCTCGCTGCCGCCACGGTGGCTGCCCGGACCGTGAGCCGTACCTTGATCCCCTCGATGCCGCTGGCCAGGAAGGCGATGGTGACGGCGGCGGTTTCGAGGGCGTCGATCCGCCCCTGGAGGGCCTCGGCCAGTGCCGACTCGCTGGTGCCCCAGGTCCGGAGCACCCGGCTGGCGATCACCCCCTCCTCGCCGGCCGCCGCCATCCGGCGCCGCAGGTCGGGGAGGATGCCCCGCTCGAACATCTCCATCATCTCGTGGGGCACCCCGGGCACGGCGTAGACGACCTTGCCACCCACCGGGCACACGAGGCCGGGTGCCGTCCCCCGCACCTGCTCGATGGCCGACGCCCCGCGGGGAACCTCGGCCTGGCGGAGGTTGCTGGCCGGCATCCGTCGGTCCCGGGCGGCGAAGAACCCCTCGATTCGGGCGGCGATCTCCGGGTCGCGGACGAGTGGCACGTTCATCACCTCGGCGATCGCCTCCCGGGTGATGTCGTCCTGGGTCGGTCCCAGGCCCCCGCACACGATCACCGCATCGCCGCGGGCGAGCGCCGTGCGCAAGGCCAGGACGATGCGGGCAGTGTTGTCCCCGACCGCCTGGTGGAAGTAGGAGTCGACGCCGGCCGCCGCCAGCTGCTCCCCCAGCCACCGGCCGTTGGTGTCGGCGATCTGGCCCAGGAGCAGCTCCGTTCCGACGGCGACGACCTCGGCCCTCACCGTGCACCGCCGGTGCCGGCCCGGCGCCGGGTGACGGGCCGACGGGCGGCCGTCACCGGCGCCCCCCGGGCCGGGAGCGACGGCGACCGTCGACCACGTACTGCCCACCGGTGTAGGCGGTCAGGGCAGCGGCCACCCAGACGGCGGCCAGCTGCAAGGTGCGCTGGCCGGCGAGCGGCGGCACCAGGCAGGTGGCGATGGCCAGATCCTGGACCCAGGTCTTGATCTTGGCCGAGCGCCGGGCCGGCACCGACACCCCGCGGCGTCCCGCCCACGACCGGTAGACGCTCATCCCGAGCTCTCTGGCGGCGATCAGAAGGACGGGCGCCCACGGGAGGTACCCCCGGGCCGCCAGGGCGAAGAAGCCGCCGAGCACGACCGCCTTGTCGGCCAACGGGTCGAGGAAGGCGCCCGACCGGGTGGTCCCCTGGCGCCGGGCCACCCACCCGTCGAGGCCATCGCTCCCGGCCACCGCCACGCCCACTGCCACCGTCCACCAGTCGGCCCCCCGGACCAGGATCATGGCCACGAAGACCGGGGTGGCGGCCAGGCGGGCCAGGGTCACGGCATTGGCCGGCGTGGCCAGCGCCGAGGGACCGAACGTCGGCCCGGCGGCATCAGTCACCGGGCCCCGACCTCCACGCCGGGGGCGGCCCCCACCGGGGCGGCGCCGAGCCCATCCGCCCCCTGAGCCACCGGCGCGCCCACCAGGTCCACGCCGGCCGACGACACGATGCTCACCTCGGTCAGCTCGCCCGGCGCCAGGCCGGCCGGCAGCCGGACGACCCCGTCGATCTCCGGCGCCTCGTGGACCGATCGCCCGACCCCGGGACCGTCGACCAGCACCCGGAGACGGCGACCGACCAGCGCGTCCCGTCGCCTGGCCGTCACCTCGTCCTGCAGCTCGGCGCACTCCCGGAGCCGCTCCAGCGCCAGCTCCGCCGGGACCTGGTCGGGGAGGCCGGCGGCGTGGGTCCCCTCCTCGCGGGAGAACGGGAAGAAGCCGGCCCAGTCGAGTGTCGCCTCGCCCAGGAAGGCCAGGAGGGCGTCGTGGTCCTCCTCGGTCTCGCCCGGGTACCCCAGGATGAACGACGAACGGAAGGTCGCCTCGGGATCGGCCCGGCGGATACGGGCGATGCGGTCGAGGAAGCGCTCACCGTCGCCCCAGCGGCGCATCCGGGCCAGGTGGGGCCGGGACACGTGCTGGAGCGAAAGGTCGAAGTAGGGAACGCCGGTGTCCAGGACCGCCTCGACCAGCTCCTCGGTCAGCCCCGACGGGTACAGGTAGAGGAGACGTACCCGGGCCACCAGCTCGGCCACCGCCCGCACGAGGGGGACGATGGGCTGGCGCCCTGTCCGGCGGCGGTGGACAGCGCCCGGTGGGGCGCCCGGGACGTCCGGCTCGCCCGGCCCGCGGCGACGCCGCCCGGAGTGGTCGCGCCCGAAGGAGGCCAGGTCCTGGGCCACGAGCACCACCTCACGCAGGGGCGGCCCGTCGCCCGAGGCCAGGGACGCCACCTCGGCCAGCACCTCGTCGACCGGGCGCGACCGCTGTTTCCCGCGGAAGGAGGGGATGGCGCAGAAGCCGCACCTCCGGTCGCAGCCCTCCGCCACCTTGACGTAGGCCCACGGGGCGGTGGCGGGGGGACGGCTCAGGCTGAGCAGGTCAAACGACGACGACGACGCCGTCGGGTGCCGGGGCCGCCGGCCGAGGGCGACGGGCTGCGGGGCCAGGGCCTGCCCGAAGCCGGCAACGAGGTCCGCCTCGGGCAACGCCGCCGCCAGCTCGTCGCCGTAACGCTCCGCCATGCACCCGGTCACGACCAGGCGTGCGCCGGGGCGCCGAGCCGCCGCCAGCTCGAGGACGGCACCGATCGACTCCTGGCGGGCGGCCTCGATGAAGGCACAGGTGTTGACGACGACGAGGTCGGCGTCTTCCGGGCGGTCGGCGGCCAGGTAGCCGTCGGCGGCCAGGACGCCGGACAGCTTGTCCGAGTCCACCTGGTTCTTCGGGCACCCGAGCGTGTGGAGCCAGAAGCGGCCGCTCTCCATATGCCCTCCTCTCTCCCGCCTACCTCGACGGCGTCCGCCCGCCCGTGGCCGGACCGGCGGTCCCGGTCGGAGCCCTTGGACGGACGGTCCTTCGTGCCCGGGGACCGGAACGTCACCGGCGACGGTCGCCCGTCCCCGGCGCGCCGCCGGGCATCGGCAGCTCCCGGCGAGCCGCTCAGCGCTGCTTCGTCGTCACCCGCGCCTGACCGCCGTCCCCGGGCGGTGCTGGCGAACCGGAGCGCTCGGGCCCGGGCAACGGTCTCGCGGAGAGGGAGGGATTTGAACCCTCGGACCAGGTTTCCCCAGTCAACTCATTAGCAGTGAGTCCGATTCGGCCACTCTCGCACCTCTCCTCGCCCACCACTGTAGTCGACGGGACCCAACTGCATGAGTAGGTCGAGCGTTGGGTGAACCAGCTGGTAGACGACGTCCTACGTTGGTGGGCCAGGACGCACTGAGACCCCTCGGACGACTCGTTGGGGCTGTGGACAATCCGGTTGGAACGGGCCCCTGGCGGAGGTTGAATCCGTCCCGATTCAACCCTGATTCAACCTCGCGATGCTACGCTCAAGCCACGGTCGGTCCCTCCGGGGCTCTCGGTGGCCCCCCGACGGCCCGTGTGGTGGAGGTGTGGCGATGGCTCGTCAGTATCCCGAACCGTGGGTCCCCAAGGCGTTCCAGGCGTGGGTCGTGAAGGGGTCGACGGTCGAGCGGGTGACCGACCGCTCCAGCGGAGAGGTGCGGCGGAGGAAGGTCGACTGCTGGGACGTCAGGGGCAAAGCCGATGGCGTCCAGTGGTTCAAGCGCTTCGGGAAGGCCGGCCTGGCGCAGACGTGGAAGGAGCGGGCCGAGCGGGAGTTCGCCTGCGGGTTGCTGTTCGAGCTTAGGACCAAGCAGTTCATCGAGCCCGAGAGACCCCAAGGGCCGGTGGCGCCCACGGTGTTCGAGTTGACGGAGATGTACTTCCGGCACCACCCGGAGTGGGAGCCCAAGACCAAGGCAGCGGCGGCCCGGTCGTTCAACCGAGCCCGCCGCTGGCTCCTGGCCGCTGGCGCCGAGCCGACCGGCGACGAACTGGTGGCAGTGGAGGACTTCTTGGAGCACGCCAGCTTCCTCCCCACCCACCTGGAGGCGCGCGTCACCAACCGTCAGCGAGCCGGGCGAACCTGGTTACAGTCGAACTCGGCGCGGGCGGACACGTTGACCTCGGCCGAGGTCGAAGGGTTCGTGGCCCGCTTCGAGGTAAGCGAGCGGAGCCCGACCAAGCGGGTGTCGGCGGCCTCGGTGATCCGGTTCCTCCAACCGCTCCGAGCGTGCTGGGCCTGGGCGGTGGACCGCGATGACCTGCTGATCGAGCGGAGCCCGTGGGTGGTGGTCAAGCCTCGCCGGAAGGTGAAAGGGAAGTCCACGATGGGCACCGGCCGCGCGGCGCTGGCGGTGGACGTTGATCTGGTGCTTGACGTGCCCCAATCGTTGGCACTGGCCGAGGCGTGCGTGACCGAGGGCAGCTGGGGCGGGATCGTGGAGTGCCTCGTGCTGGTCATGGCGCTGTGCGGGCTGCGTTGGGGTGAGGCCACTGGCCTGCTCTGGGAAGACGTGGAACTGCCGGCGGGCGATGACGAGTGGGGGTGGCTGGTAGTCCGGCGCAGCCACCGGCCCGTTCAGGAACGGTGGCTCGACGCTGACGAGGACCCCGGGTGGGGGCCGCTCAAGGACCGGGACGTGACCGACACCCGCCGGGTCCCGGTGCCACCCCGCCTGGTCGACAAGCTCCGCCGTCACGGGAAGCTGTACGGGCAGGGACTTGGCGAGCTGGTGTTCCACCACAACTCCAAGCCGTTCGACCACGACATGTTCGGCCGCAGCGTGTGGGAACCGGCCCGAGCCAAGCTGTTCCCCCGCCGAGCCGACCTGAAGCCCGACGATCCCCGCCAACCCAAGCTGTCGCGGCTACGCCGCCACGATCTACGGCACGCCGCCTGCTCCTGGTGGCTGCGCGAAGGCGTCGACGCGGTGGTCTGCCAGCGGTGGTCCGGACACCGGACCCTCTCGGTCTTCCTCGACATCTACCAGGGAGTAGCCCCTGGCCGTGAGGACGAGGGCATCGAGCGGTTGAATCCGAGCCTCGCCAAGGCGGCGTGGGCATAGATCTGCCTCTGCTACTCAATCCAAAGTTGACCTTCGCCTCGGCGCAAGCGACGGTCAATCGCGGTGAAGCCGGGTCACCTGGTCGTGGTCGGCTCCCGGTGAGTTCTCCTACCTGGACGTTCGCCTCGGCGATCGCCGCGGGGCCGGGCGCTGTGGTCGTCGGGCAGGCTGCTGCCCGCGGGACGTGCTCGGGGTGGAGCGCTCGTGGGCGGGCACGGTCGTGCCGTCCTGCCGCTTGTAGGGGTGGACATAGACGACCTTCTTGCCTCGTTCCGTCTCTGCCATGATCGTGGTCACCTCCCGGGGTTCCCAGCTGATGTTATGGGAAGTATAGTGGGAAGGTGATGACGATGACCACGCCGTTCGGACCATCGGTCCAGGAAGTGCCCCTGAGCAGGGCTCCCCTGGTGAACGTGATCGCCCAGGTGCGCTTTCCTGGGGTGATGAAGATCGAGGACAGTTCGTTCGTGGCGAACTTCCAGGAGGCGATCCGGGCCGACTACCCGATCCTCCGCCCGGAGCGGCAGCTCGGGGTGATGATTGGACCGGG
The DNA here is from genome assembly GCA_050743865.1 of Acidimicrobiales bacterium. GTDB lineage: Bacteria > Actinomycetota > Acidimicrobiia > Acidimicrobiales > RAAP-2 > DAHUZJ01. The sequence goes on from JBOGGE010000029.1 coordinate 35,181, forward strand.
AGGCGTCCAGCCCCAGGATGCGGGGACGGTCTGGCGCTTCGAAACGAAGGACCCCGACGCCTGGCAGGTCACGCTCGCTCCGACCTTCGTGGCACTCTCGGCAAAGCGGTACACCCGGCGCAGCGATCTCCTCACCCGGCTGACCGTGGTGCTCCACGCCCTTGAGGGGTGGGTACACCCGAACGTCTGCGACCGGATTGGCGTCCGGTACGTCGACCGAGTGACAGGCGACCAGCTTGAGCAGCTCGCCAAGTTCGTGCGCCCGGAGGTCCTGGGTGTCGCTGGTGACGAGACGCTCCTTGGCAATGTGGAAGTCGTGCACACGCTCTCGGACACCCTCTTCCGTCTCGACGATGCCTCGCAGCTCCGCGGACGGTGGGGCCGACTTCCCGCCGGCGCCACGTACGACCCTGGGCTCGAACCGGCAGGGCAGCCGTCGTGGGTGCTGGACTTGGACCACTACACGTCCCAACCGGAGGACTTCGACCTCGCCGCCATCGGCGGCACGGTCGCTGAGTTCTGCGATCGCATCTACACGTTCTTCCGGTGGGCAGTCACCGATACGTTCCTCGACGAGTTCGGAGCTGAGCGATGAGTCCGCACGTCCATGCGAGACCGGCGCCTCGACCTGACGAACTTGGTGCCGCCCGACCGTGGTCGATCCTGCCGCTGGCCGACACGCTCTTCGAGCGGAAGCCGTCGACGACGACGCGGCTCGGGATGCCGTTCGTCGTCCAGGACCTCGACGATCTGTTGCTGGGAGCCGAGCGGATGACGGGTGCCTCCGTCACCCGGGGGCAGCAGTTCTGGAAGATGTACGTCAGCTCGACGGAGACGGGCATCACTTACTCCAGCGTGCCTCGGCCGGTACGGGAAGACGTGCAGAAGGTGCGGGACGAGATCGCGCGGCGGACGAGGCTGACCCGCGAGCAGATTGCTCGGGCCATCGGCGTGGACCGCCGATCGCTGAGCGCCTGGGTGAAGGGCGAAGCAACGCCTAGCGCCGACAAGCTGGAGCGTCTCCAGCTCCTTGCCGATGTCGTCCGGGACATCGACGCTACCGAGTCCGGCCGGGCGACCGAGGTGTTGTTGAGCCGCTCCGGCGGACTGGACCTCCTCGACCACATCGCCGCCGGTCGCCTGAACCGCGCACACGATTGGAAGACGCTCCAGGGCGCTGCTCCGTCCGTGACGATCGCCCACCGCACCGCCAGGAAGCGTCCGCTCCACCAACGGGCGCTCGACGCCTATCTGCGGGGGGAGCTGCACCCGATCGGCCGAGCAGCCACCCTGCGGCCGGAGTCGGACTTCGAGCAGGACCTTGCCCAGGCGGAGCGCCTGATGCTAAACGAGCCGGTCCGGAGGAGCCGCAGAGGCTACCGATGATGCGTCCGGAGCACTTCTACGAGTGGCACGAACAGCCGCGCCAGGGGGACATCGTCCTCTGCGGCGTCTCGCGCATCATCGCCGAGGATCGACATAGCCCGCCCCAGTGGGAGTCCCTCGACGCGCACTTCGTCGAGATCGACGGGGCGTGGGACAACGACAAGCCGCTCACGCTCGCCGCGGGCATCGGGCTCGCCATGGTCCTCACCCATGACTGCCAGCTCGACAAGGGGTGGAACCAACGGGTGCGCGAGCTGGAGCGAGGCGGAACGAGTCCCGAGCGGGCCGAGGCGGAAGCAACCGCCGACGCCACCCTCGATCGCACCCTCGTCGTCAGTCCCCTCGTCGATCCGAGCGATCTTCGAGGCGGACGCGGCAACGTGCTCGCAGGACGGGTCATCGGGTACCTTCCCGTACCAGCGCATCCAGACCAGCTCGTCGACGAGTGTGTGGTCGATCTGACCTACCAGTGCACGGTCGATCGCCTCGACGTCGTAAAGGTCGCCGCGATCACCGAGGCGGCGCGCAAGCAGCTCCGCTATGCGCTTATCCAACTCGATGCGCTCCGCACCGCTGACCTCGGATTCCAGGTCGAGGCGGTCGTCGGCCGGACGATCCAGAGGGTGGAGGTTCCCGCCCGCGATCCGCTGACGGTGCGTATCCAGCTCGACGACGGCCAGGTGATCCAGCTCCTCCAGCAGCCCGGGACCCCGGACCAGGAGACTGGGCGAAGTGGCAAGTTCTTCTCGGCGGAGGGCAGAGGCGATGCCTGAGCTGATCTGGGACGGCAAGTACGACGACGCCGGACGCCGGGTTGCTCCTCCTCGTATAGCCCTTCCGTTCCAGACCGTCGAGACGATCAACGAGTCGGCGCAGGAGCGACAACGCTCCCTTGACTTCTTCGCAGCGAGCCGCTCCGCTGACTGGCGAAATCGGCTGATCTGGGGCGACAAGAAGTACGTTCTTCCGGCCCTGGCCGCCGAGCAGGCGGGGCAGATCGACCTCATCTACATCGACCCACCATTCGCCACGGGCCAAGACTTCTCGCTCTCGTTCCAAGTCGAGGATACGCAGTTCGTAAAAGAGCCTTCCCTGATCGAGATGAAGGCGTACCGAGATACGTGGGGCTCCGGCCTGGACAGCTACCTCGAATGGATTTACAGCATGACCGTTCAGCTCAACACCCTGCTCGCCGAGACGGGGAGCCTATACCTTCACGTCGACCCCGGCGTATCGCACTACGTCAAGGGCATCCTCGACGAGGTATTCGGTCGTGACCACTTTCGAAGCGAGATCATCTGGAAGCGGAGTACCGCGCATAGTGACGCGAAGCAGGGCCGACGTCAGTACGGCGGGATACACGACGTGTTGCTCTTCTACTCGAAGGGCGGCAACTGGACGTGGAACCCAGAGCACAGCGCGTACGAAGATGCCTATGTCGATACCAAGTATCGCTCTGTAGACAAGGAGACTGGACGACGGTATCGCCTCGACAATCTCACTGGTCCCGGTGGAGCATCGAAAGGCAACCCAAGCTACGAGGTGATGGGGGTCACGAGGTATTGGCGGTACAGCAAAGGTCGGATGGACGAGCTGACCGCAGAGGGTCGGATCGTACAGACCAAGCCAGGCAGCGTCCCACAGTACAAGCGCTATCTCGACGAGATGCCGGGCGTTCCCATGCAGGACGTCTGGACCGACCTCATGCCCGTCAACTCGATGGCGGCGGAACGGATCGGCTATCCAACGCAGAAGCCGGAATCCCTCTTGGAGCGGATCATCAAGGTGTCTTCGAACGAAGGTGACCTCGTGTTGGACTGCGTTTGCGGGTCGGGAACTGCTGCCGTGGTGGCGGAGAAACTCCATCGCCGTTGGATTGCATGCGATCTCGGCCGATTTGCAATCCACACCAGCCGCAAGCGCATGCTGAATGTGAACGGGGTTCAACCCTTCGTTGTCCAGAATCTCGGGAAGTACGAGCGGCAACTCTGGCAAGAGGCGGAGTTTGGGGAGTCAGCGACCGCCCGGACGGCGGCGTACCGGTCCTTCATCCTCGACCTCTACCATGCTACGCCAGTCAGCGGATATGCGTGGCTTCATGGCCTCAAGAACGGCCGAATGGTCCATGTCGGCACGGTTGACGCGCCGGTCACCGTGGGCGATGTACGCCAGATCGTGACGGAGATCCGCAAGGCCGTCGGGACCGGAAAGTCCGCCCCGAAGGAGCAGAGCGTCGACATTCTCGGATGGGATTTCGCGTTTGAGCTAAACGAAATGGGTGCGGCTCTCGCAGAGTGACGGGATCCCGCCAGTGATCTCAGCGGCCTGAAGACATCCTGGTCTGCACCATCCA
>JBOGGE010000030.1:0-3655 GCA_050743865.1 Acidimicrobiales bacterium
CCGCCGCCACCACCACCACCATCTCCCCCGGCAGCGCCACGGACCGGGCGGCGGCCCCCTCCGCCACCTCCGCCCATCTGCTGACCCAGGGCGCGCAGGCGCTCCTCGCTTCGGGGAGCGCCGCCACCCTCGTCGATCCGGTTCCCGAGCGCACGCAGTCCACCGTCGTCCGGGCGGCGGCGCCGGGAAGGAGCCGGGGGATCGGGCGCGTCGCCGGGGGGACGGCGGCTGGCCATAGCCTGCTCAACGTAGCAACCGGGGAGGTCGAGCTGGGGTCGCCCGCCGGACCCGGTCAGCCTCCGGGCCGTCCGGTCAGCCTCCGGGCCGTCCGGCGGACGGCTCGTAGGCGGCGTAGCCGGTGCGCTCGAGCTCCCTGGCCAGCTCGGGGCCGCCGGTCGCCACCATCCGGCCACCCACCAGGACGTGGACGACGTCGGCCGCCAGCTCGGCCAGGATCCGGTGGAAGTGGGTCACCGCCACCACCCCGAGCCCCCATTGGGTGGTGGCCGACTCGATCCGCCGGGCGACGGCCCGGACGGCGTCGACGTCGAGGCCCGAGTCGATCTCGTCGAGGACGCAGAACGCCGGGCGCAGCACCCCGAGCTGGAGGACCTCGTTGCGCTTGCGCTCCCCGCCCGAAAGGTCGACGTTGAGCGGGCGGTCGATGAACCGCTCGTCGAAGCCGATGGCCGCCGCCTCCTGGCGCAGCCGTGCCGCCAGGGAGGGGGCGCCCGGTCCCGCCGGCCGGTTCCCGGCGCCGGCGCCGGCGCCGCCAGCACCTGCTCCGGCCTCGGCCTCGGCCTCGGCCTCGGCCAGCATCGCCTCCAGGCGGACGCCGGGGACCTCGATCGGCTGCTGGAGGGCGAGGAACAGCCCGGCCCGGGCCCGCTCCCAGCTGGGCCGGCCGACCAGCTCGGCGCCGTCGAGCCGGATGCTCCCGCCGGTCACCACGGTCCCGGGCCGGCCCATCAGGGCGTGGGCCATGGTGCTCTTCCCCGACCCGTTGGGTCCCATCACCACGTGGACCTCGCCACTGCGCACGACCATCCCGACGCCGTGGACGACCTCCCGGCCGCCGGCCTCGGCCGTCAGGTCCTCCACTTCGAGCACGTGACCGCCGGGGCCTGCTCCGGGGACGGCCCCGGTCACGGCAGCACCACCGCCACCTCGTCGGCCGTGGCGTCGACCTCGTAGGCGGGGACCGGCCTGGTGGCGGGCAGCGAGCACGGCTCGCCGGTGACCAGGTCGAACGTGCTGCCGTGGCGCGGGCACTCGATCTCCCGCTCGTCCTCCCACACCTCGCCCTCGGACAGCGAGTAGTCCTCGTGGCTGCACCGGTCGCCCACGGCGTAGAAGTCGTCGCCGATCCTCACCAGGGCCACCCGGTGGTCGCCGACGTCGAACCGCCGGGCCTGGCCCGGCGCCAGGTCGGACGGCCGGCACAGGACCACCCGCTCACCCACCGCCGGCCCTCATGGCGTCCATCGCCTCCACCGCCTGGCGCCGGTCCAGGCCCAGCGCCCCGGCCAGGCGGACCGCCACCTCCCGGCGGAGCCGGCCGACGACGGCCGGCACCGGCGAGCGGTCGACGATGTCGTCGAAGAAGCCGAGGACGATGAGCCGTTCGGCCCGCTCGGGGGGGATGCCCCGGGACTCCAGGTAGTAGCGCTGGTCGTCGTCGACCGGCCCGACGGTCGAGGCGTGGCTGCACCGCACGTCGTTCTCGGCGATGTCGAGGTTGGGCACCGAATCGGCGTGTGCCCGCTGGTCGAGCACCAGGTTGTGGTTGGTCTGGAAGGCGTTGGTCCGCACCGCTCCCCGGCGGACCCGGATGAGCCCGCTGTAGACGGAGCGTGACGCCCCGGCCACCGCCCCCTTGCACAAGAGGTCGCTGGTGGTGTGGGGACCGGCGTGGTCCTGGAGGGTGCGGACGTCGTGGACCTGGGAACCGGTGCCGAGGTAGGCCGACCGCAGCTCGGTCGACGACCCGGCCCCGGTGGCGGCGGCGTCGGTGCGGGCCCGGCCGTAGGCGCCGCCGAGCCCGACCGTGAACACCGCCAGGTGCGCGTCCCGCCCGGCGGTGGCGGCGATGCGGCCGATGTGCCACGCCCCCTCGCCGAGCACTTGCAGCGCCACGTGGTCGAGCCGGCCGCCGTCGTCGACCGACAGCTCGGTCACCGGCACCACCAGCGCCCGTTCGCCGGCCGGTGCCCCGGCCACCACCTCCACCACGCTGGCCGCCGCCCCCCGGCCGACCCTGACCAGGGTCCGGGGAAATGCGGCCGGCGCCGGGCCGTCACCGACGGCGCCGGCGCACCAGTGGACGATGACCACCGGCGCCGGGACCCGGGTCCCCGGGGCCACGTCCACCACCACCGGCTCGGGGTGGAAGGCGTCGTTCAGCCGGACCAGGGCGTCGCCGGCACCGAGCACCCGGCCGAGGAGCCCGTCGGCCAGGTCGGCTCCTCCCACCCTGAGGCCGGCGACCAGCCGGTGGCGGTCGGCGGCCACCGGCCACCCCCCGCGCCCCAGTACCAGGGCACTGCGGTCGGCCAGGTCGGCGGCCAGCCCGTCGGCGAAGGCCCGGGAACCGCTCTCCCCGTCGCCGCCGGCGGGCGGGGCGGCGGCCTCCGGCCGGTAGGTGTCAAGGTCGAGCCGGTCGATGGGCGAGTAGCGCCACACCTCCTCCTTCTCGGACGGGAGCGGCATGGCGGCGAAGTCCTCGAAGGCGGCCGACCGCCGGCGCCGGAGCCACTCGGGCCCGGCCAGGCCGGCGGCGGCGTCGGCGGTGAAGGTGGGCAGGACTGCGACCTCTCCTCGTGCGGAGCCGGCGGCCACGGTGGGGGCCGCCGACGGACCCCACCGGCGGTGGCGGACCACTTGGAGTCCTGGTCATCCTAGCTGGGCCGGTCGGAGCCGGTGCCCGGCGCCCCCGGGCCGCCGGCCCGCCCCGGCGACGTGCGTCGGCCGCTACGAGCGGCTCGAGGCGAGCTCAGGTCTACGCCCACGTGGTCGCCGCCGGTATCGACGACCTCGGCCGCGCCCAGGTGGGGATGTTCCGGTACCCCACCCCCGAGGGGCGGTGGCCTTCCGAGATCGCCGACCGACTGGAGGTCACCAAGCAGTCGGTGAACGACCTCCTCGGAGACATGGAACGGCGCGGCTACCTCCTCCGCGTCCCCGACGCCACCGACCGTCGGGCCAGCGTCGTGCCCGTCACGGCCGGGGGCCGCCGCCTCGCAGAGACGGTCGACCACGCCGCCGAGGCGGCCGAGCGGGCGATCGCCTACCGGCTCGGGCCCCGACACGCTTCGCCCAGCTGCGGAGCGCACGGGAGGAGGTGGTGAGCGGCGACGCCGGCGGCGGCATTCCCTCCCACCGGGCGGCGGCGGAGCGGCGGTAGCCTGCGGTCGATGGGCCGGCCCACGTTCACCTCCGAGGTGCTCACCGTCGAGGCCGGCGACGCCGTCGCCACCCTCTGGCTCGACCGCCCGGACGCCGGCAACGCCATGGGACCGGCCTTCTGGGCCGACCTCCCCCGGGCCATGGCCGGCCTGTCCGCCGACCCCGAGGTGCGGGCGGTGGTGGTGGCGGCCCGGGGCCCGCACTTCTCGGTCGGTCTCGACCTGAAGGCCATGGCCGGGACGCTCGCCGG
>JBOGGE010000031.1:0-14612 GCA_050743865.1 Acidimicrobiales bacterium
TGATGGGCAGGTTGGTGCCCCACACGATGAGGTAGCTGGCGTTCCACCAGTCGGCCGACTCGGGCACGTCGGTCTGGTCGCCGAACACCTGGGGGGAGGCCGGCGGCAGGTCGGCGTACCAGTCGTAGAAGGACAGGATGGTGCCGCCGAGCAACGAGTAGAAGCGGGTGCCGGCGGCGTACGACGCCATCGACATGGCCGGGATCACCGTGAACCCCGCCGTGCGGTCGGGGCCGTAGGTGTCCACGGTGTGGACGTGGGCGGCGGCCACCAGCTCGAGCGCCTCCGCCCAGGTCGCCCGCACGAAGCCGCCCCGGCCCCGGGCCTCCTTGTAGGCGGCCGAGCGCTCAGGGTCGGCGGTGAGATCTGCCCACGCCACCACCGGGTCCCCGCCGTGCGCCGCCTTGGCCTGGCGGAACAAGTCGAGCAGCACTCCCCGCACGTAGGGGTAGCGAACCCGGGCCGGCGAGTAGGTGTACCAGGAGAACGACGCCCCCCGGGGGCAGCCCCGGGGCTCGTACTCCGGCGTGCCCGGTCCGATGGAGGGGTAGTCCACCGCCTGGGTCTCCCAGGTGATGATGCCGTCCTTGACGTAGACCTGCCACGAGCACGAGCCAGTGCAGTTGACCCCGTGCGTCGAGCGGACGATCTTGTCGTGGCGCCAGCGCTCCCGGTAGAACTCCTCGGCCCGCCGCCCGCCCTGCCGGTGCAGCTCACGGGCGTCGGCCGTCGGCTCGCCGGGCTGGAGGTAGCGGGCGGCGCGCACCAAGCCGGTCTCGGCCAGCAACCCGTCGCCCTGCGTGGTCGTCTTCCCGGCCCGGCCTGCCATCGCCCTCCCGCTCGGCTGTGGCGGTGTGCCCGCTCGGAGGTGCTCGTGTCGAAGTGGCGAAGCACCCACGTTAGGCGGACCTCCGCCCAGAAGTGGAATCGGAGGTTCGGAAGAGGAGGTTCGGAAGCGGGAGGTTCGGCCGGTAGGCTCGGCCGCGTGCCCCAGGGACCTGCGGAGACGCTCGGGACGGCCCTGGACCGGCTGCGAGCGGAGGCGGGGGCGTTCGCCGCCGACCCGTACCTCGTCACCGTGACCCCCGACGGCCGGCCTCACTGCGGGGTCGTGACGGTCGGCTGGGACGGGAGCGAGGGACGGGTGTTGGTCCGGGCGCCGAGTGGCTGGGAGGCGTCGGCTGCCGCCGGGCACCGCCAGGTGACGCTCCTGTGGCCGCCGGACCAGCCCGGTGGCTACAGCCTCATCGTCGACGGGCTGGTCGAGGGCGCGGCCAGCGCGGCCGTAGCGCCGGGTGCGGATCGCATGATCGCCGTGGCACCGCGCCGGGCCGTGCTCCACCGCCGCGGCCGGGCCACCGGCCCGGAGAGCGCCTGCGGTTCGGACTGCGTGCCGATCCTCACCCGGTGACGGGGGACCGGCTGTTGCCGCTGGCGCCGGACACGTCGTACACGACGATCCCGGCGGCGAGACGAGCGCCATCGGTGAGACGATGGTCCGCCAGCCGGCCGTCGTGGCCGAGGTGCCGGACCCGGGACCCGAAGGCGAGCACGGCGGCGTCGGCGATCAACCGGCGATGGCAGCGCCACCACAGCGTCTCGGCGCACATGACGGCGGTGCACCCCTGCCGCGCCTCCTGCAGCACCGCCGCCAGGGCGTCGTGGAACTCCGGCGTCGCCATGTAGTCGGCGTAGCCCCGGAACGACGGGTGGCGGAGGGCGACGTTGGCCGAGTCGGGGCGGGTCCGGCGGAAGCCCCCGAGCCGCCCCTCCCAGCGGTAGCCGATGCCGGCGGCCGGCAGCCATCCGGCCAGCTGGGCCTGCCCGAACTGGGGATGCCGGCGGCTGCCTGGGGCGCTACGCACGTCGACGACCAGCGCCACCCCGGCCGTGCACAGCAGGTCAGCGAGCTCCTCCTCGCTCATCGTGCCGTGGCCCACGGTCACGAGCGTCGGGGCAGCGTCGCCGGTCACGGGATCGGGATCGGGATCGGGATCGGGATCGGGATCGGGATCGGGATCGGGATCGGGATCGGGATCGGGATAATCCGTGGCGGCCTTACCATAGGTGGGAGACGTCGAAAGGCCGGAGCGGCAGGACCGCTGCGGGAAGGGACGAGGGAGGAACGAGATGCGCGTGGACTACGGCAAGGTCTACCCCGAGGCCATCAAGGCCATGCTGGGACTCGAAGAGGCGGTGCACGCCAGTTCGCTCGAGCCCGAGCTGCTCGAGCTGGTCAAGATCCGTTCCTCCCAGATAAACGGGTGCGGGTACTGCCTCGACATGCACACCAAGGACGCCACGGCCATGGGCGTCACCGCTCAGCGGCAGCACGTGTTGGCGGCCTGGGAGGAGGCGCCCTTCTACTCTCCACGCGAGCGCGCCGCCCTGGCCTGGTGCGAGGCCCTGACCCTGCTGCCTGCATCAGGGGCGCCGGACGAGGCCTACGAGCAGGTGGCGTCCGAGTTCTCGCCCGAAGAGGTGGTGGCGCTGACCCTGGCGGTCATCGCCATCAACGGGTGGAATCGTCTCGCTGTCGGGCTCCGCTCCCCGGTCGGCAGCTACCAACGCCAGTCCCCGCCGACGTGATCCGGCCTGGCGGGCTCCCGCCACTACGGGGCGGGCCCGAGACCTCCGGGCGCTCAATGGGCCAGTGCGGCGCCGACGGGCACGCTGACGGCGAGGGCCACCAACACCAGGCGGTTGACCACGACCAGCAGGCGCCGGTTACGCTCCGAGCTCCTGGTGGCCCAGGCGAACAGCGCCAACGACGCCAGGAGGAAGGCGCTCCCGGCGCCCAGAGCGGCCGGGATCCGGGACAGCGTGCCGGCCAGGACGGCGGCGTTGCCCAGGTTGAACGCCGCCAGCTGCGCCGTCACCAGCCGCCCCGAAAGTGCCGAGGACGTCACCAGCGGCTGGATCCCGCCGAGGAACACCTGGGCCAGGCCCCACACCAGGACCAGGTAGGCGCTGGCCCACGACAGGTGCCGGCTCGGCGCCTCTCCCCCGGCGGCGGACAGGCAGCCTCCGGCGAAGATGGCGAGCCCCCCGACGATCAAGAACGCCGTCTGGCCCCGGGCCGGCGACATGCCGGACTTCTCGTTCCCTCCGCCGGGGCCGGCGGTGAAGGGGCCCGGCACCGGCCGCCCCACGGTCAATGAGCGATCGCGGCGGCGGCGAGGAGCACGATGGCAAAGGTCACGGCTCCCATGAGGCTCCGAAGGGCCGTCGCCACCTTCCGCCCGCGCCGCACCGCACGGCGCGCCCCGTCGTCCTCGGGCGTCCCTACCGCCCGGCGGCCGAGCCTGGTCATGGTCCGTGCCTGCACCATGCTGGCCGCGGTCGCCAACACCAGGACCCCGGCAAGGGCGGTGGCGGCGTCGGCGGTCGACGACCAGCTCGACGGTGGCCAGGAAAGGGCGAGACCCGCCCCGATGGCCACCACCAGCGAGAGCGTGCCAACGACGGCATAGCGCCTGCCCACGGCGCGGAAGAAGGCCACCTGGGTGCGACCGTCGAGGACCTGCCGCGCGGCGCCGGTGACCACAATGAGGCATACGATGCTTCCAACCCAGATACAGGCAGCGAGGATCTCGACCGCCACCAGCGGCGCGCTCGTCGCCATCACCACCCTGTCCTCCTCGCCGGTGCCAGGTCCGTCGCTCCAGACCCGTCGTCGGGCCGGGACCTTCCTCTAGTATAGGCTAGAGATAAAGTCAGGAACGGGCGGGTGGGCCTCGATCGAGAGAAGGAGCGTACCCCGTGACGATCACCGAGAACGAAGCCTTCGAGGCGATGCTGGCCCACCACGCGGTCCTGAACGATCAGGTGGCCCGGCGGGTGGCTGCTGTCGGCACCGCCGTGACGGCCGGCGACTCCCATGGGCCGGCGGCGGCGGAGCTTGTTGCCTACCTGGCCGGCGACGTCCTGCCCCACGCCCTGGCCGAGGAGCACACCATTTACCAGAAGGCCGCCGCCCGCCCCGATCTGGCGGCCGAGGTGGCCGAGATGGTCGAGGAGCACCGGCGGCTGGCGTCGTCGGCCGAGCGCCTGGCGACCGCGCCCGACGGAAGCGGCGCAGCGGCAGAAGCGGAGGCGATCGGCACGTTGTTCGCCGCCCACGTGGCCAAGGAGAACGAGGTCGTCCTGCCGCCGCTGGCGGCGGACGACACGGTGGACCTGGCCGCGCTGCTGGTCCAGATGCACCGCCTCACCGAGGCGGCGCAGCAGACGACGACCGCCGCCGATCTCGCCGCCCTGGACACCGAGTCCAGCCTGCTCCGGGTGCTCCTGGACGCCGCCGGGAAGTTGGCCGACGGGGGCCAGGGTGACACCGCGTGCCGGCTGGTGGCCTCGGCCTGGGCCGCGCTGCGCGTCCCCCGGCCGGACCTGGCGGTCCGGGTCACCGCCCACCTGCACCGGCTGGTGCGATCGGTCACCGCACAGCCGGTCGACCTGGTGGTCGGCGGAGCCGGTGCCCGAGGACGTGCCGGTGCCGCCGGCAGGGGCCTCGACGGCGAGGCGACGCTGGACGTCCGTTCGCTGGCCCCGGCTCAACGGCACGTGAAGATCTTCGCCACCTACGGCGCCTTGGGTCCGGGCACCGGGTTCGTCCTCGTGAACGACCACGACCCCAAGCCCCTGCGCTACCAGTTCGAGGCCGAGCATGCCGGCGGGTTCACCTGGGACTACCTGGAAGCGGGGCCAGAGGTGTGGCGGGTGCGGATCGGCCGGCCGGCGGCCGGGAACGAGGCCGGCGGGGACGAGGCCGGCGGGGACCCTGAGCTCGACGTTCGGGGGTTCGTGCACGGCCAGCGCCACGACGTCATCTTCACCAGCTACGAGGCGCTGGCGCCGGGCGGCGGGTTCGTCCTCTTGAACGACCACGACCCCAAGCCCCTGCGCTACCAGTTCGAGGCGCAGCACGCCGGCGCCTTCAGCTGGCACTACCTGGAGGCGGGCCCCGGGGTGTGGCGGGTGCGGATCGGCCGACCGGCGGCCGGGGTGGCACAGTGAGCGGCGCTCCGGTAGATCTCGCCGAGCTGGCCGCCCGCCAGTACGCCTACGGCTTCGTCACCGACCTCGACACCGACCTGGCACCGAAGGGCCTGAGCGAAGACGTCATCCGGTTGATCTCGGCCAAGAAGGAGGAGCCGGGCTGGCTGGTCGACTGGCGCCTCAATGCCTACCGGCACTGGCGGACGCTCTCCGAACCGACCTGGCAGAACGTGCGGTTCGACCCGATCGACTACGACGACATCATCTACTACGCCGCCCCCAGGCCCAAGGCCGGTCCATCCAGCCTCTCCGAGGTCGACCCCGAGGTACGGGCCATGTTCGACAAGCTCGGCATCTCCCTGGCCGAGCAGGCCCGGCTGTCGGGAGTGGCGGTCGATGCCGTGATCGACTCGGTCTCGGTGGCCACCACCTTCCAGGCCAAGCTGGCCGAGGCGGGGGTGATCTTCTGCTCGTTCTCCGAGGCGGTCCGCTCCCATCCCGACCTGGTGCGGAAGTACCTCGGCTCGGTGGTCCCCTTCCGGGACAACTTCTTCGCCGCCCTGAACTCGGCGGTGTTCACCGACGGCTCATTCTGCTTCGTGCCCAAGGGCGTCCGGTGCCCAATGGAGCTGTCCACCTACTTCCGGATCAACGCCGCCGGCACCGGCCAGTTCGAGCGCACGCTCATCGTCGCCGAGGACGGCGCCACGGTGAGCTACCTCGAGGGGTGCACCGCCCCCATGCGCGACGAGAACCAACTGCATGCCGCCGTGGTCGAGCTGGTCGCCATGGAGGAGGCGCAGATCAAGTACTCGACCGTCCAGAACTGGTACCCCGGCGACGCCGCCGGACGCGGCGGGATCTACAACTTCGTGACCAAGCGAGGTCGCTGCGTCGGAGCGCGTTCGAAGATCTCGTGGACGCAGGTGGAGACCGGGTCGGCGATCACCTGGAAGTACCCCGGGGTCGTCCTCTCGGGAGACGGCTCGGTCGGCGAGTTCTACTCGGTGGCCCTTTCGGCCAACCACCAGCAGGCGGACACCGGCACCAAGATGATCCACATCGGGCGGGACACCCGAAGCACGATCGTCTCGAAGGCCATCTCCGCCGGCCACGGCCAGAACACCTACCGGGGCATGGTCAAGATGCTGCGCTCGGCGGAAGGCGCCCGCAACCACACCCGCTGCGACTCGCTGCTCATCGGCTCCGAGTGCGGGGCCCACACGTTCCCTTATGTGGAGGTCCGGCACCCCTCGGCCCAGGTGGAGCACGAAGCGACCACCTCCAAGGTGAGCGAGGACCAGCTCTTCTACGCCCGCCAGCGCGGGATCGGCGAGGAGGAGGCCACCTCGATGATCGTGAACGGCTTCTGCCGCGAAGTGTTCAAGGAACTGCCCATGGAGTTCGCGGTGGAAGCACAGCGCCTGCTGTCCGTCAGCCTCGAGGGGGCCGTCGGCTGATGCTCGTGATCAACGACCTGCACGCCGGCACGGAGGACCGCCAGATACTCCGCGGCCTGTCCCTCACGGTTCCCGACGGGGAGATCCACGCGGTGATGGGGCCCAACGGAGCCGGGAAGAGCACGCTCGCCCATGTGCTCGCCGGGCGCCAGCCCTACCGGGTCACCTCGGGCCAAGTCACCTTCGACGGCACCGACCTCCTCGGCCTGGAGCCCGAGGAGCGGGCAGCGGCCGGGATCTTCCTCGCCTTCCAGCATCCGGTCGAGATCCCCGGCGTCACCACCATGTACTTCCTGCGGACGGCGCTCAATGCCGTCCGGCGGGCCCGGGGCCAAGAGGAGATCGGCCCGGCGGACTTCCTCAAGCTCGTGCAGGAGAAGGCGACGATGGTGGGCATGGACCGGGCGCTCATGAACCGCTCGGTGAACGAGGGGTTCTCCGGGGGCGAGAAGAAGCGCAACGAGATCCTCCAGATGGCGATCTTGGAGCCGCGACTGGCCGTACTGGACGAGACCGACTCCGGGCTCGACATCGACGCACTTCGCGCCGTGGCGGCGGGGGTGAACGCGCTGCGCCGGCCGGATCGGGCGGCGCTGGTCATCACGCATCACCAGCAGCTCCTCGACTACGTGGTCCCCGACCGCGTGCACGTGCTCGCCGCCGGGCAAGTGGTCCGCACCGGGGGTCCGGAGCTGGCGACCGAGCTCGAGGCGCGCGGCTACACCGACCTGGGTGACGACCCGGACAGCGCCGGGGCGGGAGACGGCGGGGCGGGAGACGGCGGCCACGCCGTCCGGCCCGTGGAGACGCCCTCGTGACCGTCCCGGTCGCCGACCCGCCGGTCCCGGCGCCGACCGGCCTGGGTAGCCTCGGCCCGTTCGTGATCCCGGGCGAGCCCAAATGGCTCACCGGCGCCCGGCACCGTGCCGCCGAGCGCGTCCGCCGCGACGGCTTCCCGACCCGCAAGCACGAGGACTGGCGCTACTTCGACCTGCGACCAGCCTTCGAGCTCCCGGTCACCCACACCGGCGAGGAGCCGGGGCGCACCGCGTTGGCGACGGCGAAGCGCCTGCTGGGCCCCGGGCTGGGCGGGGCGCGCCTCGTCTTCGTGAACGGCTACTTCACCCCCAGCCTGTCGCCGACCGACGGGCTGACCTCCGGCGTCCGAGTGGTCCCGCTGTCCCAGCTCGCCGGCGCAGCCGGCTCCCCCGGCGGGGCCGGTGAGGTCCTCCACCACCTGTGGAGCGTCGAGGGCGGCGGCGAACGCCACGGTTTCGACGCCCTCAACGCGGCGCTCGCCGTCGACGGCGCCATCGTCGAGCTGCCGGAGGGCGCCACCGTCGAGGCGCCGATCGAGGTGGTCTACGTCTCGGTGGCGGACGACGGCGTCCCCCTGTCGAGCCTCCGGTCCCTGGTCCTCGCCGGCGCCCGCAGCACGGCGACCGTCGTCGAGACCTTCGTGGGTGCCGGCGCCAGCCCCTCGATGACCAACGCCTTCACCAAAGTCCTGGTCGGCGAGGGTGCTCACCTCGACCACTACACCGTGCAGGACGAGCCCGGGGAGGCCATCCACCTCTCGACGCTGGAGCTTCACCCGGAACGGGCCGGCTCGGTCAGCTCGCACCTCCTGGCCCTCGGCGGGCGGCTCGCTCGCCACGAGGTCCGGGTTCGGCTGGCCGCCGAGGGCTCCTCGGCCGAGCTGGACGGCCTCTACCTTCCGGGCGGGTCCCAGTGCCACGACAACCCCGTGCTGGTGGAGCACGCCGCCCCGGGCTGCGCCAGCCGCCAGCTGTACAAGGGGATCATCGACGGGAGCGCCCGCGGTGTGTTCAACGGCCACGTCGTGGTCCATCCCGGCGCCGACGGCACCGACGCCCACCAGGTCAACAAGAACCTCCTGCTCGCCGAGCGGGCGGAGGCGGACACCCGGCCCCGGCTGGAGATCTTCGCCGACGACGTCGCCTGCACCCACGGTGCAGCGGTGGGGCAGCTCGACCGGGACGCCCTCTTCTACCTCCGCTCGCGCGGCATCCCTGAGCCGGCCGCCCGGGCTCTCCTGATCTCCGGCTTCGCCCGGGAGGTCCTCGACCGGTACCAGCCGCCTGTCCTGCGCCAGCGCGCCGAAGCCCTGGTCGACCGCCATCTCGGCCGTGCCGACGTGGGCGTCCCCTCCGGCTCGGCCGCCGTCTCGTCGGTAGAAGGGTCGAGCGAAGATCCCGGCAAGGAGCGCCGGCCATGAGCGCGCCCCGGCCGGTCGAGCTGCGGCGGGACTGCCGGGCGACCCTGGTCCCGAGCGGCCAACCGGCGATCCTCACCCGGGGTGAGGAGGTCTTCGTCATCCAGGAGCTCGGGGGCAGCTTCACGGTCCAGGTCGGGCGTGGCCTCCTGGCCCGGGTCGACGGCGCCGACGCCGACGCCCTCGGGCTCGAGGGGCCGGTCGAGACCCCGGTCCAGGCGGAACATCCCGGCGGGGACGGGTCCTTCGACCCCGAGCAGGTGCTCGAACGGCTGCGAACCGTCTTCGACCCCGAGATCCCCATCAACGTGGTCGACCTGGGCCTCGTCTACCGTTGCGAGAGCAGCCCACTGGGGAACGGGCGCCACCGGGTGGAGATCGCCATGTCGATGACGGCACCCGGTTGTGGGATGGGCGACGTCTTGCGCGAGGAGGCTCGATCCAAGGTCGCCACCCTCCCGGGCGTCGGCGAGGTCGACGTCGAGCTGGTCTGGGACCCTCCGTGGGACATGAGCCGGATGTCCGAGGAGGCCCGGCTCGAGCTCGGGCTGTGGTGAGCGGCACGCCGGGACGGGACCGGCGGTGCGGTTGGAGGCCGGCGGTGCCGGCCCGGGGCGTTCGCCCGTGAAGGTCTGGATCGACCAGGACCTGTGCACCGGTGACGGGCTGTGCGAGGACATCTGCCCGCAGGTCTTCGTCCTCCTCGACGACGGCTTGGCGTACGTAAAGGACGAGGACCGGGTCCTGCACGATCCCGGTGGCTCCGAAGCCCTGGCACGGGTCCCCGGTGACCTGGAGGACGCCGTGCGGGAAGCGGCGGAGGAGTGCCCGGGCGAGTGCATCTTCATCGAGGAGTGACGCGCCGCCGATGCTCCGGAGAGCCCAAACCCACCTGGCCCAGCAACTGTGGGACGCCGGGCGCTGGCGCGACCGGGCGGCCTGCCACGGCATCGGGCCGGACCTCTTCTTCCCCCTCGGGGAACGGGCCGAGGACGCGGCGCGGCAGGTCGCCGAAGCAAGGAGCATCTGCGCCGAGTGCAGCGTCCGGCTGCACTGCCTCACCTATGCCCTGGTCGCCAACCCCGAGGACGGGATCTGGGGCGGGCTGGCCCCCACCGAGCGGGCGGCGATGCGGCGAGCCCGCCGCGCCCGGCGCCGGATGGCCGTCGCCAGCCGGCTGCTGAACGCTCCTTCCCGGGCACCGGATGAGACCGGCGCCGAGGCCGAAGAACGCACGCGTGCCCGTGCCGGCGCCATGTGAGCAGGGCCGGTACGACCCCAGCCGGGGCTCGGGCGGGCACGGCGGCCGGTAGCCACGCTGGCGCCGGCGCTGGTCGCCCGTGGGCCCCTGGCGCTCCCAGCTCCGGTCACCGACGGAAGCACCATCGCTCAGGCGGCGCCGGTCCGGGGGCCGGCCCGGCAGATCACCGCCGATCCCTCGTAGTCCACGAGGACCACCTCGACCGGCAGGCGACCGCCGGCGTGCGCCACGCAGGCGGCACGGGCCCGCTCGCAGAGGAGGAGCAGCGGTCCCCGGCAACCGTGGTCGACACAGGCCTCGAAGAAATGGCGTGCGGTGGCGGTGGCGGTGGCCGCCTCGACCACCGGCGAGGGGGCGCCGGCCTCCAGCGCCAGGGTGGCCAGCAGTCCGACGTCGACGTCCGACCGGTGGAAGTGGGTCATCATGGTCCCCGCTGCCACCTTGGCCAGCTTGCCGGCCATCGCCACCAGGACCGCCTTCTCCATCCCGGCGCGGACGCACCGGCGCAGGGCGATGCCGGTGAAGTCACCGACCTCGACCAGGCACACACGGTCGAGGTGCGGGTAGAGCCGGGCACCGGCGGCCTCCGAGCGGGCTCCCGTGGCCAGCACCACGAGACGCTCCCCCTGGGCGGCAGCCACGTCGATCTGCTGGACGACCGACGCGCGGTACGACGCCGTGGAGAAGGGCCGGACGACCCCCGACGTGCCGAGGATCGATATGCCACCGAGGATCCCCAGCCGGGCATTGGTGGTGTGGGTGGCCATCTCCTCGCCGCCCGGCACCGAGAGGGTCACGGCCAGCGCCTCGGGCCCGACCTCGCCCAGCGCGGCCAGGATCATCCGCCGCGGCACCGGATTGATCGCCGGCGCCCCGACAGCCAGCCCGAGACCCGGCTTGGTGATGGTCCCGACTCCCGGCCCGGCCCGGAGGTCGGTCGTGGGACCGGGCACCGCCCAGCGCACGTCGGCGGTGACACGCGCCCCGTCGGTGCAGTCCGGGTCGTCCCCGGCATCCTTCACCACCACTGCCCGGCCGGCCTCGTCCCATTCGACCGGAAAGGCGACCCGGCGCCCACCGGGCAGTGCCACATCGACGTGTGCCGGCCGACGGCCGTCGTGAAGGGCGACGAACGCCGCCTTGGCGGCCGCCGAGGCACACGTCCCGGTGGTCCAGCCGGTGCGGAGGCTCCTGCGAGCGGCGTCGTCGGGCCCGGGGGGGGTCAACGGCCCACCGTCAGGCGGTGGATCCGGGCTGCCGAGGTGATAACTTCTAGCATTAGACGGAAAAACTAGCAGCGGTCCGTGGCTCGGTGCCCGGACGCGACCGACAGGGAGGACATCATGGCCACGATCGACGCCCGGCCGATCATCGCCACCGGAGGCGAGCCCTTCGAGACAATCATGTCGGCGGCGGCAGGGCTCGGCGACGACGAGGCGCTCGAGGTGCTGGCGCCCTTCGAGCCGGTCCCGCTCGAGGGTGTCCTCTCGGCGCAGGGGTTCACCTACGAGGCGGAAGACCTGGGAGGCGGCGACTGGCGGGTCACGTTCCGCCGGGCATCATGAACCGGCTCCGCCACAGGGGCAATTCCGGTGGCGAGACGGTGTCGATCGGCGCCACCAGGGTCCGCGTCGTCCCCGACAACCCGGTGGACGCGGCGTGGGACGCTCTCGGGTGCGTCTACGACCCGGAGCTCTGCCTGGACGTGGCGTCGCTCGGGCTCGTCTACGACGTCCGGGAGGAGGGCGGTACGTTGGTGGTCGAGATGACGCTCACGACCCCCGGCTGCCCGGCGTCCGAGAGCCTCCCGGAGATGGCCCGCACGGCCATCCGCGACGCCGTGGCCGGCGTAGTGGACGTAGACCTCAAGGTGGTCTGGGATCCGCCCTGGAACCCGGCCATGATGAACGACGACGCCGCGAGCGCGCTGGGCTTCCGGAGCCGGTAGCGGCGTGATGGCCGCGTCCCGCCCGGCGATCGTTCGGGTCTACGACGATCCCGGTCGGGCGGTCGGCGAGCACCGGGTGCTGGTGGACCGGCTGTGGCCGCGCGGGTTGACGAAGGCCGCCGTCGACATGGACGAGTGGGCCAAGGACGTGGCGCCGAGCAGCGACCTTCGCAAGTGGTACGGCCACGAACCGGAACGGTTCACCGAGTTCGAGCGTCGTTACCGGTCGGAGCTGGGCGCTGACCCGGCCGCCGCCGCCGTCGGGCGGTTGCGCGATTTGCCGGGGCGAGCTCGACTGGTACTGCTCACCGCCACCCGCGACGTCGAACGCTCCGGGGCCAAGGTGCTCGCCGACGTCATTGCCGGTTCGGGCACCCGCACCGGTGGCCGCACCGGCACCGGCACCCACACCTCGCCGCGGAACCGGTAGACGCCGGTGGGGCTCCGTCGGTTCGAGGTCGACGTGGCGGCGCCGTTCCGCCTGGATCTGGCCGTCTGGGCACTCCGGCGCCGGCCGCACAACGCCGTCGACGGATGGGACGGCACGACCTGGCGGCGCACGGTGGTCACCGGTTCCGGGCCCGCCGAGCTGGCGGTGCGCCAGGAGCAGGGACCAGCCGGCCCGCGCCTCCTGGCTGAGCTCCGGCGTTCCGGCCCACCGCCGGGCGCCTCGACGACCGCTGAGGCCGCCCGGCTGGTCGAAAAGATCCTCGGGCTCAGAGCCGACCTGAGCGGCTTCTACGCGCTGGCCGGCGGCGACCCCCGCCTGGCCCCGCTCGCCCACCGGTTCGCCGGCATGCGGCCGCCACGGTTCCCGACCGTCTTCGAGGCACTGGTCAATGCCGTCGCCTGCCAGCAGCTTTCGCTGACGGTCGGGATCCACCTGCTGAACCGGCTGGCCTCCCGCTACGGAGCGGCGCCGGTCCGGCCCGGGGGTGAGCCGGCGTTCCCAGCTCCTGCGCAGCTGGCCGGCGCCGATCAACAAGGGCTCCGGGAGCTCGGCTTCAGCGGATCCAAGGCCCGGACGATCATCCTCCTGGCCCGCCGATCGGACGACGGCGCGGACCTCGACGACCTGGAGCAGCTCGGCGACGACGAGGTCCGAGCCGAGCTGCTCGCCCTCCCGGGGATCGGCCGGTGGAGCGCCGAGTACACGATGCTCCGGGGGCTGGGCCGGTGGCACGTGCTCCCGGGCGACGACGTCGGGGCCCGCAACAACCTGCGCCGGCGTTTCGGGTTGGCCGGCGACGGCGGCTACGACGCCATCGCCGAGTTGTCCCAGGCCTGGTGGCCCTACGGTGGCCTGGTCTACTTCCACCTTCTGCTCGACAGCCTGGCCGGGTCGGGCGCCATCGGCGGCGACGGCCTCGGCGGCGACGGCCCCAGCGGCGACGGCCCCAGCGGCGACGCCGATCCGTCGGCCGGCCCGGCCACGAACGCAGCACCACACCACAAGGAGGTCGCATGAAGACCGCCGTCCACGGCATGCCACGCATCGGAGAGCGCCGGGCCCTCAAGTGGGCGCTGGAGGCCTACTGGGCCGGGCGGACGGGCCTGCCCGAGCTGGCGTCGGCGGCGGCAGCCGTCCGCCGGCGCAACTGGGACCGGCTGGCAGAAGCCAAGGTGGGCTACGTGCCGTCCAACGACTTCTCGCTCTACGACCACATGCTCGACGCGGCGGTGGCCGTGGGCGCCATCCCTGACCGCTTCCGCACCGGCGAGCCGGCGCACGGGTCGGGGTCCGGCCCGGACCCCGAGCTCACCCGGTACTTCGCCATGGCCAGGGGCGGCCTCGCCGGCCGGGCCGGGGGCTCCGAGGTGGCGCCGCTCGAGCTGACCAAGTGGTTCGACACGAACTACCACCACCTGGTGCCCGAGATCGGGCCGGACACCGCCTTCGTGCCCGACCCCTCCAAGGCCTGCGGCGAACTGGCAGAGGCGACGGCCCTCGGCGTGCCGACCGAGCCGGTGCTGCTCGGGCCCCTCACCTTCCTGACGAGGAGCGCGCCGACCGTGCCCTCCTTCGACCCGATGACCCTGCTCGGCCGCCTGGTCGAGGTGTACGTCGAGCTGCTCGGCGCCCTCGCCCGCCAGGGTGCCCGGTGGGTGCGGCTCGACGAGCCGGCGCTGGTGGAGGACCGGAGCGCCGAGGAGCTGGCTGCCTGCGCCGCCGCCTACCGCCGCCTCGCCGACGCCCCGGGGCGCCCCAAGATCGCCGTCGCCACCTACTTCGGCCACGTGGGAGAGGCCATGGCGATGCTGGCCGATCTTCCGGTGGACGGGGTCGGGCTGGACTTCTGTGCCGGCGGCGAGAACCTCGATCTGCTGTCCAAGGTCGGAGGGCTGGGCGACAAGATCCTGTTCGCCGGCGTCGTCGACGGGCGGAACGTCTGGGCCAACGACCTCGACCGGTCGCTCGAGCTGCTCGAGCGGCTGGGCGGCCTGAGCGCCGAGCTCGTCGTGTCCACCTCGTGCTCGCTCCTGCACGTCCCCGAGAGCCTTTCCCCCGAAGCCGCGCTCGACCCCGAGGTCCGCCCGTGGCTGGCATTCGCCGCTGAGAAGCTGACCGAGCTGTCGGTCCTGGCCCGCGGGGCCGAGGGCGGGCGAGCGGCGGTGGCCGACGACCTGGAGGCCAACCGGGACGTGCGCGCCGCCCGTGCCCGGTCGCCCCGCACGTCCGACCCAGCCGTGCGCCGAGCGCTCGCCGCC
>JBOGGE010000032.1:0-1712 GCA_050743865.1 Acidimicrobiales bacterium
GTTCCTATCCGCTGAGCTTCTTAGGTAACGGGCACGATTTTCGTAAGGACACCCCGGCGGAGGCGGTGGGATTTGAACCCACGGTGGGTTGCCCCACACACGATTTCCAGTCGTGCCGATTCGGCCGCTCTCGCACGCCTCCTGGTACAGCGGCGACAGGCTATCCGCCGGCCCTGTGTGGGGCCGGGCCCCGCACCCGAAGGTGGTCCCGGACACGGCAACTTGGATCTTCCCCGGCGTTGTCGGGCTGCGGCGGGCCCGGCCAGGTAGCCTGGGCGGGCGCTGCCGGTCGTCGAGGCCGGCGCCGTGTGCGGTGGCCGGGTCCGGCGCAACGGCCGCCCGTGAACCGAGTCAGGGTCGGAAGGCAGCAGCTCTCAGCGGGTGAGGCCGTGTGCCGTAGCCAACCTGGCCACCGCACCCGGTGCCGGGCCCCCCGGTAGGCTCGCCGCGATGGACGGTGGCGGCGACGGGGAGGATGCGGAGGCTGCCTCGTCCCCGGCCGGGGAGGGCTCGCTGGCGGCCGGCGACGACACGTTCGTCTCGCTCTACCGCCGGTTCCGTCCCGGTCGCTTCTCCGAGCTCCGGGGGCAGCCTCACGTCGTGCGCGCCCTGCAAGGTGCGGTCCGGGATAGCCGGGTGGCGCACGCCTACCTTTTCAGCGGCCCGAGGGGCACGGGCAAGACCTCCACCGCCCGGATCCTGGCCCGGGCCCTCGACTGCGCCGATCCTCGGGACGGCGAGCCCTGCGGGAGGTGCCCGTCCTGCCTCGATATCGCCCGGGGCGCTTCGCTCGACGTGCACGAGCTGGACGCGGCGTCGAACAACGGTGTCGACGCCATGCGGGACCTCATCTCCCATGCCGCGCTGGGGACGCCGGGCCGGTGGAAGGTGTACATCGTCGACGAGGTGCACATGCTTTCGCCCGCCGCCGCCAACGCCCTGCTCAAGACCCTGGAGGAGCCACCGGGTCACGTCGTGTTCGTCCTGGCGACGACCGACCCCCAGAAAGTGCCGGCCACCATCCGGAGCCGGACCCAGCATCTCGAATTCGGCCTGCTAGCGGCGGACACCCTGGCCGGGCTGGTGCGGGACGTCAACACCGCCGCCGATCTCGGGATCGACGAGCCGGCCCTGTCGGCGGTGGTGCGGCGGGGCCGGGGGTCGGCTCGGGACGCCCTCTCCGCCCTCGACCAGGTGGTCGCCTCGGGTGGTGCCGGCGGGATCCGCCCGGAGGTGTCGGCGCTGACCGACGCCCTTGCCGGCGAGGACGCGGCACGGGCACTCGTCGCCGTCGCCGACCTCCACGACGCCGGTTGGGGTCCCCAGCAGCTGGCGACCGAGCTGGTGGACGACCTCCGCCAGGCGTTCTTGGTGTCCTTTGCCCCGGAGCTGGCCGCCGCCACCGGCAGCGATCGCGATCGTCTCGCCGACCAGGTGGGCCGCGTCGGGCTCCCCCGGCTGGTCCGCTCGATCGAGGTCCTCGGCCGGGCCCAGGTCGAGATGCGCGACGCCCCGGACCCCCGGGTGGTGCTCGAGGTGGCCCTGGTGCGTCTGGTCGCCCCCGAGCTCGACGAGTCCCCGGCGGCGCTGGCCGACCGCGTCTCCCGGCTCGAGCGGACGGTGGCGGCGCTGTCGCCCGGCGCCGGCTCCGGGACCGCTTCGGCCCACGGGGCGCGCGCCACCCCCGTTCCCGCCGGCGGCCCCGCACCCGC
>JBOGGE010000033.1:0-1985 GCA_050743865.1 Acidimicrobiales bacterium
CACCGGGCCGTCGCCGCCGGACGACGCCGGGCCGGTCGTCACGTCCTGGCGTTCGGTCCCCGACCGGCCCCAGGCCTCGGTGGCCCGGGCCACCACGGCGTCGACCACCGCCGGCATGGCCGGGCCCCGGCCCTCGGCGGCAAGCGACGTCACCGGGAGGTCGGCGATGCCGCAGGGCACGATGTGGGAGAACATGCCGAGGTCGCAGTCGACGTTGAGGGCGACGCCGTGCAGGGTGCGCCGGCGGCCGTCGGCCGTGCGCACCGTCCGGACCCCGATCGCCGCCACCTTGCGGGGGTCGGCCGTGCCGGCCCCCAGCCACACGCCCGGGTAGCCGGGATGGCGGCCGGCCCCGGGGACACCCAGGTCGCCCAGGGCGTCGATCACCACCTGCTCGAGCTGGTGGACGTGGTCGGGACCGGCGCCGGGCTGGTCGGCCACCGTGACCACCGGGTACATCACCAGCTGGCCGGGCCCGTGGTAGGTGACGTCGCCGCCCCGGTCGGTGGTCACCAGCTCCGCCCCCACGGCGGCCGGGTCGGCCAGCACGTGGGCCGGGTCGGCCCGGACCCCCATGGTGTAGACGTGCGGGTGCTCGAGCACCAGCAGGTAGTCGTCCGGCGCCCGCTGGGCCAGGGCGTGCTGGAGGGCGAGCGCCTCGCCGTACCTGACGGCGCCCAGCCTGCGTACCCGCAGCATCCCGGCTCCTAGAGCTCGGCCGACCAGTCGCGGGTGTCGAGCACCTCGGCCAGCCGGCGCAGGAACGACGAGACATAGGCGCCGTCGACGGCACGATGGTCCCAGCTCATCCCGACGATCCCGGCCGAGTGGATGGCCAGGGACTCGGAGCCGTCGACCGCCGTCAGCACCACCGGCCGGCGGCGGATGCCGTCGGTGGCCAGGATCGCCACCTGCGGCTGGTTGATGATGGGCACGGTGAAGTACGTGCCGAACGGCCCGTCGTTGGTGATGGAGAACGTCCCACCGGCGATGTCGTCGGCGGTGAGCTGGCGCGAACGCGCCCGGTCGGCCAGGTCCCGGACCCGGCGGGCGATCCCCCGGAGGGTGACCTCCTCCGCCCGGTGGACCACCGGGACGATCAGTCCCTCGTGGTTGAGGTCGACGGCAATGCCCAGGTTGATCTGCTGGTGGACGACGAGGGAGTCCTCGACCACCGAGGCGTTGAGCTGGGGGTGGTCGCGGAGTGCCTCCACCGTGGCCCGGGCCACGAACGGCAGGTAGGTGAGGGAGAAGCCCTCCTCGGCCCGGAAGCGCTCGCCCCACGCCCGGCGCACGCGGTCGACGTTCTCGAAGTCCACCTCGTAGGCGATGAAGGCGTGGGGGGACGTGGCCTTGGAGCGGACCATGTGCTCGGCCGTCCTGCGCCGCATGTTCGAGAAGGGGACCACCCGATCGCTGTAGCTGCGCATCACGGCGGTGCCCGGGCCGGCGGCGGCCGGGGACGGCACGGCCGGAGTGGCGTACGTCGGCGCGGCGGGAGCGGGGGCTGGGGGAGCCGGGGGCGGAGCGGCCGGGGGGGCGTACGTCGGCGCGGCGGGAGCGGGAGGTGGCGCAGGAGCGGTGGGCGGAGCGGCCGGAGTGGCGTACGTCGGCGCGGCGGGGGCTGCAGCAGGGGCGGCGGGCGGTGCAGCAGGGGCGGCGGCCACGGGCCCGCCCCGCCGGGCGTCGATCATCCCGAGAACGTCCTGGCGGGTGATCCGCCCGCCGGCGCCGGTGCCGGACACCTCCGAGGGCGACAGGCCGTTCTCCGACAGGAGCCGGCGGACGACCGGCGAGAGCAGGAGGTCGCCGGCCGGAAATGGCGCGGCGGTCGGGGCCGGGCGGGCGACGTACCCGTCGGGCGGCGGGGGCGGCATGCCGTTGCCACCGGGCTCGCCGCCGGCGGGCGGGGCTGCCGGGGCAGCGGAAGCGGCGGGGGCAGCAGGGGCGGCGGGCGGTGCAGCAGGGGCGGCGGCCACGGGCCC
>JBOGGE010000034.1:0-17490 GCA_050743865.1 Acidimicrobiales bacterium
GGCCAAGGCCAGTGCCCCGTCGATCATCTTCATCGACGAGATCGACGCCATCGGCCGGACCAGAGGCGGGTCGTTGTCGATGGGCGGCCACGACGAGCGGGAACAGACCCTGAACCAGATCCTGACCGAGATGGACGGGTTCGTCGGCAACGAGGAGGTGGTCGTGGTGGCGGCTACCAATCGACCCGAGATCCTCGATCCCGCCCTCCTGCGGGCAGGACGTTTCGACCGTCGTCTCGTCCTCAACCCTCCGGACACCGCCGGCCGGCGCCAGATCCTCGACGTGCACGTGCGGCGGATCGTCCTGGCCACAGACGTCGACCTCGACGCGGTGGCCGCCAGCACCCCGGGGATGACCGGGGCCGACCTCAAGAACCTGGCGAACGAGGCGGCGCTGATCGCCGCTCGCCGGGAAGGCACATCGGTGACGATGCGCGATTTCACCACGGCGATCGAGGGGATCCTGCTCGGTGCCGCCCGGAACATCGTCCTCGACGCCGGGGAGCGGCGACGCACGGCCTACCACGAGGCCGGCCATGCTCTGGTGGGCATGCTCACGGAGGGAGCCGACCCGGTACGCAAGATCTCGATCATCCCTCGCGGGCATGCTCTCGGCGTCACGTTGCAGACCCCCGAGGCGGACCGCTACACCCATTCGGCGTCCGAGCTCCGGGGCCGCGTCGCCGGGGCACTCGCCGGCCGGGCCGCCGAGGAACTGGTCTTCGGCGACACTTCCACCGGAGCCGAGAGCGATCTCGAGGTCGCCACCCGGCTTGCTCGTCAGATGGTTGGCCGCTGGGGGATGTCAGAGCGGATCGGTGCCGTCTCGGTCCTGCCTGATCCGCGGATCGGGCCGGTCTTCCCCGGCGACGGCAGCGGGCCGTCGCCGGGGACGTTGGAGCTGGTCGACGTCGAAGCCCACCGATTGCTGGACGAGTGCTACGCCGACGCTCTGTCCGTCCTGCGCGAGAGCCGGAAGCACCTGGACGACCTCGCTCACGTCCTGTTGTCGCAAGAGACGCTGGACGCCGAGGAGGCATACGCCGCGGCCGGTATCCGGCGCGGCACTGCCTGATTTGACGACCCGTTCGTCACCGATGCCCGTGAGCCACCGGCCGGGTAGGCGTGCGGCGGACCCCGGGAGGGTCTGGCGGCCCTGCATCGTCACCAGGCGAGTTGGCTCATGTCCTGGCCGCAAGGGTGACGGTAATGCTCATCTCCTTCC
Organism: Acidimicrobiales bacterium; assembly: GCA_050743865.1. GTDB lineage: Bacteria > Actinomycetota > Acidimicrobiia > Acidimicrobiales > RAAP-2 > DAHUZJ01. Next base: position 1,226 of record JBOGGE010000034.1, read on the forward strand.
CGTCCCGCCGTAGGCCGATCGGGACCCGGTCTCCCGGCCGCTTGCTCAGGGTGAGTGCCATCAACTGATCCGTGCTCACCGCCGGCTTGCCGCCGATGGTCACGATGACGTCGCCTACCCGGAGCCCAGCACGCTCGGCAGGTCCCCCAGAAGAGACAGTGTCGACGAGCAGTCCCCGCCTGTTCCCGGTGGCTGTGAACGGATCGGTCGACAGGGGCTCCGCCTGGAGGCCGAGGTAGGAATGAGTGACCTTCCCGGTCGCGATGATCTCCTCGGAGACCCGCTTGGCCAGGTTCACGGGGATCGCGAACCCGAGACCTATGCTCCCGCTCGGCTCGCCCGACGAGGAGGGAAGGGAAGCGCCGGCAGAAGGAATACCGACGAGGTGGCCGTCGCAGCCGACCAGCGCGCCGCCGCTGTTGCCGGGGTTGATGGCGGCGTCGGTCTGGATGGCGTCGATGAGGAGCGCCGACCCTGTTCCCTCTCCGGGGACCTCGATGGTGCGGTCCAGCGCGCTGATGATGCCGCTCGTCACCGTGCTCGACAGGCCGAGCGGCGCCCCGAGGACGATGACCGGCTGGCCGATGGCGAGGGTGTCCGAGTCGCCGAGCGGGATGGACGGTAGCGATCCCGCACCGGCGACCTTTATCACGGCGAGATCGGTCTGGGGATCGCGACCCACAAGCTTGGCTTCGAGGGACCGCCCGTTGCTCAAGAGCACGTTCAGCGCGCCGCCGTCGACGGCCGGCGCGACGACATGGTTGTTCGTGAGGATGGTCCCGTTCGAGCGGATGATCTCGCCCGAGCCGGTGCCGCCTCCGGAACCGTTGGTGGCATGGATCGTGACGACGGACGGAAGGTCGGCGGAAGCGACCTTGGCCACCGGGCACCGCGCCGGCGAGGTGGCCGAGCTCGGTGCCGGTGTCGCTGGAGAGCTGATCGTGTCGGCGATGACGCCTCCGATGACGCCTCCGATCACCGCGACCACGAGCGCGCCGGCAAGCAGTCCTCTCGGTCGACGGTGCTCCGACGGCTGGACGTCCTCCACCAGATCATTTTCGCAGCGCCGGGCGCTCAGCGCTCAGCTGGCCCCTGAGCACCTTGCCCGGGGCGGACTCAGGTTGTCGGCGGTGGGAGCTGTCGGGGCCGTGCCGGCGGCGCCGGGCCTCCAGGCATGGTGGCGCCGCCCCCGGGCGATGAGGCGGCGGCCGGTGGCGGCCTCCCAGGATCCGTCCATGTCCCTCCCATGCGCACGGCGAGCAGTGACGGTGGCGGCCTGCGGGACGCCGCCACCGGTCCAGTCGGCGGCGACGATCGCCAGGTTCCGGTCCCCTCCGACTTCAGGCCGCCGCTGATCGAGATGGAGGCTGATCGAGATGGAGGCTGATTGAGGAGGCGGGACCGGCGAAGCTCCCGGACCCGGGTTCGTCCTCCTGACCCCGGGCCGGCTCCTCATCGTGGAGGACGCCGGCCAACCTGTGTCGGACCAGCCGGTGCCGGTGGGCGGTCCTCGTCGGTCCCAACCGCCTCCTCATGGCTCCAAGCCTTGACCGGCCACCGCGGTCGGCCTCCTCTGGTCCACTGCGGGATCGAGGACCACGACGGCTGCCTCGGCACCGCCTGGCTGCCCTCGGCGCACTGCTCGTCACCGCCAGCCCGTGATCGACGGAGAAGCGTCCGGTCATCGCCCGGAGGCAGAAAGGCCATGCAGGGTCTCGCCGGCGCCGAGAGGGAGGCGGCGACCCGGTCAGCTGCCGGGCGCCCAGACGGGCCCGCTACTCGCTGATCTCGGTCGGACGCCGGTTCACAGCCTGGCCCGGAGGACCGCTGCTGCCTCCGTGGCCCGCTCGTGGAAGGCGAGACCGGTGTCGCCGTCGATGATCCCGGACAGATGCTCGAAGAAGAGACCGACGATGAATGCGCGGAGCACCCGCGCCACCGCCGGGGCGCCCGGACCGTCGCACACGGTGGGCTCGGTCTCCTCGAGCCAGCTCTCGAGGGCCGTCTGGGTGGCGTCGAAGAGCTCGACGCCCACGGTGAACGCCGTCTCCTGGCCCCGCATGACCTCGCCCAGCATCAACCTGATGAAGTCCTCCACCTCGAGCATCGACCCGAGGATCTCGTCCAGCATGCTGGCCACACCGTCCACTTCGTCCCTGGTGATGGCGGCCCTCCCGGCGGCGGCCAGCTCGTCGATGAAGCCGCGTTCCTCGAGGACGGCCACCAGGAGCTCGCGCTTGGAGGCGAAGTAGTGGTACAGGGAGGCCACGTTGAGGCCGGAGGCGGCGGCCAGATCCCGCATGCTGGTGCCGTCGACGCCGCGCTGGGCCATGAGCGACAGGGCGGTATCGAGGATGTGCTGGCGCTGCGAGACGGCGGCAGTGGGCCCGGTTCCGGAAGAGGTCACCCGCCCATTGTCGGGGGCGGAGCGGCGCCCCGTCGAGCGCGGGAGCTCCATCCCTGGTCAGCGACGTGCAGGACGGGCACGTTGCTGCCTCCGCCCGCAGGACTGCGACCGCGGTTGCTCCCGGCAATTCTGCTGTACAGAATCTTGTAACGTACTATTGCGGAGAGTGGAATCGAACGGTAAAATAATGTCGTATCAGTGGCGGGGACCGGCGGACCACTTCGGGACCGGCGGGTCGTGTGAAGTTCTCTGAAGGGCGCGGAGAGAACGGAGGGGGCACGATCCGCCGGCGCCCCCGGTCACAGCTCCCGGAGGATTGCCGGCGTCAGCGCCCGCAGCGCCTTGGCGGCGTCCCACCCGATCCTCGCCAGGTGGCGCATCTCGCCGGGGCGCCGGGCCAGGAGGCGGGCCACCGCACGGACGTCGAGGGTGCCGTCCGGCCGTACAAGCTCCAGCACCGATTCGTCCAGGGTGCCGGGCACGTCACTGATCGTCCGGACCACCGACCACTGGACGCCTCGCCGCTCGCAGGCGGCGGCGATCGCTGCCGTCTCCATGTCGACGGCTGTGGCGGGGCCGGGGAGATCGGCCCCGGCGGCGATCTCGGTCGCCACTACCCCGCCCACGGTCGTTGCCAGCGCCTCACCCCCGCCGTTGGCCTCACCCCCGCCGTTGGCGTCACCCCCGCCCCCCGGGCCGTCCCCGCCGGCCAGGTTGCCGCCGATGGCGTTCGACGTGACGAGGACGCCACGTGCTCGGGGGCGGTGTGACCGGTAGGCGTTGCCGGTTCCCCGGTCGACCACGAGCTCGGGCAGGAGCACGTCGCCCACCCGTAGGGCCGGGTCGACGGCGCCGGCGATCCCTACCACCAGCACCCGGCCGGCACCGAGGGCGTCGAGGAGGAGCTCGGTCGCCCGCCCGGCTGCGGCCGGACCGATGCCGACGACGGCGACCACTCTCCCCGGTCCCCGCCAGGCCCGGCGCGCCCCGGCCAGGTCGGCGGGCCGGAGTGAGAGCCGCCGGGCCAGTGCCCGGACTTCCCGGGTCATGGCGGCCAGGACGAGCGTCAGGTCCTCGTCCAGCCGTCCACCCGTTGGATCTTGTAGTCGATCTGCTCGGAGAATTGGCGGCCGCCCTTGGCGACGGCGATGTCCTCCCGGACCCGCACCACGTACCCTGTCGCCACTGTGGCGATCGCCCGGAACGATCCCGTCAGCGAGGGATCGGGCTTACCCGTCTCGAGGGCGGCGATGGGCTTCGAGATCACGAACTTGGCTCCGTTCCCCCGGAAGCCGGACAGCGTCCCGAGGGTCATCACCGGCTCGAGCACGTTCTTGGCGGAAGGGCCGGTGGAGGACCTGGGGGCCTGGCTCGCTCCCTTGTTCGGCTCCGCCAGGTACGCGGTGACGTGGTCGGGCGCCACGAAGGTGAAGTGGACCGTCCCGGGCGTGCCGGACTGGGTGAAGTTGCCCGTCACTCGCTCGGCTGTCAGCGTCTGGTTGACGGCGTTGTGCACCGAGAGGTCTGTGCCTGTCGGGGCCTGGACCACGCCGAGGATGGCGGCCGCCACCACCAGCAGCGTGAGCACGCCGAGGACGAGGAACGGCACGCCGAACCTCCGTTGGATCTTCACCGGGCCAGGGTACCCCGCACGGGCCGGCGCTCCGGCCGGCGCCCCGCCGCCCCGCCTCCCCGCCGCCCCGCCTCCCCGCCTCCCCTCGCCCAGCCCCGCTCCGCCTCCCCTCGCCCCGCCCCGCTCCGCCTCCCCTCGCCCCGCCCCGCCCAGAGGCCCGAGGTCACCCGCCGACCGCCCCCCGCACCAGCCCGACGAAACATTCGGTGGACTTCTCCACGGCCAGCGCCCGCACCCGCCCTTCGGCCGCCCGGGCCAGCCGCCGGCGCAGGTCGCCGTCGCCCATCACCCGGGCCACGGCGGCGGCGAAGCGGAGCGGCTCCTTGCCCGCCAGGAGCAGGCCGGCGTCGCCCACCGTCTCGGGCACAGCGGTGACGCCGTAGGCGACGACCGGGACGTGGTGGCCCATCGCTTCGACCAGCGGCACGCAGAACCCCTCGTGGTCCGAGGCGCACACGAAGACGTCGGCCGCCCGGTAGTACGCCTCGAGGCCGGCTTCGCTGACCGAACCGGTCACCGAGACCGCCGCCTCGAGCCCGAGGTCGTGGACGAAGGCGGCCAGCGCCGGCCCGTAGCGCTCGCCCAGGGGCGAGCCCACCAGGTGAAGGCGGGCCCGGGGGTCGTACAGCCTGCGGTAGACGGCCAGCATCTTGACCAGGTCGTGCGGCGCCTTGTGGGGCGACACCTTTCCGACGAACAGGAGGTCGGTGCCCCCGCCGGCCTTGGCCGCCTCCAGGCGGGTGGCCAGCCCGGGATCGGGCTCGGGGGCGGTCGCCGTCATGTCGATGAGGAGGGGAACGACCGCCGTCCGGGCGTACCCGGCCTGGACCAGCTCGCCCTCGTTGAAGGCCGAGTCGGCCACCGCCAACCCGCTGTGCGGCGCCAGCCGGGCCAGTTGGGTGCGGCCCAGGCTCACCTCGTAGCCGACGGCCGGCTCCCACGGCGCCAGCAGCCGGGCCGGGGTGATGTTGTGGTAGTTGACCAGCTTGGGCTCGCTCCGGGCGGCCAGCACGTCGAACACCGGGCTGCCGATCGACGCCTGGTAGAGGAGGAAGCGCCCCCTTGACGCCCGCCCCAGCTCGGCCAGCGGTCGGGCCCGCCCGGCCACGTCGGGGGTGCAGGAGCCGTAGTAGATCTCCGACTCGATGCCGGCGGCTCGCAGCGCCCCGGTCAGGGCCAGGGTATGGATGCCGATGGCGTCGCGGCTGGCGAGCGAGGGGATGACCTGGTCGACCCTGGGCACGGCGAGCGAGTGTAGGGGACGCCGCCCCGCTGACCTCACCTCGGCGCGGCGGGCGACGCCGGCGGCACCCGGCCGATAGCATCCGCCGATCCGCCGAACGACGCAACGCCGCATCCGATCGACCCCCGGGGGGCTCGTCGCCGCCGCGCTGTCCGCCGGGATGGCCGCCACCTTCGGCCTGGCCCCGGCGGCCGGGGCCGTGGCCGGTCCGCAGCGTGCCCAGGTGCCGGTGCTGGCCCCCGCAGCCGCCCCGGCCGTCCTGCCGGCCGACTCGACCGACGTGCGCATCGCCATGACCGAGAACGACACACTCGACGTGATCGTCGCCTCCTCGGGTGGGGTGTCGGGGCCGGGCGTGGCCGGCGCCCCGGCCGTGCGGTTCCACCCGATCGGGAGCGGCCGGTGGGACGTCACACGGGGCACAGGGTGCGGCGGGCCGTGGGCACCCACCGGCCAGGCGCCCGTCGCCACACCGGTGGCCAGCCCGGTGAGCCCCGCCGACTTGCTCACCCTCTGCGTCGCCGGCACACAGTCGACCAACCTGCAGGGGGTCGTTGCCGGCGCCTACAACTCGAACGGCCAGTCCCGCACGGTCGACACCCTCCCGCTCGAGGAGTACGTGGCCGACGTGGTGCCCGGGGAGTCGCCGTCGTCGTGGGCGACACTGGGCGGTCCCGGTCCCCAGGACGAGCCGTGGGGGTTCCAGGAGCTCGAGGCCCAGGCGGTCGCCGCCCGGTCCTACGTGCTGAGCGACCTGGGCGGCTACGGCGGCTATGCCGACACCTGCGACCTGACCTGCCAGACCTACCGGGGGACCCGGTACCTGACCCCGGCCAGCGCGGCGGCCGCCCAGGACACCGCCGGCCAGGTGATGGTCATGCCGGGCGGGCGGATCGCCACCACCGAGTACTCCTCGTCGACCGGCGGCTACACGTCGAGCGCCGCCGAAGGGTCGCCCTTCACCCCGGTGCCCGACGCCGGCGACGCCGTCTCGGGCAACGTCCACCACACGTGGACGGCCTCGGTGCCCCTGGTCGCCATGTCCGACAACTGGCCGCAGTACGGACCGGCGCCGTCGGTGACGGTGGCTCGGGGCGACCGTAACGGCTTCGGGACATGGGGCGGTCGGGTCACCCAGGTCACCCTGGCCGGCAACGGCCAGCAGGGCACCGTGCTGGTGGCCACCTTCCTGGCCCAGGTCGACGGCAGCCTGGGGCGGACAGTCCTCCAGTCCAACTGGTTCACCGTCACCTCGGAGTCGTCCCAGTCGCTCCAGGTCACCGGGCACGGGTGGGGCCACGGCATCGGCATGGGCCAGTGGGGCGCCCTGGGCTACGCCCTGGGCCAGGACGGCGGGCAGGGCAACTGGCGCTATCTCCAGATCGTCGGCCACTACTACCAGCCGGCGTCGCTCCAGCCGCTTCCGGGCTCGCCCACATTCGGCAAGCCCAGCGGCGGGGTGGGCGGCTACTGGGAGGTCGCCTCCGACGGGGGGATCTTCTCCTTCGGCAATGCCGCCTTCCACGGCTCGATGGGCGGGAAGCCCCTCAACCAGCCGGTGGTGGGCATGGCCGCCACCCCGACAGGCGGCGGCTACTGGGAGGTCGCCTCCGACGGGGGGATCTTCTCCTTCGGCAATGCCGCCTTCTCCGGGTCGGCGGCCGGCACCGGCGGCGGTCCGGGCACCGTCGCCCTCCTGGCCACCAGGACGGGGCAGGGGTACCTGGACGTGACCACCGCCGGGCGGTCCACCAGCTACGGCGACGCGCCGCACCTGGGGGACCTTTCCACAGCCGTCCCCGGCTACCCCGGGGGCGTGCGGGGCGGCGCCGTCGTGCCCGGTTGACCGGGGACCTGTCGCCATGCCCGGTTGACCGGGGACCTGTCGTCGTGCCCAGTTGACCTGGGCGCTGCCCGCCGTCCGGTCGCCGGGCGGTCAAGGGTTGCACGAGTGATGCCGATATCTCCGGGGTGGGGAAGCTCTCTGACAATGGCTGGTCGTCCGGCACGACAACCCCGGCGTGGGCCGGCGGTGGCACGGCCGGTGACGGGCCGGGACGCCTGCGCCACGCCCTCGCCACCGCCCTGGCCGCCCGGGAACCGGAGATCCTGGCCTTCATGAAGGAGCGCTACCGCTCCCGCAGCGCCGGGGGCGCCGACTTCGAGGACGACCCGCTGTGGAACATCAGCGCAATCGCCACCCAGTCCATAGTCCGCTGGCTGCGAACCGGGGAGTCGGCCAACGTCGCCGAACGGACGGAGATCTCCTCGGTCGGCGGTGCCGCCGCCCACGAGCGCGACCTGGTGGCCCGGGAGTTCGCCCGGACGATGGACCCGGTCCCGCGGGGGGGACGGTCGATCGCTCCCCTGCCCCGAGCGGCCGGCGAGCCTGCCGGCGACGGCACCACCAACGGGCCCGGGCCGGGCCCGGGCGCCGCCCCGGCCGGCGACGGCGGTGCGGCCGGGCCCGGTGGAGATGACGACCACCCCCGGCCCGGCGTGGGACGCCTGTCGGTGGCCATGCTCACCCGCATGAACCTGTGGTGGAGCGAGATCACCTGCCGGATCCTGGCCGAGGAGGGGCAAGGCCTCGGCGCCAGCGGCGACCTCCTGGACGAGGTGTCGGCCATGGTGGTGCGCAGCAGCCAGGCCAGCCTGGTCGGCATGGCCAAGCGCTTCGACGCCGAGATCGAGTCGCTGCACCAGCGGCTGGCCGAGCAGGCCCTGCGGGACACCCTCACCGGGCTGTCCAACCGGATGGCGCTGATCGACCAGCTCGACCGGGCGCTGGCCCACCTGGCCCGTAGCCCGGACGGCCTGGCCGTGGTGTACGTGGACGTGGACGACTTCAAGGCGGTGAACGACGTCTACGGGCACGCCTGCGGCGACGCCGTCCTGTTCGAGACGGCGGCACGGTTGTTGGCCAGCGTGCGGCCGGGCGACGTGGTGGCCCGCCTGGGGGGTGACGAGTTCGTGGTGCTGTTCGAGGGCCTGTCGAACCCGGCCGCCGAGGGGCAGCGGCGGGCCGAGCAGATCCGGGTCGCCGCCGCCGAGCCGATCACCGTGGACGGTGGCGAGGTCCGGGTGACGATCAGCGCCGGCGTGGCGACCGTCGAGCTGTCCGGTCGGCTCTCGGAAGAGGTCCTGGCCCGGGCCGACGGTGCCATGTACAGCGCCAAGCGTGCCGGGCGGAACCGGGTGGCCGTGGTCGAGATCGACGAGGGCACCGACGTGGTCAGCTTCGCCACCACCGCCGGGCTCCACCAGGCGCTGGAGCGGCGCGAGCTCCGCCTGGTGTACCAGCCGGTGTACGACTCGCGGCGGGGGACGGTGGCCGGCTTCGAGGCGCTCCTGCGCTGGGATCACCCCGAGCGGGGCGTCGTGCCGCCGCTCGACTTCATCCCCATCGCCGAGGAGTCGGGCCTCATGGTGGAGATCGGCGAGTGGGTCCTGAAAGAGGCGTGCCGCCAGGCGATGGAGTGGGCGAAGGTGATGGGCACCATCCCGCGGATGGCGGTGAACGTCTCCGCCCGCCAGCTCGACGACCGGGACTTCGTGCGCCGGGTGGCCCGCATCCTCGAGGCCACGGGGATGGCGGCCACCTCCCTCGTGCTCGAGATCACCGAGACGGTCCTCCTCGGCGAGGACGTCGACCACCAGTCCACCCTCACCGTCTTGAAGGACCTCGGCGTCCAGCTGGCCATCGACGACTTCGGGACCGGGTACTCGTCGCTGGCCTACCTCCGCCGGCTGCCGGTGGACCAGCTCAAGGTCGACCGCAGCTTCGTCAAGGACGTGGCCGAGCACGGGGACACCCGCATCATGCTGGCGGTGGTCCGCCTGGCCCACGACCTGGGGCTCGAGGTGGTAGCCGAGGGGGTCGAGACCAACGCCGAGCTGCGGGCCGTCCGGGACCTCGGCTGCGACGTGGTCCAGGGCTTCCTCCTCGGGCGCCCGGTCCCGCCGTCGTGCGTCGACCTGGTGACCCTGACCACTCCCTCCCTCGCCTGACCGCCGGAGCGCCGGCCCGCGCCACCAGGGCGTGCCGGCGGTACGCGCCGCCAGGGCATGCCGGCGCTCCGGCGACGGCTACGTGGCCCGAGGGCGGCGGCGGGGCGCCGGCGCCCGTTCCCGGCCCCTCCCCGGGCGTCCCGGCCCCGGCGGCGCCTGTGGGCCGCCGAGCAGGTCGTGGACGGCGTCGCGGACCAGTGCCGCCACCTCGTCGGGGCCGGCGTCGGGGAACAGCTCGCCGGTGCCCATGAGCGGGCCCATCAGCCCGCCCGTCACGGCGCCGATGGCGCACGCCATCCGGACCCGCAGGTCGACCGGGATGGCAGGGTCGCCGAGGAACCGGCGGACGGCCTGCTCCATGTCGTCGTGGTCGGCGGCGTGGGCGGTGTGGTCGATCGTCGCCAGCGCAGTGCGGTTCCTCGTGTGGAAGAGGAAGAGCTCGTGGTTGGCCAGCACCTGGTCGATGAAGTCGTCGATCAGGGCCAGCCACGTCGCCGCCGGCTCGGGGGCGTTCCCGTTCACGGCGAGGTGGTCGAGCGTCTCGTGACCGAGCTCGTGGAGGCGGAGGTGCAGCGCCAGGAGGATGTCCTCCTTGCGCTCGAAGTGGTAGTAAAGCGCCGCCTTGGTGAAGCCGAGCGCGTCGGCGATCTCGCGCAGCGAGGTCTTCTCGTAGCCGCGGTCGGTGAAGAGGCCGAGCGCGATGTCGAGGATCCGGTCCCGCGTCGCCCCGCGTGGCCGGCCGGCCCGCCGGGCCGGTTCGCCGCCGGTCCGTCGCCGGGCGGCGCCGTTCCCCGCCGGTTCGCCGCCCCCCAGGATGCCGCCGTCGGGTCGCACCGGCCGCATTTTACTTGACGACCGGCAGGTTCGGCCTTCTCGTTGCCCGGTTGCCCGCCGGTCGTCAAGCAAGGACATTCGGTGGCCCATCACGTGATCGAGGTCTGGGGCCTCACCAAGCGCGAGGGCGACACGCAGGCCCTGGCCGGCGTCGACCTGGCCGCCCCGGCCGGGACGGTGCTCGGCGTGCTCGGCCCCGACGGCACCGGCAAGACCACCGGCATGAGCCGCCGGGCGCCTCCGGGACGGCGCGGCAATATCGTAGGGGGCGTGACCGCTCCCGACCTGCCCGAGGCACCAGCTACCGGCCCTGAGGACATCACCGCCGCCGTCGTCGCCAGCTTCGCCGGCGCGCCGGACGACCGGCTGCGGTTCCTCGTGGAGCGCCTGGTGCGCCACCTGCACGACTTCGTGACCGAGACGCGCCCGACCGAGGGGGAGTGGGCGGCCGCCGTCGACTTCCTGACCGCTGTCGGCCAGACGTGCACGCCGGCCCGCCAGGAGATGGTGCTCCTCTCCGACACCCTCGGCGTGTCCATGCTGGTCGACCTGCTCAACCACGACGGCGAGACGGGGGCCACCGAGTCGACCGTCCTCGGGCCCTTCTACGTCCCGGGCTCACCCCTCCGGGAGATGGGGACCTCCATCGCCGAGGCCGGCGGCTCCGGCGACCCGGCCCGGGTCTCGGGGACCGTCCTCGACGGCAGCGGCCTCCCGGTCGGGGGCGCGCTGCTCGACGTGTGGCAGAACGCGGCCAGCGGGAAGTACGCCGTCCAGGATCCGGACCAGCCGGAGGGGAACCTCCGCGGCAGGTTCGTCACCGCCGCCGACGGCCGGTTCACCTTCTGGGCGGTACGCCCCACCGACTACCAGATCCCCGACGACGGGCCGGTCGGGCGCTTGCTGGCGGCCACGGGGCGCCATCCTTGGCGCCCGGCCCATCTCCACCTGCGGGCCTCCGCCCCGGGCTGCCGCCCGCTGGTGACCCATCTCTTCGACGCTGAGAGCCCCCACCTCGGCGACGACACCGTGTTCGCCGTCAAGCCGTCCCTGGTGTGCCACTACGTCCGCCACGACGCCGGCGAGCCGGGCACGCCGGAGGGGTGGGCCGGCGCCTGGTACACCCTCGAGCGCGACCTGGTGCTGGCTCGGCACGCCGTCCCTTAGCGCCGGTCCCGATCGGTCAGCCCCGTGACGGCGCCGGGGACCGCACCTGGACCCGGCCGGCTTCGGACCGGACCTCCCAGGCCGGCTGGTCCATTGAGGCCGGGCCCCGGACCACCTTCCCGCTGTCGATGGCGAACCGGCTGGCGTGCCAGGGGCAGCGGATGCAGCCGTCGACGACGTCCCCTTCGTCGAGGGGGCCCCCGGCATGCACGCACGTCGCCGACAGGGCACGGACCTCGCCGTCGTGGAGGACCAGCATCACCGGCACCCCGCCGGGGGTGACCCGGACGGGCTTGTCCGGGGCCAGCTCGTCGAGCCCGGCGACGTCGGTCCAGTCGGCCACCGTGCCGTCGAAGGCGGTGTGGTTGATGCCGACCCCCCGGACGAAGGAGAGGTGGCCGCCGAGGTAGGCCGAGGCGAGAACGGTCCCGAGACCGACCGCGCTGAGCGCCATGCCGGTCAACCGGTGGCCCCGCCGGCGGGCGACCCAGGAGGCCGACTGGACCACGACGCCGGCCACGTTGGCCGCGGCGTGGACGAGCCCGATCCGCTGCTCGCCCCCGTAGGTCTCCGACCAGTCGGACGCCCCGGAGGCGGCGGCCGGCAGGGCAGCCAGCACGCCCAGGCCGACCAGGCGCCGGGCCGATCGGGCCCCGGACCGGCCGGCGGTCCAGTCCAGGGCGGCGGCCATGACCCACGCCCCCAGCGGCAGGTCGGTGAGCATCGGGTGCAGCTGATGGCCCAGCCACGTGCCCGACAGCGCGTTCTTGACGGCGTCGGGACGGGTCGCCTTCCCGGCCAGCTCGACCAGGGGGCGGGCGAGATCGTCGAGCCGCTCCTGGTCCTCGATGGCCTTCACCAGCGCTTGCGGGACTGACACGGGCACTCCCTTCTCCGGCACGCCGGGTCGCACGACAGGGCGGCACGGACCGGATCTCGATGGGCTGTTCCGGTGTCCCCGGCCAGCGGGGCCGGCCAGGGCGACGAGGTCATCGTAGTGGTGGCGCGCCGGGGCACACCACGCCGCAGGAGGGGCCGGCCCCCCCCAACTAGGGGCGGCCGGAGGCGTAGCCGGGACGCTTCCCGGTGAGCCGGTGGGCGAGCGGCCTCAGGCCGGGTCGGGGGTCGGGCGGTCGGCGGCGGGCCGCCCGACAACCGTGCGGAGTGACGGGTACCGCCGCAGCCGCCCGAAGGGACCGAGCCGGCCGGTGTCGACGGCGTGGTCGGCGGCGGCCAGCAGGCGCAGGTCGCCCCGGCTGTTGCCGTAGGCCCACAGGTCCGGTCGGTCGGGGCCGCCGCGGGCCCGCAGCCAGCCCATGACCCGGATGTACTTCTCCCCACCGCGGCAGTTCTTCCCGTCGTAGCGGCCGGTGAGGAGGTCGCCGCTGACGGCCAGGCGGGTGGCCAGGGCGGCGTCGGCTCCCAGCAGCTCGGCCGCCGGTCCCACGTAGCACTCCGGCGACGCCGATACCACGACCACCGCGTGGCCCTGGGCCCGATGCCACTCGAGGCGGGCCCGGGTGTCGACCCGGAGGCGCCGGTGCAGGTGGCGGCGGGCGAACTCGACGCCGGCCGCCCGCACGTCGTCGGCCGGGACGCCGGCCAGCAGGCGGACGAAGAGGGACTCCTTGACCCGGTCGCCGGCGGCGCCGCCGAGCACGGCCGACCGGGCGATGGCCGGCAGGTTCCGGAGGACGGCCAGCGCCACCGGCACCGGCCCCCGCACGCGAGCCAGGAACGGCAGGACGCTCCCGCCGCGGGTCAGGGTGCCGTCGAAGTCGAACGCCGCCACCGTGTCGAACGCTGCCGGGGTCATCGGCCCGGGCGACTGCCGGCGCCCCCGACCGGCGCCCCACTCCGGCCCGCCCCCCCGGCGAACCGGCGGGCGCCGGCCAGGGCCTGGCCGCTGGCGATCACGTCCCGGGCCCGGCGCGCCTCGTTGGCGGCTGCCTCCTCCTCGCCGAGGCCCCACTGCTCGATCGCCGACAGCCGGTCGCTGCGCAGGCAGGTCTGGGGGAGCGCGGCCAGCTCCTGGGCCAGGCCGATCGCCGCCGCCAGGGCCTGTCCCGGCGGGACCAGCCGGTTGGCCAGGCCGAAGGCGAGGGCCTCGGGGCCGGCCACGGCCCGTCCGGTGAGGATCATGTCCATGGCCCGGGAGTGGCCGATCAACCGGGGCAGCCGCACGGTGCCAAGGTCGCACAGCGGCACGCCGAACCTCCGGCAGTAGACGCCGAACACGGCGTCCTCGGCCGCCACCCGCAGGTCGCACCAAAGTGCCAGCTCCAGGCCCCCGGCCACGGCGTGGCCCTCGACCGCCGCCACCACCGGCTTGCCCAGCGTGGTCCGGGTCGGGCCCATCGGGGCGGGCCCCTGCTCGGGGACCGGTCGCCGGTCGCCGGTCGCCAGCGCCTTCAGGTCGGCCCCGGCGCAGAAGGTGCCGCCGCTGCCGGTGAGCACGGCCGCACCGACGTCGCCGTCGTCGTCGACGCCGGCGAACGCCTGGCGGAGGAGATCGGCCGTGCCGCTGTCGACGGCGTTGCGCACCTCCGGGCGGTCGATGGTGACCACCGAGACCGCGCCGTGGCGCGACACCGACACTTGAGGGGTTCCCCATCCCATGACGCTCGATCATGGCACGGCCCGGACCGGTACCCGTGCCAGGCCAAAAGGTGACCTGTTCGGTCGACAATCACCCGTCGGTCCGCTAGTTTGCGTGGGAACAACGCCCGCCGAGGGCGTCCCGCCGGACACCAAGGAGGACCGACCTGATGGCAATTCGACTGGGCGACACCGCCCCCGACTTCACTGCCGACACGACCGAGGGGACCATCCACTTCCACGAGTGGCTCGGGGACAGCTGGGGCATCCTGTTCTCGCACCCCAAGGACTTCACCCCGGTGTGCACCACCGAGCTGGGCGGCTTCGCCAACGAGAAGGGCGAGTTCGACAAGCGCAACACCAAGATCATCGGCGTCTCGGTGGACTCGGTCCAGTCGCACAAGGGCTGGTCGGCCGACATCGCCGAGACCCAGGGCTCGGCCCTCAACTTCCCGGTCATCGGGGACGAGGACCGCAAGGTGGCCGACCTCTACGACATGATCCACCCCAACGCCAACGACACCCTCACCGTCCGCTCCCTCTTCGTGATCGGTCCGGACAAGAAGGTGAAGCTGACCCTCACCTACCCGGCCTCCACCGGACGCAACGTCCCCGAGGTCATCCGGGTGCTGGACTCGCTCCAGTTGACGGCCGACTACCAGGTCTCCACCCCGGTGGACTGGAAGGACGGGGAAGAGGTGATCATCTCGCCGGCCATCTCCGACGACGACGCCAAGGTGAAGTTCCCCAAGGGGTTCACCACCCTGAAGCCCTACCTGCGGCTCACCCCGCAGCCCAACCGCTGAGCCGACCGCCCGGCGCTCCGCCGCCGGGCGAGGATCGGTCCCGTGCCCGTGGCCGGCCCCCGGGCCGGCGCGGGTGCGTGGCGGGGGCCGCCGACCTGGGCCGCCGCGCCGGACCTCAGCCGGCGGGCGCGGCCTCCCCCAACAGCTCGTCGCGCAGCTGGCGCTTCACGACCTTGCCGGCCGGGTTGTGGGGGAGGGGCTGGGTGCGCAGCCACAGGCGGGTCGGCACGTTGAACGCGGCCAGCCGCCGCCGGACGTGGTCGGCCAGCTCCTCGGCGGCGACCTTGCTTCCCGGCCGCAGCACCACCACCGCCCCCACCTCCTCGCCGAGGACGGGATGGGGCACCCCGATCACCGCGCAGTCGGCCACCGCCGGGTGCTCGAAGAGCGCGCCCTCCACCTCGACGGAGTAGACGTTCTCGCCGCCGCGGATGATGACGTCCTTGGCCCGGTCGACGATGTACACGAACCCTTCGCTGTCCACCTTGGCGATGTCGCCGGTGTGCAGCCAGCCGCGGGTGAACGCCAGGGCAGTGTCCTCGGGACGCTGCCAGTACCCGCGCACCACGTTGGGCCCCTTGATCCACAGCTCGCCCGGCTGCCCCGGGCCGAGGTGGACCGGCTCCTCGCCCTCGAAGCCCTCGGCCACCACGGCCACGTCGTTCACCGGCACTGCCGGCCCCACACTGTCGGGCTTGGCCACGTAGTCGTCGCCGCTGTTCATGGTGGTGGCGGCCGACGTCTCGGTCAGGCCGTAGCCGTTGCCGGGTTGCCCGACCGGGAACACCTGGCGGATGCGGCGGACCAGGTCGGGGGGGGCCGGCGCCCCGCCGTAGGAGACCGAGCGGACCGACGACAGGTCCCGGCGCCCGAGGTCGGGGGAGTCGAGGATCTGCATGGCGATCGTCGGCACCCCGCCGAAGACGGTCACCCGCTCCCGCTCGATGAGCTCCAGCGCCCGCTCGGCGTCGAAGTGGTGGACCAGCACCAGCTTGGTGCCGAAGGCGGTGGCGGTGACGAGCACGGCATGGCACCCGGTGGCGTGGAAGAACGGCACCGTGAGGAGGTAGCAGTTGGGAGCCGGCGGCGGGCCACCCTGCTCGGCGCCACCCTGCGGCGGGCCATCCTGCCCGGCGCCATCCTGCGGCGGGCCATCCTGCGGCGGGCCATCCTGCGGCGGGCCGTGGCGCATCTGGGCCCGGCTGTTCACGAAGTACAGGTTCATCAGGTTCGAGCAGGTGTTGCGGTGGGTGCCGACGGCTCCCTTGGGCCGGCCGGTCGTGCCCGACGTGTAGAAGATGGTGGCGAGGTCCTCGGGCTCGAGGTCCACGACGGGGAGCTCGGCGTCGGCGGGGACCGTGCCCAGCACGTCTTCCCACCGCTCGACGCCGGGGCCGCCGGTGCCTTCCGGCGCGCGGGCGACGATCGTCGCGAGGTCGAGACCGGCGAGCACGTCGGCCAGGCGCTCGAGCCGCTCGTCGTCGAGGAAGACGACCTTCGATCCGGAGTCGCGCAGCCCGTAGTCGAGCTCGTCGGCGCTCCACCACGCGTTGAGCGGCACGACGA
>JBOGGE010000035.1:0-2017 GCA_050743865.1 Acidimicrobiales bacterium
GCCTTCCACGCCGCGTTCACCGCGTCGCCGATCCCGGTGTTGAAGCCGTGCCCTCCCCAGGGGGGATTGAGGTGCGCTGCATCGCCGGCAAGGAGGACGTGCGAGGTCGAATAGCGGTCGGCGTTCAACATGCGGCCGACCCACGGATCGGTGCCGAGCAGCTCGATCCCGACCGGTGCCCCGACCGCAGCTTCGATGCAGGACCGCACCTGGGCTTCGGTGAGCTCCCCGTCGACCCCGATGAGCCCGATCCACCACCGCTCGCCGAGATCGAGCCTCCCCATGTACGCCGACGCGCCGGGCTGGAGGACCCAGTACTGGATGGCAGGACCGTGGGGCACGCGCTCGGCCAGGCCGGGTGCGGCGAACACGGCGGTCAAGTTCTGACGGGCGTCCACGACCCCCCGGAAGTTCGATCCGATGGCGCGCCGCACCATGCTGGTGGCGCCGTCGCACCCGATGACGAACCGACTCCGGACATGCCGGGAGATCCCTCCGGCGTCGACGATCTCGACCGTCACGCCGGAGTCGTCCTCGACGAGCCCGGTGGCTCGCCAGCCGAACATCGCTCGGCAGGTCGGCAGGGAGCGGACGGCATCGCGGAGCACACCCTCGACCACGAACTGGGGAATCTGCTGGCTGGTCTCGGCGAACACCTCCGACCGGTCGGTCGTCATCCCGAAACACCCGGTGAAGCGGGCAATCTCTGGTCCGAACAGGTTGACGCAGAAGACGATGTCCTGGGACCATCCGACGGGCAGGAAGGCCGCCGCCCGGAGGGTGTCGGCAAGGCCCCAGCGCCGGAAGTGCTCCATGGTGCGGATGCTCGTCGTCTTGGCCCTCGGACGTACCTCCGACAGAGCGGTCCTCGGCTCGACGACCACGCTGTGGATGCCCCGCCGACCGAGCTCCACCATCGCCGCCAGGCCGGTGGGTCCGCCACCCACCACCATGACATCGGTCTCGTCGGGGAAGGGGGACGCCTCGGTCATCGCCTGCCCGGCCGGCTCTGTTCCACACGACCATGGTAGGGTGGGTAGCGATCGACAGGCAATGTGCGGCTGGCACCTCCTGCGGCATGTCCGTGGCGTGGCTGGGCGAGCCGTCGAATTGGATCGAGGTGTGCCATGCGCGTGATCGCACTCGAGGAGCACTTCACCGCGCCGGGTCTGCCGGTGCACGGACCAGGCCGGAAGCCCGAGATCGGCGCTCGTCTGGCCGAGATGGGCCAACAGCGCCTGGCCGACATGGACGAGGCGGGTATCGACGTCCAGGTGCTCTCAGCATCCTCCCCCGGCACCCACCTGCAAGCTCCGGCGGACGCCATCGCCACCGCCCGGGATGCCAATGACCTCCTGGCCGACACGGTGGCGGCGCATCCAGACCGCTTCGCCGGGTTCGCCCTCCTTCCAATGCCGGCGCCGGACGCGGCGGCGACCGAGCTTGAACGGTGCGTCACGAAGCTGGGCTTCAAGGGCGCCATGGTGCACGGACACGTGAAGGGCCGCTTCCTCGACGAAGAGGAGTTCGACCCGGTGTTCGCCTGTGCCGAATCGCTCGACGTTCCCATCTACCTGCACCCGACGGCGCCCGCCCCGGCCGTGTTCGACGCCTACTTCAGCGGCCTGCCCGACCAGGTGAGCAACGTGCTCGCCGGGCCGGCCTGGGGCTGGCACGCCGAGACCGGGCTCCACTCGCTCCGGTTGGTGGTCAACGGAGTGCTCGACCGGCACCCACGCCTGCGCGTCGTGATCGGCCACATGGGCGAGAACATCCCCTTCTCGCTCGCCCGCGCCGACTCGCTGCTCTCCCCGGCGGCCACCCACCTCAAGCGCCGGGTGGCCGAGTACTTCTGCGACCAGTTCTACATCACCACGAGCGCGTACTTCACGCTCCCCCCCTTCCAGTGCGCCCTCAGCGTCTTCGGCATCGACCGGCTCCTCTTCTCCGTCGACTACCCGTTCTCCGACAATGGTGCCGGGCGGCGGTTCCTGGACGCGGTACCGCTCAGCCCGGC
>JBOGGE010000036.1:0-8224 GCA_050743865.1 Acidimicrobiales bacterium
CCTGGAGCGGGCTTCCACTGGATCCCCACGCCCAATTCCATTCGGTGGCCCTGCCGCCCGAGCCCGTCGATTCGCCGCCACCGTGGTCGGGCCAGGGCCCCAGAGAAGGAAGCCTCTTCCCACCGGACGCCGTCGTCGTGATCGAGCACCTTCGCCAGCACACCGAGGACCCGGAGCGGTGCTGGTTCTCGCTGTGGGACGGCTACGGGTGGCAAGGGGCCCGCCTCACGAGCGACGGCTCGAGTTCCGTTCTCGACGATCCGATCCCCCGGGCGGTAGCGGACGGCCCGCGCCTCCGGCTCCCCGACCGCAACTACTTCTTCTACCAGGGTCCGGTGGACGCGGCGCTCATCGGCTACCCCCGAGAGCCGCCGAACCGGACGGCCAATCTCTGGTGGCCAGAGGACCGTGCCTGGTGCGTGGCGAGCGAGATCGACCTGTCGTGGACCTACGTCGGCGGCTCGGCGGCGCTCGTGGAGGCGCTCGTGAGCGAACCCGCCATCGAAGCGCTGGCGATCACACCTGAAGGCCCCGTCATCCGGACCGAGGCCTGGATAGAACGATGGGCGCAGGACGCGCTCGACGCGTTGTTCACCGAGGGGCACGCCCTCGTCCGAACGCCCCTCGGGACCGTCGAGGCGTGGCTCGACCTCCCCCGTCGGTTTCGAGCTGGCTCGTTTCGCACGATATCGGAGTCGACACCGGGCTCCTCAGCAAGCGGGAGGACCCCGATCAACCGGCGCGGGAGCGATGACGCAGCGATCCGCCCTGAGATCGGTCGGCACCTACAGTGGGACCTCATCAGGTTGGTCGGGGGCTGAGCAACCCGCCCTTGCGGCGGCCCCTGACGACGTTCACTTCGAGGTTTGCGCCGAGCTCCTCGACGTACTGCTCCGGCCAGCTCGGCGTCGGAGAGGCAGACGTTGGTCCGGCGCGCCGGTCAGACATTCACCACGACGTACGTCACCGGTCGCCGGTGTCGCCCGCCGGGGAACGACTCGGGGGGCGCGGGCACCCGGCGAGCTTGCGGTGCACGAGATGGCCGGGCGGCATCCGCCCCGGCAGTCAGCCCCTGTCGCGCTCGGTCAGCTCCCGGTCGAGGCTGGAGATCTGGCGCTTCGCCCGCTGCACCGGCTCGATCAGGTGGGCGACCGACTCGTCGAGCGTCTTGCGCAGCCGCCCGTAACCTTCGGCGAAGGCCGCCTGGATGGCGGCTGCATCCTCGAGGGTGGACTGCATCAGCCGCCGTTGCGCCTCGAGGTCGTCGAACAGGCTCTCTCGCCGGGCCATGGCCGCCGCCACCACCTTGTCCGCCTCGACCCTCGCTTCGGCCATGCGGGCGTCGACCTCCCGCTTGGCGTCGGCCAGCATCACCTCGGCCGACATCCGGGCCTCGCGGACCGTCTCCACCGAGTAGGCGTCGGCGTCGGCTCGCACCTGCTCGGAGTAGGCGTCGGCGTCGCCTCGCACCTGGGTGGCATCGGCACTGGCCCGGGTGCGAGCCTCCCCGGCGTAGGTGTCGGCGTCGGCATGGACCATGGCGGCGTAGGCGTCGGCGTCGGTGCGAACCTGCTCGGCGTGGCCCACCGTCTGGGCATTCGTCTCCTTGGCGTAGGTATCGGCGTCGGTGCGAACCTGCTCGGCGTAGGCGTCGGCGTCGGCGTGCGCCTGGCGCGAGTAGGCCTGAGCCTCGGCCGCCAACTGGGCCGCCTGCTCGTTCGCCGCCCGCCCGGCCTCGGCGATCGCCGTCTCCGACGCCGCCCGCTTCGACTGGATCTCGGCGTCGGTCCCCTCTTTGAGCGATTGCACCTGTCGGGCGGCCGCCCGGCGGACCTCCTCGGCCTCCTGGCGGCCTTCTTCGAGGCTACGGGTCGCCTCGGCCCGAGCCTCGACCAGCAGCGTCTGCGCCGCCGCTGCCGACTCGTCCGCCTCCGTCCTGGCTACCCGGAGGATGCTGGCGGCGGCGTCGCTGGCCAGCACGCCGAGGTCGGCCTTGCTCAGCTTGGACAGGTCCGGCTGGCGGTTGCGCACCTCTTCGAGCTGGCCCTCGAGGTCGGCGATCCGCACCCGCATCGGGCCGGCGACGTCGTGGGCCGGAAGCTCCTGGTACTTCTTGAACCGGAACCGGCGCCGCCGGGCCGGAGCCTCGACCGCCACCTCGTAATCTGCGTAGCCGCCCTCGACCGCCGGCTCCCCGGCCAGGACCTCCTCACCGAGCTGGTCCGCTCCGGTGCTCCCCGCCACACCGTCGGCCGCCGCCTGGAGCGCCGGGACCTTTTCGTTGGCCGGAGAAGCCCCGTTGGCCGGAGAAGCCCCGTTGGTCGACAGCGTCATCACGACCCTCCCACAACTTGAGGACGCACCACGGGCCGCCCTGCGCCACTGGCAGGACGATCCCCTCTGGCGTCCACTCTAACCCCCTGCCTCCCCGGCCCGTGGACTCGGCCGCCAGCGACGGGTTCGGCGACCGGGAAGCGGCCCGGCACCGGCGGTCATGCCCTCGGGGGCAGCCCGAGCTCGCGGGCAATGAGCATCCGCTGGACCTCGGACGTGCCCTCACCGATCTCGAGGATCTTGGCGTCGCGGTAGAAGCGCCCGACGGGCGTCTCGTTCATGAAGCCGTAGCCGCCGAAGATCTGGGTGGCCTCACGGGCGTTGGCCATCGCCGCCTCGGAGGCGACCAGCTTGGCGATGGCCGCCTCCTTCTTGAACGGCTGGCCGGCGACCACCCTGGCCGCGGCGTCGTGGCAGGCCAGGCGAGCCACGTGGGCCCGAGCCTCCATGTCGGCCATCTTGAACTGGAGGACCTGGGACTCCCCGATCTTGCGGCCGAACGCCTCCCGCTGGCCGAGGTAGCGCACGCACTCGTCGATGCATCCCTGGGCCAGCCCCACCGAGAGGGCGGCGATGGCCACCCGCCCCTCGTCGAGGATCGAGAGGAACTGGGCGTAGCCGCGGCCCTCCTGGCCCAAGAGGTGGTCACCGGGGACCCGGCAGCCCGAGAACGCCAGCTCGTGGGTGTCCGAGGCGTTCCAGCCCACCTTGGAGTACGCCGGCGCCACGGTCAGGCCCGGCGTGCCGGCCGGCACGACGATGGCCGAGATCACCGGCCGGCCACCGGCCTCCCTGCCGGTGACCGCCGTCACGGTGACGAACGAGGTGATGGCGGTACCGGAATTGGTGATGAAGGCCTTGGCCCCGTCGATCACCCATTGGTCGCCCTCCCGGCGCCCGGTCGTGCGGGTGGCACCGGCATCCGAGCCGCCCCCCGGCTCGGTCAGCCCGAAGGCGCCGAGGGCCCGGCCGGCGCACAGGTCGGGCAGCCAGCGCTGGCGCTGGGCCTCGGTGCCGTAGCGGTAGATCGGCATGGCGCCGAGCCCGACACCGGCCTCGACGGTGACGGCGACCGACGAGTCGACCCGGGCCAGCTCCTCGAGTGCCAGGCACAGGGTGAAGCAGTCCCCGCCCATGCCGCCGTAGCGCTCGGGGAAGGGCAACCCGAACAGCCCCATCTCCCCCATCTTGGCCACCAGGGGATAGGGGAACTCTCCCCGCTCGTAGTAGCCGCCGATGACCGGCGCCACCTCGTCCAGGGCGAAGCGGCGCACCGTCGACACCAGTTCCTCGTGCTCGGGCGACAGGCTCCGGAAGGCGGGTACGGGCGTGCTCATCGGTCCTCCTCGGCTCGGGAGGCCAGCGCCTGGACCACCCGCGACGGGCTCGACCGGCCGAGCCGGCCGGCCATCCACACCGAGGTGGCCGCCAGCGCCCGCAGGTCCACGCCGGTGCCGACCCCGAGGCCGGCCAGGGCCCAGCACAGATCCTCGGTGGCCAGATTGCCGGTGGCGCTCCGGGCGAACGGGCAGCCCCCCAGGCCTCCGGCCGAGGCGTCGATCGTGGTCACGCCGCACTCGACGGCGGCCAGCGAATTGGCCAGGGCCTGGCCGTAGGTGTCGTGGAAGTGGACCGCCAGTCGATCGGTGCCGACGCCGGCACGCTCCATGCGCTCCAGCACGTCGATCACCTGCCCGGTGGTGGCCACCCCGATGGTGTCGCCCAGGCTCACCTGGTCACATCCCATGCCGAGCAGGCGCTCGCTCACCGCCACCACGCGCTCGGGGGCCACGGCGCCCTCCCACGGGTCGCCGAAGCACATAGAGACGTACGCCCGCACGCCGAGCCCGGCGGCCTTGGCACCGGCGACGACGGGGGCGAACATCGCCAGCGCCCCCTCCACCGTCCGGTTGAGGTTCCTTCGGGCGAAGCTCTCGGTGGCGCTGGCGAACACGCAAATGTCGCGGACGTCGCAGGAAAGGGCCCGGTCGAGGCCGGCCCGGTTGGGGACCAGCGCCGGCAAGCGGACCCCCGGGGACCGCTCGATCAGGGAGAAGAGCCGCTCGGCGTCGGCCAGCTGGGGCACCAGCGAGGGCTTGACGAAGCTGGTGGTCTCGACCGTTCGGAGCCCGGCGCCGACCAGCCGCATGACGAGGTCGGCCTTCACCTCGGTGGGGACCACCGCCCGCTCGTTCTGCAGGCCGTCGCGCGGGCCGACCTCCCAGATGGTCACCGCCGCCGGGAACCCGGGCCGGCGCCGGACGGGGGCGGGAGCCAACGGCGCCGCCGCCGTCTCGGGTGCCGTCCGTACAGGTCCGGGTGCCGTCCGTACAGGCCCGCCTGCCGTCTCGGCCGTCACCTCAGGTGCCCTCCCCGCCGTCGGCGATCTCGACGAGCGCCTGGTCCATGACGACCGCCTGGCCCCGCTGGACGAGGACTGCCCCCACCACACCGTCGCCCGGCGCCACCACTCCATGCTCCATCTTCATCGCCTCCACCGCCACCAGCACCTGCCCGGCGGCGACCCGGTCGCCGGCGGCGACGTGGACGGCGGCGACCACGCCCGGCAGCGGGCTCGTCACCGGCCCGGCGCCCGCCCGACCCTGGATCCGGCGGTCCGCCGCCACCGGCTCGACGTCGAACCTCCAGGCCTCGCCGTCGTGCCCGACCCAGACCTCGCCTCTCACCGGCAAGGTCCGCCAGCGGCTCGTCATGCCCCGAAGGGTCAGCGACAGGTCGTCGCCGTCGAATGCCGCCGACACCGGCTGGGCCTCCCCCCGGTCGACCCGGACGGTGGCGCCGCCGAGCGAGCCGGTGACCGACACCGTCACCGGCCGGCCGTCCCGGCCGAGCCGCACGTCCACCGGCGCCGCTCCGCCCACCCGCCACCCGTCGGGGACGTCCCACGGATCCACGATCGGGCCGTCCGGGGCGAGGTCGCCCAGCACCCGGCAGGCCGCAGCGATGAGGGCGTCGTCGTCGGCACCCGAACGGGCACCCGAACCGGCACCCGAACGGGCACCCGAACCGGCCAGCCGCTCGACGAGCTCGGTGTCGAACCGGCCGGCCGCCACGTCGGGATGGCCGAGGAGGTCGACCAGGAAGCCGACATTGGTGACGACGCCGAAGATCGCGGTCGCCCTCAGGGCCGCCCGGAGGCGAGCCAGGGCCTCGGCTCGGTCGGCGCCCCAGGCGACGACCTTGGCCAGCATCGGGTCGAACCGGGTCCCGACGACGGTCCCTGCCCGCAAGGCGGAGTCGACCCGGACGCCGGGCCGGCCGCCCGGCTCGTGGACGGCCACCACCGTGCCGGTGGCCGGGAGGAACCCGCGCCCTGGGTCCTCGGCGCAGATCCGGGCCTCGGCGGCGTGCCCGGCGAAGCGGACCTGGTCCTGGCGGAGCGGCAGCGGCTCGCCGGCCGCCACCCGGAGCTGCCAGTCCACCAGGTCGAGGCCGGTCACTGCCTCGGTCACGGGGTGCTCGACCTGGAGGCGGGTGTTCATCTCCATGAAGAAGTACTCGTCGGGCCGCTCCCCGGAGACGACGAACTCGACCGTGCCGGCACCCACGTACCCGCACGACCCGGCGATCCGGAGGGCGTCGGCCGCCATCGCCCGCCGGGTGGCGTCGTCGAGCGACGGGGGCGGGGTCTCCTCGACGATCTTCTGGTGCCGGCGCTGGAGGCTGCACTCCCGCTCGCCCAGGTGCACGAGCCCTCCGAGGGTGTCGGCGAACACCTGCACCTCCACGTGGCGGGCTCGGCCGACCCACTTCTCGACCAGCAGGGTGTCGTCGCCGAAGGCGCCGGCCGCCTCCCGGCGGGCGGCGGCGATCGCCGGCAGGAGCCCGGGCTCCCCGACCGCCTTGTGCATGCCCTTCCCGCCCCCGCCGGCCGCCGGCTTGACCAGGACCGGGAAGCCGATCCGTCGGGCGGCGTCGGCCAGCTCGACGTCGCTCATGCCGGACCGGTCGCTGCCCGCCACCACCGGCACGCCGGCGGCCATGGCCGCCTGCTTGGCCCGGATCTTGTCGCCCATCTGCTCGATCACCTCGGCCGGCGGCCCGATCCACACCAGCCCGGCCTCGACGACCATCCGGGCGAAACCGGAGTCCTCCGACAGGAAGCCGTACCCGGGATGGACGGCATCCGCCCCAGCCGCCCGCGCTGCGGCCACCAGCGCCCGGGCATCAAGGTAGCTGCCGACGGCGGCGGCGGTGTCGGCCATGCCGACGTGGGCGGCACCGACGTCGTCATCGGTGTACACGGCGACCGACCGGATGGACCGCCGGCTGAGGGTGCCGCAGATGCGGACGGCGATCTCGCCCCGGTTGGCGATCAGCACGCAAGAGAGAGGGTGCGCCACGTTCCCCCGTCACATCCGGAAGACGCCGTAGCCGACGTCTTCGAGCGGGGCGTTGGCGGCCACCGAGAGGGCCAGCCCGACCACCCGGCGGGTGTCGGCCGGATCGATCACGCCGTCGTCCCAAAGGCGGGCCGTCGAGTAGTACGGGTCGCCCTGGACCTCGAACTGCCGCCGGACCGGCTCCTTGAGCGCCGCCTCGGCATCGGCGCTCCACTCCTCGCCGCCGGCCACCCGCCGGTCCCGCTGGATGGTGGCGAGCACCGACGCCGCCTGCTCGCCACCCATGACCGAGATCCGGGCGTTGGGCCACATCCACAGGAAGCGGGGCGAGTAGGCCCGCCCGCACATCGAGTAGTTGCCGGCACCGAAGCTGCCCCCGATCACCACGGTGATCTTCGGCACCCGGGCGCACGCCACCGCCGTCACCATCTTGGCTCCGTGCTTGGCGATCCCCCCGGCCTCGTAGTCCCGCCCGACCATGAACCCGCTGACGTTCTGGAGGAACAGGAGGGGAAGGCGGCGCCGGTCGCACAGCTCCACGAAATGAGCCCCCTTGAGCGCCGACTCGGAGAACAGGACGCCGTTGTTGGCGACCACCCCCACCGGATGGCCGTGCACACGGGCGAACCCGCACACCAGGGTCGGGCCGTACTCGCGCTTGAACTCCAAGAACCGCGACGCGTCGACGATGCGGGCCAGCACCTCGCGCACGTCGTAGGTGGTGCGCAGGTCCGGCGGGACGACCCCGTAGACGCTCTCGGGATCGTGCGCCGGCTCCTCGGTCGGGACCACCTCCCAGGGCCGGGGCTCCGGCGGCCCGAAGGTGGCCACGATCTGGCGCAGCAGCGACAACGCCTCGGCGTCGCTGCCGGCCAGGTGGTCGGTGACGCCCGATCGGCGGGCATGGAGGTCGCCGCCGCCCAGTTCCTCGGCCGTGACCACCTCGCCGGTCGCCGCCTTCACCAGGGGTGGCCCTCCGAGGAAGATCGTTCCCTGGCCGCGGACGATGACCGCCTCGTCGCTCATCGCCGGCACGTAGGCGCCCCCGGCGGTGCAGGACCCGAGCACGGCGGCCACCTGCGGGATGCCGTGGCGGGACATCGTCGCCTGGTTGTAGAAGATCCGGCCGAAGTGCTCACGGTCGGGGAAGACCTCGTCCTGGGCCGGGAGGAAGGCGCCGCCCGAGTCCACCAGGTAGAGGCAGGGCAGCCGGTTCTGCAGCGCCACCTCCTGGGCCCGCAGGTGCTTCTTCACCGTCAAGGGGTAGTAGGCCCCGCCCTTCACCGTGGCGTCGTTGACCACCACCATGCACAGGCGGCTCGAGACGCGGCCGATCCCGCAGACGATGCCGGCCGCCGGTGCCTCGTCGCCGTAGCAGCCGGTGGCGGCCAGTGGCGACAGCTCGAGGAACGGCGACCCCGGGTCCAACAGCAGGGCCAGTCGCTCCCGGGGAAGCAGCTTGCCCCGGGCGGCGTGCCGGCGCCGGGCCGGCTCGGGCCCGCCGGCCGCGGCGCGCTCGAGCCGGC
>JBOGGE010000037.1:0-12794 GCA_050743865.1 Acidimicrobiales bacterium
GGGTGGAGGCGATGGGACTCGAACCCACGAACCTCTTGACTGCCAGTCAAGCGCTCTACCAACTGAGCTACGCCCCCGTCGGACCCCACCACGGTAGCAGCCACCATTCTGCCGATCCCGCCGATCCCGCCGATCCCGCCGATCCCGCCGATCCCGCCGACCCCGCCGATCCCGCCGATCCCGCCGATCCCGCCGACCCCGCCAACCGGGCCGTCGGGACCCCGTCCCCACGGCGGTAGCATCGCCCGCCGTGGCCCGGGCCTATGACGTCGACGCCGTCGAGCGCCGGTGGCAGGCCGTCTGGGGCGACGAGGGAACCTACGAGGTCGACAACGACGACCCCCGGCCGCCCTTCTACGCCCTGTGCATGTACCCCTACCCCTCGGGTCCGGCCCACCAGGGGCATGTTCGCAACTACACCTTCGGCGACCTGGTCGTCCGCTACCAGACGATGCGCGGGAAGGCGGTGCTCTCGCCCCTCGGGTTCGACTCCTTCGGGCTCCCGGCCGAGAACGCCGCCATCAAGACCGGCAGCCACCCCCGTGCCTTCACCGAGGAGCGGATCGCCGAGCTGAAGGAGTCGATCGTCCGCCTGGGCGCTGTCTACGACTGGCGGCGGGAGATCCGCAGCCATGATCCGGAGTACATCCGCTGGACCCAGCTCATCTTCCTCCGGTTCCTGGCCGCCGGGCTGGCCTACCGGGCCAGCGCCCCGGTCAACTGGTGCCCCGGCTGCCAGACGGTGCTGGCCAACGAGCAGGTCCTGGCCGACGGCACCTGCGAGCGGTCGGGCGACCGGGTCGTCACCCGGGATCTGGAGCAGTGGTTCTTCCGCATCACCGCCTACGCCGACGAGCTCCTGGCCGGCCTCGACGACCTGGAGTGGCCCGAGCGGGTGAAGACGATGCAGCGCAACTGGATCGGTCGCTCCGAGGGAGCCGAGCTCGACCTGGTGGTGGTCGGCCCCGACGGCCCCGCCCCCACCCCCGGATCCGGGACCGTGCCCGGCCCCGACGGCCCGCTCTCCATCCGGGTCTTCTCCACGCGGCCCGACACCCTCTTCGGGATGACCTACGCCGTCCTCGCCCCCGACCATCCCCTGGTCGACCGGCTGACGACCGGCGCCCAGCGCGCCGCCGTCGACGACCTCCGCCGCCTTGCCGCCGAACCGGAGCCGGGGCAGGAGCCGGGGCAGGAGCCGGAGCCTGCCGCCGCCGCCCCCGCCCTCGGCAAGAGGGGCGCCTTCACCGGCAGCTATGTGGCGAACCCGTTCACCGGCGGGGTGGTCCCGGTCTACGTGGCCGACTACGTCCTCATGGGCTACGGCACCGGGGCCATCATGGCCGTCCCGGCCGAGGACGAGCGGGACTGGGAGTTCGCCCGGGTGCACGGGCTCCCCGTGGTGCGCACGGTGGCGCCCCCCGAGGGATGGGAGGAGGCGGGCGGGGGGGCCTTCGGCGGCGACGGCGTCAAGATCAACAGCGGCTTCCTGGACGGGCTGGGCGTCGCCGACGCCAAGGCCCGGGCCGTCGAGCGCCTGGAGGAGACGGGGGCCGGGACCCGCAAGGTCAACTACCGCCTCCGGGACTGGTTGGTGTCACGCCAGCGGTTCTGGGGATGCCCGATCCCCATCGTGTACTGCCCCGACCACGGGCCGGTGCCGGTGCCCGAGGACCAGTTGCCGGTCCTCGCCCCCGACGACGTGCAGCTGCTGCCCACCGGCCAGTCGCCTCTCGCCTTTCACGACGGCTTTCGCCGCACCACCTGCCCCGTCTGCGGTGGCCCGGCCGAGCGCGAGACGGACACCATGGACACCTTCGTCGACTCGAGCTGGTACTTCCTGCGCTTCTGCGACCCGTTCGACTCGACGGCGCCGTTCGACCCGGCGGCCGCCCGCCACTGGATGCCCGTCGACCAGTACGTCGGCGGCATCGAGCACGCCATCCTCCACCTGCTCTACGCCCGGTTCTTCACCCGGGCGCTGGTCGACGTCGGGTTGGCCGACGGGGTGGGACGAGAGCCGTTCCGGCGCCTCTTCACCCAGGGGATGATCCGGATGGACGGGACCAAGATGTCCAAGTCCAAGGGCAACCTGGTCGCCCCGGCCCGCTACTACGAGACGGTGGGGGCCGACGCCCTCCGTCTCTTCCATCTCTTCGTCGGGCCCCCGACCGACGACGTGGACTGGACGGCGCAGACCGACCAGCTGATCGAGGGGTGCGGGCGGTTCCTCGACCGGCTCTGGCGCCTGGCCGACCTGGCCCCGGTCAGCCCCGACCCCGCCGATCTCGCCCCGGTCAGCCCCGACCCCGCCGGCCCCGCGCCCGCCGGCTCCGAACTGGACGTCCGCCGGGCCACCCACCGCACCATCGAGCGGGTCACCGACGACCTGGCCCGCTGGTCCACCAACACCGCCGTCGCCCATTGCATGGAGCTGGCCAACCTCGTCCAGCGCTACGCCCGCACGCCCGGCGGCCCGGACCCCGGGGTGCTCGGCGAGGCCTGCGACGCCCTCCTCCTCCTTCTCGCTCCGATGGTGCCCCACGTGACGGCCGAGCTGTGGGCGCACCGCCACCCCGGGGAGGCACCCCTGCACGCGCAGCCGTGGCCGGCCTACGACCCCTCTCTGGCCGCCGAGGACACGGTGACCATGGTCGTCCAGGTGAACGGGAAGGTCCGGGAACGCCTCGACGTCGCACCTTCCATCGGCGCCGAGGAGGCCCGGTCGGCGGCCCTGGCCCTGCCCCGGGTGGTCGAGGCGCTCGCCGGGCGGGAGCCGAGCCGGGTGGTGGTCCGGCCGCCCCGCCTCGTCAACGTGGTCGTCTGACCTCCGGCTTGCGCCCCGCCGCGCTGACCATGGGCGAGGTGGCCAGCACCAGGCGGTGGGTGCCCACGTTGGCCAGGTGGCGCTCGATCTCTTCGGGGGTGGCCAGCCCGGCCTCGACCAGGCGCCCGGCGACCTGCTCGACCGTCGCCCGCTCCAGCTCCTCGCAGGCCGGGCCGCCGAGCGGGAAGTAGGCCGACGACGTGACCTCGGCGAGGCCGGCGCCGGCCATCCGGCGGGGGAGGGTTCGACCGAAGGCCAGGTCCGCTCCCCGCCGGGCCATCAGCTCCCGGAAGCCGTCCTTCAGCGTGTTGGCCAGGCGCTCGGCCGGTCCCTGCTCGTCGGGGCAGGCGAGGGGCTGGAGCGCCGGGTCGGCCTCCTCCAAGAGGAGCCACCCGCCCGGGCGCAGCGACGACACCATGGCCGCCATCGCCCGATCGCGTTCGGCCACGTGGACCAGCACCAGGCGGGCGTGGACGAGATCGAAGGGCCCGTCCGGCGGCGGCTCGGCGCCGGCGTCGTGGCGCGCCACGTCGAAGCCGCCGGCGGCGCCGTCGATCCACGAGGTGTCGATGTCGGTGGCCAGGACCCGGCCCGAGGGGCCGACCTGTGCGGCCAGCCAGCCCGGGACCGACGGCCCGCCCGCCCCCACCTCCCACACCCTCCAGCCGGGCCCGATGCCGAGGGCGCGGGCGTGGCGGAAGGTGGTCGGGTCGAACAGCGTCGACAGGGCGCGGAAGCGCCGCCCCGCCTCGGCTTGCCGGTTGTCCAGCAGGTAGCCGCCCCCGGTCACGGCGCCGGCTCGCTCAGCCGGGGAGTGCCTTCAGGGTGGCCAGCACCTCGGCCAGCACCTCGGCCGGAAGGGTCGCCGAGGAGTAGAAGCTGAAACGGTCGACCAGGCCGCCCCAGCGGGCGCCGACTTGCTCGGCCACCTCGGTCGTCGGGCAGACCACGGCGAACGCCTCGAGCACCTCGTCGTCGATCAGATCGCCCATGGCCGCCCACTCGCCCTGCTTGGACAGCCGGTTCAGCTCGGGCTGGAGGTCGCCCCAGCCGTGGAGCTCGAGCACCGGCCGGTAGGCGGGGGTCGAGCCGTAGAAGGCAATCTGGGCCCGGGCAGCCCTGGCCGACGCCGCCCGCTCCTCCCCGGTGGTCCCCGTCACCACGAAGCCGGGCAGGGCCACGGTGAGATCGGCCCGTCCCTTGCCGGCCTTGGCCGCACCCCGCTCGAGAGCCGGCAGCCCGACCTCGGCCAGGTAGCGCCGGGTGGTGAACGGGTGGACGAGGAGCCCGTCGCCCACCTCGCCGGCGACCTCGGCCATGAGCTCGCCCACCGCCGCCACCAGCACCCTGGGATTGCCGTACCGGTTGGGGCCGGGGTTGAAGAACGGCGTCATCAGGGTGTGGCTGTAGAACTCGCCGCGGAAGGCCAGCGGCTCGCCCGTCTCCCACGTGCGCCAGATGGCCCGGACGGCCAGGACCAGCTCCCGCATGCGGGGTGCCGGGTGCGACCAGGGCATCGAGTAGCGCCTGGTGATGTGGGCCTTGATCTGGGACCCGAGGCCGAGGACGAACCGCCCCCCGGACAGCTCGTGGAGGTCGTTGGCGAGGGTGGCGATCGTCATCGGGTTGCGGGCGAAGGCCACGGCGATGCCGGTGGCCAGCTCCAGCCGCTCGGTGGCGCCGGCCGCCACCGCCAGCGGCAGGAACGGGTCGTGGCCCGTCTCCACCGACCACACCCCGTCGTACCCGGTCGCCTCGGCCGCCCGGGCGGCGTCGGCGATGCCGGTGGGGTGGAAGGGCAGCCCGCCGTCGACCTTCATGACCGGGAGCCTCCCACGCCTAGTGGTCCTCGCCCCGCAGGAACCGTTCGAGCTCGGCCGCCAGCTCGTCCTCCGAGGGCAGCGACTCCAGGCCCAGGGCGTTGCCCTCGGAGGCGTCGATCGCCTCCTCCAGCTTGCGGACCATGGTCAGGTGGTCCCGGTTGGGCGCCACCAGCTCATCGACCCGCCGCCGGGCGCGATCGGCGTCGGCCCGCAGCGACGAGCTGTCGAAGGCCAGGCCGGTCACCGACGCCAGCCCCTCAACCAGCGCCGCGCTGGCGGCCGGGAAGGGCATGGCCGCCACGTAGTGGGGCACCCGGGCCCACAGCGTCACCACCGGGACGTCCACGTTCCCCAGGGCCAGCTCGAGGGCGGAGGTGAAGCCGGCCGGCACCGTCAGCTCGCCCGGCACGATCCCCACCCGGGCCAGGAGCGCGGCCGAGGCGGCCGGGGCGGTGGCGGCCAGCCGGACGGGGCGGGTGTGGGGGGCGGGCGCCGGGAAGGCCCCCAGGCCGACCACCATGCGGGCGCCGTACGAGCGCGCCAGGTCGACGACGTCGTCGACCAGGTCCCTCCAGTGGTAGTCGGGCTCGGGGCCGGTCAGGTAGAGGACGTCGGCGCCGTCGTCGTCGTGGTCGTGGCGGATCTGGATGCAGGGCCAGGTCAGCTCGGTGGTGATCCCGTCCACGATGCGAACGATCGGCCGCCGCGCCCGCTGGTCGACGAAGTGGTCGTTGTCGAAGGTCACGAGCAGGAGGGAGGAGTCGTCGTCGGTGAGGGCGGCCACCGCGTTGGCGGCGCCCAACCCGGCGTCCACCCAGCCCTCCAGGGCCACCACCAGCACCGGCGCCTCCAGGCGCGGCGTGGCGTGGATCTGGAAGCGGGCCCGGGACTCGCCGGTCACGTCGCCTCCAGCTCGGTCTTGGCCAGCGAGGCCAGCCGTTCGATGACCCCGGGGAAGCCCTCCACGCTCTGGGGATCCCCGGCCGTGGCCCCGGCCCGGTACCGGGCGTAGACACCCTGGAGGATGCAGGCCAGCTTCCAGTAGCCGAAGGCGGCGAAGTACCCCACCCCCGACACGTCGCGCCCCGAGGTCCGGGCGTAGCGGGCCAGGAGCTCCTCCCTGGTGCAGAACCCGGGAAGGGTGCTGGCCGAACGGGGACCGAGCAGTGGCCCGCCGCCGTCGGTCGGGGCCGCCCAGTAGTCGGCCAGGAGGCCGACGTCGGCCATCGGGTCGCCGAGGGTGCACAGCTCCCAGTCCAAGACGGCGGCCACCGTCCCGTCGGGGCGCATCACCGTGTTGTCCAGCCGGTAGTCGCCATGCACGATGGTGGTGGCCCTCTGGGGCGGCACCCGGGCCGCTAGCTCGGCGCCGACCTGCTCGACCAGCGCCGTCCCGCCCGAGCGGGCGACGTCGCCCGCGCTCTGGCGGAACTGCTCGGTCCACCGGCGGACCTGTCGCTCGACGTACCCGCCGCGCCGGCCCAGGTCGCCGAGGCCGGTGGCGTCGGGGTCGACGTCGTGGAGGGCGGCCAGGGTGTCGGCCAGCGAGTCGCCGGCCGCCCGCCGGGCGCCGGCGCCCATGGCGCCTTCGGCCACGGCCGCGCTGCGCAGGACCAGCCCGTCGACGAACTCCATCACGTAGAAGGCCCCGCCGGTCACCGACTCGTCCCGGCACAGGCCGTAGGTGCGGGGGACCGGCACCGGGGTCGGCCCGAGGGCCGAGATGATCCGGTGCTCCCGGGCCATGTCGTGGGCGGTGGGCAGCACGTGGCTGACCGGCGGCCGCCGGAGGGCCCAGGCGTGCCCGGCCGCGTCCTCCACCCGATAGGTGAGGTTCGAGCGGCCCCCGGCGACCAGGCGGAACGACAGCGGCGGCGCCGTCCCCGGCACGTGGTCGGCGAACCACGCCGTGACCCCGGGCGGGTCGATGCCGACCGCCTCCTGGGCGTCGTCGCCCCCGGCACGGGGCGAGTTGGCCACGGCGCTCACGGACGCGACGCTACCAATGCCCCGGCGCCCGGGGTCCGGCCGGCACCGGGCCGAGGGCGGCGGCGCGTAGCCCACGCGTCGTGGGCGGAGCTGCGGCCGTCGTCGACCTCGCTTTCCACGACGAGGGACGGGGTGGGCCCGCCGGCTGCCCATGTGGCGGCGGCGCCGGACCACGTGCCGGGGGTGGCGGTCGGCTGCCCCTGTGCCCGGGCGCCGTCGACCGGGTCGTGACGTGCCCTCCGCACCGAAGAGGATCATGGCCGAGCCGATCCACGCCGCAACCGCCCCGTGGCGGGCCTGCGGGCAGGTGCTGCCCCCGCCGGCGTCGACGCAGGTCGGGCTCTGTTGCGTCCAGGTGCCGTCCGGCACCCCCGAGGGTCCGGAGCCGTCGAGCACGAAGAAGTTGAGGTCTGTCTCCTGCTCGGCCTCCACCAACTCGACGAGGTGGCGGCCGGGCGGCGTCCGGCCCTGTCCCCGGGGAGGCTCCCTAGATCCGGCCGGGACGCCTCCCCAGGGTGCGACGCCTCCCCAGGGTGCGGGGGCGGCGGGCCCGAACGGTGCCGCCCGGCGGGGCGGTAGCGTCGGGTGGCGATGGCCGAGGTGACCGATGCCACGTTCGAGGAAGCGGTGGTCGCCCGGTCGGCCACCGTCCCGGTCGTGGTCGACCTTTGGGCGCCGTGGTGCGGCCCGTGCCGGACCCTGGGCCCGATCCTGGAGGAGTCGGTGGCGGCGACCGACGGCCGGGTGGAGCTGGCCAAGGTCAACATCGACGAGAACCCGCGGGTGGCCGCCACCTTCTCCGTGCAGTCGATCCCGGCGGTGTTCGCCCTGCGGGACCGCAAGGTGGTGGACGGCTTCGTGGGGGCGCTCCCCAAGGCCCAGGTCGACGAGTTCGTCGGCCGCCTGGCCCCGGTGCCGAGCGAGGTCGACCGGCTCGTCGCCGCCGGGGACGAGGCCTCGCTGCGCCTGGCCCTCGACACCGAGCGCGACCACCCGGCGGCCGTCGTCGCCCTGGCCCGCCTGCTGGTCGAGCGGGGCCAGACGGCCGAGGCGCTGGACCTCCTGGCCCGGGTGCCCGAGTCGGCCGAGGGGCGCGAGATCGCCGCCCGGGCCCGCCTGGCCGAGCGGGACGTGCCAGCCGACGCCGACGCCGGCCGCATCCTCGACGCCCTCCTGGCCAGGGTCGGCGACGACGACGAGGCCCGCCAGGAGTACCTTGACCTGCTCGAGACGTTGGGGTCCGAGGACCCGCGGACGGCCGGGTACCGCCGGGCCCTGGCCAGCCGCCTCTTCTAGGCGGGCGGGCGACTGGTGCAGCTCGAGCTCGGACCGCGCTCCTACGACCTGGCCCACCGGGCCCTCGTCATGGGGATCCTCAACCGGACCCCCGACTCCTTCTACGACCGGGGTGCCACCTTCGCCCTCGACGCCCTGCTGCGCCGGGCCGAGCAGCTGGTGGTCGACGGTGCCGACCTGCTCGACGTGGGCGGGGTGAAGGCCGGCCCGGGACCCGAGGTCACCGAGGCCGAGGAGCTCGACCGGGTGGTGCCCACGGTGGCCGCCCTGGTCGAGCGGTTCGACCTCCCGGTGTCGGTCGACACCTGGCGGTCGACGGTGGCCGGCGCCTGCTTCGAGGCGGGGGCGGTGATGGGCAACGACATCAGCGGGTTCGCCGACCCGGGCTACCTGCCGGTGGCGGCCAAGGCGGGCGCTGCCGTGGTCGCCACCCACATCCGGCTGGCCCCCAGGGTCCGGGACCCCGATCCGGTCTACGACGACGTGGTGGAGCGCGTCGCCGACTTCCTCGGCGACCGGGCCGAGCGGGCCCTGGCGGCCGGCGTCGGCCCCGGGCGCATCGTGCTCGACGCCGGCCTCGACCTCGGCAAGACGCCGGAGCAGTCGCTGGCCCTCCTGCGGGCCTCGGGCCGGCTGGCCGGGCTCGGCTACCCGCTCCTGCTCTCCGCCTCGAACAAGACGTTCCTCGGCGACCGCTTCGGCCTCGACGTGACCAGCCGCCGGGAGCCGTCGCTGGCGGCGGCGGCCCTCGGGGTGTGCCTCGGTTGCCGGGTGCTCCGGGTCCACGACGTGGCCGGGACCCGGAGGGTCAGCGACGCCCTGGAGGCGGTGCTGGCCGCCGGCGGCTCGGTCCCCGGATGCGGCGCCGGGGCCGGGGCGCCGGCCGTGAGGTGACGCCGGCCGGCGAGGGCAGGTCGCCGGCGCCCGTCTACCTGGTGCGCGGCGACGACCCGGTCCTGGTGGCCCAGGCGGCCCGCCGCACGATCGAGGGGCTGGTCGGCGAGCGCGACCCGTCGCTGGTGGTCGAGGAGCACGGCGGCCCGTCGAGCGACGACCTCGATGTCGGTGCGGTGGTCGACGCCTGCACCACCCCGCCGTTCCTCGTCGACCGGCGGGTGGTCGTCGTCCGCGACGCCGGCCGCTTGACCGCCGCCGACGCCGGCCGGCTGGCCCAGGCGCTGGCCGACCCGCTCCCGTCCGTGGTGCTGGTCCTGGTGGCCGGGGGCGGCACCGTTCCCCAGGCGCTGGTGCGGGCGGTGTCGTCGTCGGGCGAGGTGGTCGAGGGCTCGGCCGGTTCCGGTCGCCAGCGCAGCCAGTGGGTGGGCGAGCAAGTGCGGGGAGGCCCGGTGCGCCTCGACGCCCGTGCCGCCCAGCGGCTGGAGGGCCACCTGGGCGAGGATCTCGGCCGCCTGGCCGGCCTGCTCGACACCCTGGCCGCCGCCTTCGGCCAGGGGGCGGCCGTCACCGTCGAGCAACTCGAGCCGTTCCTGGGGGAGGCCGGGTCGGTCCCGCCGTGGGAGCTGACCGACGCCGTCGACGGCGGCGACGCCGGGGCGGCGCTCCTGGCTCTGCGCCGGATGCTCACGGCCGGCGGGCGGGCGGCCCCCGAGGTGCTGGCCGTCCTCCATCGCCACTTCTCGAACCTCCTGCGGCTCGACGGTGCCGACGTCACCACCCCCGACCAGGCCGCCGCCCTCCTGGGCGTGCGCAGCTCCTTCGTGGCCAAGAAGGCGATGGCCCAGGCCCGCCAGCTCGGCGGCGAGCGGACGGCACAGGCGATCGTGCTCCTGGCCGAGGCCGACCTGGACCTGAAGGGGCAGACCGGCCTGCCGCCCGAGGTGGTCCTCGAGGTGCTCGTCGCCCGGCTCAGCCGCCTGGTGCGGGCCCCGGCCCGGGCCCGCCGCGCCGGTCGCTGAGGGCCGGCCGGCTACTCCCCGGCTTGCCCGTCGCCCGGCTCGACCAGGGCGGCGATCCGGCGCATGAGGCGGGACTTGCGCCGAGCCGCCTCGTTCTTGTGGACCACGCCCTGGGCGGCCGCCTTGTCGATCCGCTTGACGGCCAGCCGGAGCGCGCCCGCCCCCTCGTCGTCGAGGCCGGTGGCGGCGACGGCCGCCTTGGTGCGGGTCCGGATCTCCGAGCGCACCGCCTTGTTGCGGATCCGGCGCCGCTCGTTCTGGCGGTTACGCTTGATCTGGCTCTTGATGTTGGCCATGGGTTCCTCGGGGGTCCACGCCGCCGGCGGCAGCGGCGTCGGCCGGCTGGGCGACGGGTCATGGTAGCAGGCGCCCGCCGGTACCATCGCAGGACCGTGCCCTCTACGCCTTCGCCGGGACCCGTCCCCACCGAGCGCATCCGGAACTTCTCCATCATCAGCCACGTCGACCATGGCAAGTCGACCCTCTCGGACCGCATCCTGGAGCTCACCGGGGCCGTCGATCCCCGCCAGATGCGCGAGCAGTACCTCGACTCGATGGACATCGAGCGGGAGCGGGGCATCACCATCAAGGCGCAGAACGTCCGGGTCGCCTACCGCGACCACGTGCTCCACCTGATCGACACCCCGGGGCACGTGGACTTCGCCTACGAGGTCAGCCGCTCGCTGGCCGCCTGCGAGGGGGCGGTGCTCCTGGTCGACGCCTCCCAGGGCATCCAGGCCCAGACCCTGGCCAACTGCTACCAGGCCATCGAGCACGACCTCGAGATCGTGGCCGTGCTCAACAAGATCGACCTCCCGGCCGCCGACCCCGACCGCTGCGCGGCGGAGATCGAGCAGGTCCTGGGGCTCCCGGCCGACGGGATCCTGCGGATCTCGGCCAAGACCGGCGAGGGGGTGCCGGCGCTGCTCGACGCGGTGGTGGAACGGATCCCGTCGCCCGCCGGGGACAGGTCGGCGCCACTGCGGGGCCTCATCTTCGACTCCTCCTACGACCAGTACCGGGGCGTGGTGTCGTCGGTGCGGGTCGTCGACGGCACCCTGCGGTCCGGCAGCCGGCTGCGGTTCATGCAGGCCGGCGCCGTCCACGACGTGGAGGAGATCGGGGTCCGCACCCCCGATCCGCTGCGCATGGCCGAGCTGGGCCCGGGGGAGGTCGGCTACCTGGTGGCCGGGATCAAGGACGTCGGCGAGGCACGCTCCGGCGAGACGGTCACCGACGCCGCCGCCCCCGCCGCCGGTCCCCTGGCCGGTTACCGCGACCCCAAGCCGATGGTGTTCTGCGGGCTCTACCCGATCGACGGCGACGAGCTGCCCGCCCTGCGTGACGCCCTGGACCGGCTGAAGCTCAACGACGCCAGCTTCACCTTCGAGCCGGAGTCCTCCCACGCCCTCGGCTTCGGGTTCCGCTGCGGCTTCCTCGGCCTCCTGCACATGGAGATCGTGCGGGAGCGGCTCGAGCGCGAGTTCTACCTGACGCTCATCGCCACCGCCCCCTCGGTCGAGTACCGGGCGCACCTCACCGACGGCGCCGAGCTGGCCGTCGACAACCCGACCGACCTGCCCGAGCAGAGCCGGATCGACCACGTCGACGAGCCGACGCTGACGGCCACGATCCTCACCCCGGCCGAGTACACCGGCACCGTCATGGATCTGTGCCAGACCCGGCGGGGCGAGATGAGCCGGATGGAGTACCTCTCGCCCGAGCGGGTCGAGCTCGTCTACACCATCCCGCTGGCCGAGGTGGTGGTGGACTTCTTCGACCAGCTGAAGAGCCGCACCAAGGGCTACGCCAGCCTGGACTACGAGCCGGCCGGCTACGCCACTGGCGACCTGGTGCGGGTCGACGTCCTCATCAACCACGTCCCGGTGGACGCCTTCTCCACCATCGTGCACCGCTCCCAGGCCGACGCCTACGGCCGGCGGATGACCGAGAAGCTGCGCACCCTCATCCCCCGCCAGCTG
This sequence comes from Acidimicrobiales bacterium, assembly GCA_050743865.1. Classification (GTDB taxonomy): domain Bacteria; phylum Actinomycetota; class Acidimicrobiia; order Acidimicrobiales; family RAAP-2; genus DAHUZJ01. The sequence continues at coordinate 11,834 of JBOGGE010000037.1, forward strand.
TTCGACGTGCCGATCCAGGCCGCCATTGGCGGGCGGGTGGTGGCCCGGGAGACCGTCAAGGCCAAGCGCAAGGACGTCCTGGCCAAGTGCTACGGGGGCGACATCAGCCGCAAGCGGAAGCTGCTGGAGCGCCAGAAGGAGGGGAAGAAGCGCATGAAGAACATCGGCCGGGTCGAGGTCCCCCAGGAGGCGTTCGTGTCCGCCCTCCGCCTGGAGGATTGACGCCGGCGCCACCTGGACGGCCGGCGCCGGCGCCAGTGGAGGGGCGGCAGCCCTGGCACTCGGTAGAATCGAGTGCCAGTGGGCGGATCGGTCCGCCCCGGGGAGCGGCATGGACCAGCGCAGGGGCCGTCGGCAGGACGGCCACCTCGAAGACGAGCACGACCTCGACGCCCGCAAGGCGGCGATCCTGGAGGCGGTGGTGGCCGAGTACATCGGCACCGCCCAGCCGGTGGGATCCCAGCACGTGGCGACGGCGGCCGGCGTCAACGTGTCGTCGGCCACCGTCCGGTCGGAGATGGTGGCCCTCGAGCGGGACGGCTACCTGGTGCAGCCGCACACCAGCGCCGGGCGCATCCCCACCGACAAGGGCTACCGGTACTTCGTCGACCAGCTGGCCCAACCCGGCGCCCTCGGCCCGGTCCAGCGCCAGAAGGTGAGCCGGTTCTTTGACCAGGTGCACGGCGAGATGGAGGAGATGCTGGAGCGCACCTCCGGGCTCCTCTCGGACCTCACCTCCTGCGCTTCGGTGGTGCTGGCCCCGGGCCACGAGTCGGCCCCGGTGCGCTCGGTGCAGCTGGTGGGGCTGGAGGCGCGGCTTGCCCTCCTGGTCGCCGTCCTGGCCGACGGGTCGGTGGAGAAGCGCACCATCGAGCTGGCCGAGGAGCTCCCCGACGGGGTGCTGTCGGCGGCCGGCGCCCGCGTCCACGTCGGCGCCCGGGCCCGGCCGCTGGGGCAGGCC
>JBOGGE010000038.1:0-11961 GCA_050743865.1 Acidimicrobiales bacterium
TACGACTGGTACGCCGACCTGCCGCCGGCCTCCCCCCAGGTGTTCGGCGACCAGACCGACGTGCCCGAGTCGGCCGACTGGTGGAACGCCAGCTACCTCATCGTGTGGGGCACCAACCTGCCCATCACCCGCACCCCCGACGCCCACTTCATGACCGAGGCCCGCTACCGCGGCCAGAAGGTTGTCGTCGTCTCGCCCGACTACTCCGACCACACCAAGTTCGCCGACGACTGGCTGGCCGCCAACCCGGGCACCGACGGCGCCCTGGCCATGGCCATGGGCCACGTGATGCTGGCCGAGTTCTACCGCGACCGCCAGGTCCCCCGATTCGAGTCGTACGCCCGGACCTACACCGACCTTCCGTTCCTCGTGTCGTTGAGGGAGCGGGGGGACGGGTATGTCCCTGACCATTTCCTGACCGCGTCGGATCTCGGCCACCTCGGCGCGGCGGCCCACGTCGGCGAGGCCCCTGGCACCGCCGCCGGCGAGGCCCCTGGCACCGCCGCCGGCGAGGCCCCGGAGTGGAAGACGGTCGTGCTGGACGAGGCGAGCGGGCAGCCGGTGGTGCCCAACGGGTCGATCGGCTTCCGCTGGGGCGAGGCGGGCAAAGGGCGCTGGAACCTGCGCCTGGAGGGGATCCGCCCGGCCCTCACCTGCCTCGGTCTCCCGGGGGCCGAGGGCGTGGCGGTGGACCTGCCGCGCTTCGACGTCGGCGACGGGCCCGGGGGCGGGGTCCTGCGCCGGGGGGTCCCGGCCGTGCGGGTGGCCGACCGGCTGGTCACCACGGTGTTCGACCTGATGATGGCCCACTACGGGGTGGCCCGGCCCGGCCTGCCCGGCGATTGGCCGACCGGCTATGACGACCCGGGGGCGCCCTACACGCCGGCGTGGCAGGAGGCGATCACCTCGGTCCCGGCCGCCGCCTGCGCCCGGGTGGCCCGGGAGTTCGCCCGCAACGCCGAGGTCTCCGGCGGCCGGTCGATGATCGCCATGGGGGCCGGCACCAACCACTGGTACCACTCCGACCAGATCTACCGGACCTTCCTGTCGCTGCTCATGCTGGGAGGCTGCCAGGGGGTGAACGGAGGCGGCTGGGCCCACTACGTCGGCCAGGAGAAGGTCCGCCCCCTGACCGGCTGGTTCACGCTGGCCTTCGCCTACGACTGGGCCCGGCCCGTCCGGCATATGCCGGCCACCCCCTACTGGTACCGGGCCAGCGACCAGTGGCGCTACGAGGGATCGCGGGCCGACCTCCTCTCCAGCCCGCTCGGCCAGGGCCGGTTCGCCGGCCAGACGATGGCCGACCTCAACGCCTACGCCGCCCGGCAGGGGTGGCTGGGTTCTCATCCGGCCTTCGACCGCAACCCGCTCGAGCTGGCCGACGCCGCCGACGCCGCCGGCATGAGCGTCGACGATTACGTGGTGGCCGAGCTCGAGGCCGGCCGGATGCGCTTCGCCGCCTGCGACCCGGACGACCCGGCCAACTTCCCCCGGGTCCTCACCGTGTGGCGCTCGAACCTGCTGGGGTCGTCGGGGAAGGGCCACGAGTACTTCCTGAGGCACCTGCTCGGCGCCGACAACGCGGTGGCGGCGGCGGAGTGCCCGCCCGAGGCGCGACCGTCCGAGGTCACCTGGCGCGACCAGGCGCCGGTCGGGAAGCTCGACCTCCTGGTCGACATCGACTTCCGCATGGTGTCGACGGGCATCTACGCCGACGTGGTCCTGCCCACGGCCACCTGGTACGAGAAGCACGACCTGTCGTCGACCGACATGCACCCCTTCGTGCACTCGTTCAACCCGGCCATCGCCCCGCCGTGGGAGGCGCGGAGCGACTTCGACCTGTTCTCCGACCTGGCCACCGAGTTCTCCCGGCTGGCCGAGGGACGCCTGGGCGTGCGGCGCGATGTCCTGGCCGTGCCGCTCGCCCACGACACCGCCGACGAATGTGCCCAGCCCGGCGGCCGGGCCCTCGACTGGGCGGCCGGGGAGTGCGAGCCGGTCCCGGGGCGGACCATGCCCCGCCTGGTGGTGGTCGAGCGGGACTACCCGCGCCTGGCCGAGCGCTGGCGGGCCCTCGGGCCGCTGATCGACCAGGTCGGTGCCACCACCAAGGGGGTGACCCTCCCGGTAGGCGACGAGGTCCCCTGGCTGGCGACACGCAACGGCACGGTCCGCGGCGGGGTGGCCGACGGGCGGCCGCGCATCGACCGCGACGACCTGTTCTGCGAGGCCATCCTGGCCCTCTCGGGCACGACGAACGGCCGCCTGGCCGTGGCCGGCTTCCGCGACCTGGAGGACCGCACCGGTGTGGAGCTGGCCGACCTGGCCGGGGAGCGGGCCGGCGACCGCATCACCTTCGCCGACACCGTCACCCAGCCCCGTGCAGTCATCACCTCGCCCGAGTGGTCGGGGACCGAGGCGCAGGGGCGCCGCTACGCCCCGTTCACGGTGAACGTCGAGCGGTTGAAGCCCTGGCACACCCTGACCGGCCGCCAGCACTTCTTCTTGGACCACGAGTGGATGGCCGAGATCGGCGAGATGCTCCCGACCTACCGCCCGCCGCTCGACCTGGCCGCCACCTTCGGCGACCAGCGCCGGGCCGACTTCGGGGAGAGCCAGCTGGTGGCCCGCTACCTCACCCCGCACTCCAAGTGGTCGATCCACTCGGAGTACCAGGACAACCCCCACATGCTGAACCTGTTCCGGGGCGGGCCGGTGATCTGGGTCAACGATCTCGACGCCGGCCGCATCGGGGTGGCCGACAACGACTGGGTCGAGGCTTACAACCGCAACGGGGTCACCGTGGCCCGGGCCGCCGTCACCCACCGGGTACCGCCGGGGACGGTCATGATGTACCACGCCATCGACCGGCACCTCCAGATGCCGGTCTCCGAGACGTCCGGGTTGCACGGCGGCACGGACAATTCGCTGACCCGGGTGGTGATGAAGCCGACGCACATGATCGGCGGGTACGCCCAGCTGTCGGCCGGCTTCAATTACTTCGGCCCGACCGGCACCCAGCGCGACGAGCTGGCCGTGATCCGGCGGCGGTCCCAGCAGGTGGAGTTCTGATGCAGCCGAGCCGAGCCGGCGGAGCGAACCGGTGAGGATCATGGCGCAGGTCTGCATGGTCATGAACCTCGACAAGTGCATCGGCTGCCACACCTGCACGGTGACCTGCAAGCAGACGTGGACCAACCGGCCCGGGGCCGAGTACATGTACTTCAACAACGTGGAGACCAAGCCCGGCCTCGGGTACCCGGCGCGCTACGAGGACCAGGAGCAGTGGAAGGGCGGCTGGAAGCTCGATCGCAAGGGGCGGTTGACGCTCAAGGGGGGGAGCCGCCTCAAGCGGTTGCTCACCATCTTCTGCAATCCGGACCTGCCGCTCCTCGAGGACTACCACGAGCCGTTCACCTACGACTACGCCCGCCTCATCGACGCCCCCGCCGGCACCAAGGCCCCCAGCGTGTCGACCCGCTCCGCCCTCACCGGCCGCGAGTTCAACCCGCGGTGGGGCGCCAACTGGGAGGACGACCTGGCCGGCGCCCCCAGCCGGGCCATGGGCGACCCCAACATCGTGGCCATGGCCGACAAGGTGACGATGGACTTCGAGTCGGTCTTCATGTTCTACCTGCCCCGGATCTGCGAACACTGCCTGAACCCGTCCTGCGTGGCGTCGTGCCCGTCAGGGGCCATGTACAAGCGCGAGGAAGACGGCATCGTCCTGGTGGACCAGGACAAGTGCCGGGGGTGGCGGTTCTGCGTGTCGGGGTGCCCCTACAAGAAGGTGTACTTCAACCACCGCACCGGTAAGGCCGAGAAGTGCACCTTCTGCTTCCCGCGGATCGAGGCCGGCCTGCCCACCATCTGCTCGGAGACGTGCGTCGGGCGGCTGCGCTATCTCGGCCTGATGCTCTACGACGCCGACGCCGTGCTGGCGGCGGCGGCCACCAAGGACGAGGCCGACCTCTACGAGGCGCAGCTCTCGGTGTTCCTGGACCCGGCCGACCCGGCCGTGGCGGCCGAGGCCGAGCGCCAGGGCGTCCCCCACGACTGGGTGGCGGCGGCCCGCCGGTCGCCCACCTACTCCCTCATCGTCCGCCACCGCGTCGCCCTCCCGCTCCACCCCGAATTCCGCACCATGCCGATGGTCTGGTACGTGCCGCCGCTGTCGCCGGTGGCCGACGTTGCCGCCGCCGCCGGCTACGCCGACGCCGACGCCGACGCCGTGTTCGGGGCCATCGACACCCTGCGCATCCCGGTCGACTACCTGGCCAACCTGTTCACGGCCGGCCGGGTGGCGCCCGTGCGCGACGCCCTGCGCCGCCTGGCGATGGTCCGCGCCGTCATGAGGGCCCACCAGCTCGGGCAGCACCCGGCCGTCGACCCGGCCGACGTGGGCCTGTCGTGGGACGACGCCGACGACCTCTTCCGCCTGCTGGCCATCGCCCGCTACGAGGACCGCTACGTCATCCCCCCCGCCCACGCCGAGGACGCCGGCCGGCTGATGGCCCAGCACGACCTGTCGGGATGCTCGCTGGACACCGACGGCGGGCCCGGGATGGGCGGCGCCGGTCCTGCCGAGGAGTCCGTGGCCAGCTTCCACCTCCACGGCCGGCGGGACGACGAGCCGGCGGTGGCCGGGCGCGACCAGTCGGGCCGGCTGCACCTCCGGGTGGAGGAGACCTCCCCCTTCGCCGCCCCGCCACCCGGCGGCGGACGGCTGGGGCCGCTGGGCCCGGCGGGCGCCGGGGGCGTCCCGTGAGGCGGGCGGCGGCGGCCACCGTCTTCGGCTGCGCCGCCGTGCTGCTCGGGTACCCGGGCGACGGGTTCGCCAGCGACCTCGCCGCCGCCGCCGCCGCTGTCGAGGGCCTGCCGTCCGGCTCGGCCCGGTCCGGGCTGGCCGGCACCGCCGCCTGGCTGGGCGCCATGGCGCCGCTTGATGCCGCCGCCAATTACGTCGGTACCTTCGACCTGCGCCGGGGGACCGGCCTGTACCTGACCTACTACCGCCACGGCGACACCCGGGAGCGCGGCATGGCGCTCACCGCCCTCGTCGACGCCTTCCGGTCGGCCGGGTACCGGGTGGTGCCCGGCGAGCTGCCCGACTTCCTGCCGGCCCTGCTCGAGCTGGCCGCCGTCGACCCGGCCGGCGCCTCGGTGCTCGGCGAGCACCGCATGGCCCTCGACGCCCTGCGGCTGGCCCTCGTGAAGATCCCCAGCCCGTACGCCGGGGTGGTGGACGCGGTCGGCGACGCGCTGGGGGGTCTGTCGCGTGGCGACCGGGTGGCGTTGCGCCGGTACCGGGCCCAGGGCCCGCCGTCCGAGCAGGTGGGCCTGGAGCCCTTCGCCCCGCCCGAGGTCCTCGGTCAGGAGGCCCGGCGATGAGCAATATCAGCGCCTGGAACCTCTTCTGGTGGGTCATCCTTCCGTACCTCGCCCTGGGCACCTTCGTGATCGGCCACATCTGGCGGTACCGCTACGACCAATTCGGCTGGACCAGCCGGTCCACCCAGCTCCAGGAGAAGCGACTGCTCAAGTGGGGAGGTCCCCTCTTCCACTACGGCACCTTCGCCGCCATTGGCGGCCACATCCTGGGCATCCTCGTCCCCGAGTCCTTCACGTCGTCGATCGGCATCCCCGAGGACGTCTACCGCCAGTTCTCCGCTTGGGCCGGCACCGTCGCCGCCATCCTCATCATGATCGGCGTGGCCTTCCTGGCCGGCCGCCGGCTGTTCGTCACCCGGGTCCGGGCCACCACCAGCCCGGTCGACTGGGTGGCGCTCATCCTGCTCGCCATCGTGATCGGCCTGGGGATCGCCGAGACCCTCGGCGTCGGCCTGTTGGGCAACCACTACGACTACCGCCAGAGCGTGTCGCTGTGGTTCCGGGGGCTCTTCGTCGGGGACCCCGACGTCACCGCCATCGCCGGGGCGCCGTGGCTCTTCCAGGTCCATGCCGTCGCCGCCTGGGCCGTGCTGGCGGTGTGGCCGTTCAGCCGCCTGGTGCACGCCTGGAGTGGCCCGATCTGGTACCTGTGGCGGCCCTTCATCGTCTACCGCCGCCGCGTGGCCACCCGCCCGAACGAGCCCGGGACCAGCGGGCGGCGGTGGCGCAAGATCGGCGTCCCGTACTGACCGCCTCCCCGGCGCCGCCCCGCCGGGGTGGCCTCGCCGGGGCCGTCGCCTCCCTCGACCCCGGCTGGTTCGCCTGGGTGATGGGGGGCGGGATCGTCTCGATCGGGGCCGACGAGCTCGGCCACCGCCTCCTGTCCCAGGTGGTGCTGGCCGTCACCGTGGTCGCCTTCGTCGGCCTCACCCTGGCCTACGCCTGGCGGGTGGTGTGGTTCCCCGGGCACTTCCGCCAGAGCCTGCGCGACCCGACGACGGCCATGGCCTACTTCACGGTGGTGGCCGGGGCGGACGTCCTGGCCGTCCGCCTGTCGATGGCCGGCCACCCCCTCGTCACGCTCGGCCTGGGCGCCGCCGCCGCCGTGCTCTGGGTCGTGCTCACCTACGGCCTGCCGTGGTCGATCGTGGCTGCCGCCCGTCGCCCGGTGCTGCGGGAGATCAATGGCACCTGGCTGATCTGGGTGGTCGCCACCCAGTCGCTCTCGATCGTGGCTGCCGCCCTGGCCCCTGCCGCCCCCGGGGCCGGGTTCCGGGCCGAGCTCCCGGTGGTGGCGGTGTGCTTCTGGGGGGTGGGGGTGATGCTCTACCTGGTCCTCATCGTCATCATCTTCCTGCGGCTCCTCCTGGTGGAGGTCACGGCGGCGGAGATGGGCCCGGCCTACTGGATCGCCATGGGGGCCACCGCCGTGAGCGTGCGGGCGGCCGCCGGCATCCTCGCCATCGGGGACCCGCACCAGGTGGCGCTGGTGGCCGGCCTGCGGCCGTTCCTGGTCGGGCTGTCAGTGGTGCTGTGGGCCTTCGGGACGTGGTGGATCCCGCTCCTGGTGGCGTTCGGCGTGTGGCGCTACGTGGTCAAGCGCTACCCCAGGACGTTCGAGCCTCGGCTGTGGAGCGTGGTGTTCCCCCTCGGGATGTACACGGTCGCCTCCGACACCCTGGGTCGGGCGGCCGGGCTCGGGTTCATGGAGTCGATCGCCCGGGCGTGGGTCTACGTGGGGGCCGCTGCCTGGGCCGCCGTGCTCCTCCTCATGGCCGGTGCCGCCGGGCGGGCGCTCGCCCGGCGCCCCGCCGCCTGACCGGCCGGCGAGGCCGCCGGGCCGGGAGGATCGACGACGACGGTGACGCAGCACCGGTCGAGGGCGGGCTCGAGCCGGGCGGCGTCCCCGGGCAGCCCGGCCGCCTCGGCGACCCCGCACAGGAGCTCGTGGTTCATGGCACAGACGAGGTCGCGGTGCTCCTCGGCCAGGTGGTGGAAGGGGCAGTTGGCCACGGTCAACGTGGTGCCGCAGGCCGCCGGCTCGTACCCGTGCTCGGCCAGCAGGGCGGCCAGGCGATCGGCCATCGGGGCCGCCTGGGCGCCGGTCTCGCCGAGGGGGGCGCCGATCCTCCGCCCGTGCTGGCGGGCCACCTCCCGCAGCGCGGCCACGACCGGGACCCCGTCGGTGGTGGCCCGCTCGACCGCTTCGGCCAGCAGGACAGCCGCCAGCTCGTAACGGCGCTCAGGGATGCTGACCGTGATCTCGCCGTCGGCCCGGCGGTACCACTTCGCCGGGCGGCCGGCGCCGGGGCCGGTCCGCCCCGGCGGGCGCCGGAAGTCGGCCTGGAGGAGCCCCGCCTCGACCAGCTTGTCCAGGTGGAAGGCGACCACCGACCGGGACACCCCGAGCGCCTGGGCGGCACCGTCCCGGCTCACCCCCGACGGGCGGGCGGCCGCGCACTCGTAGATCCGCCGGCGGACCGGCTCGCCCAGCGCCGCCAGCGCGGTCACCTGGTCGGCCGCGCCCTGCATGCCCTCCACTCTAAAGCACAGTTCGGTTGACGAAACGGTCAGAGCCTTCTAACGTCAAGATTATTAGGTGTTAGAAAGGAGCCAACGATGACCACCATGGCAACGACCTTCCGCCCCGGCAACGAGCGTCGCCACCGGCCCGGTGAGCGGTGGGACGGCCCGGCCCTGGGCGCCGTGGCCGGCGGGGGAGGGGCCATCGACCTGGTCCGGGCGACCCGCGCCGTCGGCGACCTGCTGGATGCCCTCGGGGTGCGGCGGCAGGACGGCGGGCTGGCCGACACCCCGGCCAGGGTGGCCCGGGCTTACGCCGAGCTCCTGACCCCCGAGCCGTTCAAGGCGACGACCTTCCCCAACGACGAGGGCTACGACGAGCTGGTGGTGGCCCGTGACATCGCGTTCTGCTCGCTGTGCGAGCACCACCTGCTCCCGTTCGTCGGCGTGGCCCACGTCGCCTACCTGCCGGGTGAGCGGCTCCTCGGCCTGTCCAAGCTGGCCCGCGTGGTGGGGCACTTCTCGCGCCGCCTCCAGGTCCAGGAGCGCCTCACCACCCAGGTGGCCGACTGGATCACCGAGACCCTCCGGCCCAGGGGCGTCGGTGTCGTCCTCCAGGCCGAGCACGCCTGCATGTCGCTGCGCGGGGTGCAGGCCCGTGGCTCGTCGACCGTCACCTCGGCGCTGGCCGGGCTGGTGCGGGACGACGAGCGCACGCGGGCTGAGTTCTTCTCGCTGGTCGGCTGCCGGCCGTGATGCACGGCCGGCAGCGGCCTGGCGCGCCGGCGGGGAGCGTGGCGGGGGCGAACGGTGGCACGGGCCGGCGGGGAGCGTTGCCGGCACCGCTGACGTTCGTGATCGTGGGGGCCGGCCCGGCCGAGCTGTCGGGGGCCGGCGTCGCCTGAGCCCGTCGGCCGGGGTCAGGACTATCCGGCCGGTTCCGCCGGGCCGCTTGCCGATGCGCAGCCCGGGCGGTGGCCCTCGGCCACGACGGCGCCGCACTCGGGGCACAGGAGATGGGCCCAACAGGCCGCCTCGCCGCCCTCCTCCACCGCCTCTCCCGCCAGGTCGGCGGGCGCACGCTGGTGCTCCACGGCCACGCTCCTCTCTGTGCTGGCGGCCCGGCCGGGCTCAGGTCCGGGCCGGGGCCGTCTCCGGTTCCCGCCGGACGACCAGGCGGCACCCTGCCCGATGTGGATCCTTGGCCACCAGGCGCTCCACCCGGAGGCCCCCGAGCCCCTCGGTCAGCCCCTCGGCGAGCCCCAGGTGCAGCTGGCAGACCGTCCCGGGATCCGAGCCGGCCACGTCCTCGAACGGGCACCGCCCGAGGACGAAGTCCACCCGGCGTCCCCGGTCGACACGGGTCGGCCGGAAGCCGCGCCGGGTCATCTCGTCCTCCAGCAGGTCGAGACGGTCGCCGCCGCCGCCGCCGATCTCTGCGGCCCGCCGGTGGCCGTCCTGGCGTCCCACTTGGCGGGGATCCTGCTTGCGGCGCACGGCGTCGCTCAGCAGACCGGCCAGCCAGGCGTAGGCGCTGGTGGTGCCCCACCGGCCCGCCACTTCGGGATGGAGCCGGTACAGCAGGCGGGGGCGCCCCGGCCGCGAGCGCTCCTCGACGCTCTCGACGACGAGCTCGGCGTCCTTCAGCACGGCGAGGTGCTGGCGGACGGCATTGTGGTTGAGGCCGACGAAGTCGGTGAGCTCGGCCACCCCGACCGGGTCCGGAGCGTCGGCAATGTAACGGAACACGCGGTGGCGCGTCCGATCGCCCAACGCCCTCGCCTCCCGCTGCACCTCGTCGTCGCTCAACGTCGCCCCTTCTCCGACCGGCACCTCGTGGTATCTCTAGTTTACATCGGAACAACGGAACATTCGGGCGCCACCTCTGCGGGGGCGGGCGCCCGGGGTGGTCACCGCTGGGCGCCGCCCAGGTGCTCGCCGAAGGGATGCGGCCACCGCCGCCCAGGCCCTCGCCAGAACCTCGACCAGACAGACTCGAACCGGTTCACCCGGGCCAGCACCTCGACGCTCGTCCCGGTGACCGAGGAGAACCTCAGCCGGAACCAGAAGCGCCCGAGGCACGGCTGGACCCGGCTGAGGTAGGCGACGGGGCGTGGTGTTCGCCGGGCCAGGCGGCCGAGGGCGACAGCGCCGTCGCGCACCTCGATCTCGACGGTGGTGCCGTCCGTGAACTCGAGGACCTCGTCGCCGCCCGCCCCCGGGGTGACGCGGGCGACCGGTACCCGTCGCGCCATCAGCTGAGCCAAGCCGGCGGCGACCTGGCGTCGCTGCTCGGTACGGGCTGCCCGGGCGACGCCCCGCAGGCGTCGGCGGAGGTCGCGGCGGTCACGCCATCGCGGCACCGCCTGGCGGAAGCGCTTGCGTCTCCCGGGCGCCGGGGCTCCCCTGATGCGGGCCGCCCCCCACGCCCCCAACCTGCCCGTTACGCTGTGGCGACGACGCCTCACTGAGGGAGAGTTTAGCCTTCAGGTACTAGAAATACTGCACCAACGCGGCACGGGTCCGAGGCCGCGCCATTCTCTGCTGTCGGGGAGGTCACCCATGCCGACCAGGATCGACGAGATCGCCGACCGGATCTTCCGGATCTCCACCTTGGCGCCAGCCGTCGGGCCGACCGGATTGACGTTCAACCAATTTCTGGTGGTGGCCGACGAACCGCTGCTGTTCCACACCGGGCACCGCTCCATGTTCGACGGGGTGGTCGAGGCGATCCGCACCGTGCTGCCGGTCGAACGGCTCCGGTGGATCACCTTCGGGCACGTCGAGTCGGACGAGTGCGGCTCCATGAACCAGCTGCTGGCGGCCGCCCCCGCCGCCCAGGTCGCCCACGGGGTGCTCGGCTGCCTCGTCTCGCTTGACGAGATGGCCGACCGCCCGCCACGGCCGCTGGCCGACGGCGAGGTGATGGATCTCGGCGGCAAGCGCGTCCGCCACCTCGACACTCCCCATGTCCCCCACGGCTGGGAGGCCCGGGTCCTGTTCGAGGAGACCACCTCCACGCTGCTCTGCGGGGATCTGTTCACCCACATGGGCGACGTCCCCCCGCTGACGGGTGACGACGTCGTCGAGCAGGCGGCCGCCGCCGAGGACGTGTTCCGACCGACCTGCCTGACGCCGGCCACCGGGCCCACCATCCGGTCTCTGGCCGACCCGGTGCCGACCACGCTCGCCCTCATGCACGGGTCGTCGTTCACCGGCGACTGCGCCGCCGCTCTGCACGCGCTGGCCGACGTCTACGACGACCGGCACCGGGCGGCGACCGCCGCCCGCCCCTGACGTCGCCCGGTCCCGCCGGGGACCGTGACCCGGGCCCGGTCGGCCATCGTGGGCCTCCGACCCTGGACGCTTCCGCCTCCGGCCCTTCGTCGAATGCCTGACGGCGGCGCTCAGCTCGGGACGGCGGGCTCGACCGGCAGCTCCGTGCGTGCGGCCACGTTCATCCGGTTCCACACGTTGATGGCGGCGATCGCCATCAGGAGGAGGACCGCCTCCTTGTCGTCGAACGCCGCCGTCAGCTCCTGCCACACGTCGTCGGACACGCCGCCCTGGCTGATCAGCGTGACCTGCTCGGCGAAGGCGAGGGCGGCCTTCTGGCGCCGGCTGAAGAGGGCCGGCGCCTCGCGCCAGGCGGCGACCAGATCGATCTGGCGCTGGGCGATGCCGGCCTTGCGGGCCTCGGCGGTGTGCATGTCCAGGCACCAGGCGCAGTGGTTGATCTGGGACGCGCGGATGTCCACCAGCGCACAAAGCCCCTCGTCGAGGCTACCTCGACGGACGTACTGGGATAGCGCGCCGACAGCCTTGTACACCTCGGGATCGACCTCTCGGATCGACAGTCGTTTCATCGTGGACCTCCTGGCGTCGCACACTACGTCGGGTCGCGCCCCGCTGCGTTCGGCGACACGAGCCGCTCCGCGCGTCGGGTTTGTCGGCCCGCGCGCAGAGCTCCTTCAGGACCGCACCAGCCCGACCGACTGCCGGGCATAGTGGGGCATCGCCGCGATCTTTCCTCTCGCCCCCCTGCCC
>JBOGGE010000039.1:0-30155 GCA_050743865.1 Acidimicrobiales bacterium
TCCTCGCCAACCACGTGCAACGAATCGAGGCCGGTCAGGGAGCGGCCGTCCTCGAGCACGTGACCGGCGAATGGCAGAACCACCTCGGCGTCGTGTTCGAGACCATGGCTCGAGAGCACGCCGTCCGAATGGTGGGCGACGGGCTCCTCGCCCCAGGGACCCTCGTGGGCGAGTGGTGGACGACGAGCGGGGAACCTCACCAAGTAGACGTGCTCGGTCTCCACGACCATCGGACGGTCGCTGTCGGCGAGGCCCGCTGGCAACGGCAGCCCCTCGGGCCGAGAGAGGTAGACGGCCTGGCGCGATCCCTTCGGTTCGTCCCCGATCCGGTGGCCCAGCCGCTCCTCCTGCTCTGGGGCCGGCATGGGGTCCGCCCGGACGTGGCCACCGGTCCGGTCCGAGGGTTCGACCTCCGGGACATGCTCACGGAGTAGGGCCGCCGACCGAGCGTCACACAATCGTCGCCTCGCCTCCCCCGGTGACCGTCCTGATCGGGGCTCCCACGCACTCGAACCGTCTGGCGGCGGGCCCGGCCTCTCCCAGGTCGACCAGCACCACGCTGTCCACCCCGTGGTCGACGGCCTCCCCGAGGTCCCAGCGGAACGCCGTCTTCTCGGCGCGCGTCAAGTCGCACACGAAGACCGAGTACTGCACCGGGTAGCCGTAGGACGTGAGGATCTTGTGGATGGCGCGGAGGCGCTTGGGATCACGGATGTCGTACGCCACGAGGTACCGCCGCCGTACCGCCACCGATCCTCCGATCGCACCGAGCCTCGCTCACCCCGTCGTCAACGGGTCACGAACGCCGCGTACTCGGGCACCTCGCCCATCAGGAAGGCACCGAGCAGCCTGGCCTGGACCTCCATGACCCGCCGGTACGTCACCCGGTAGCCGAAGACGGGATGACGGATCTCGGTTGCCAGCCGCCGCTCGTACGCCCCCAGCACGACCTTGCGGCCCTCGGCCGTGAGGCCCACCCCGCCGGCTCGGACCACGAAGTGCGGCGGGCGCACCTCGCCGTTGTTGACAAGGCTCACCACCAGCGAGTCGGCAACCAGCGGCCGCAACTCCTCGGCGAGGTCGAGCGCCAGGGCCGGCCGCCCGAACCGGGGCCGATGGTAGAACCCAAGGTACGGGTCGAAGCCCACGGCGAGCACCGTCGCCGTCAGATCCTTCGCCAGCAGCGAGTAGGCGTAGGAGAGCAGGCAGTTCACCGGATCACGGGGGGGCCTCCGGTTCCGACCGTCGAAATGGAACGGCTCGCCCGGTAGGGAACGGTCCTCTCGAAGCATGGCCGGCAGGTGCTCGAAGTAGAGCCTGGCGGCAGCGCCCTCCACGCCGAGGAGGGAACCGAGCGACTCCTGTCGCAGCGCCTGATCGCCCAGCCGTTTGAGCGACACCACCGCGCCGGAGACATCGTGCTTGGCGTTGCGGCGCAGGAAGGTGCGGCAGTTGCGAATCTTCCCGGCGACGATCGGGCGAGCGATATCGAGCGCCCCGCTGTGGGCTCGCGCCACCTGGCGCCGCCGAGGCTCGACATGGCGCGAGGGGAGCCCATCGGCAATGCCCGAGAACCACCCGCCGTAACTGAACCAGCAGACCGGCACCTCGCGCCGCATCAGCTCACGGATCGCTTGCGAGCTCACCTGGACGTTCCCGAACAGGCACAGCTGGGAGACCTCGATCAACCGGACCGAGGCGAGCTCGGCGTGGTCCGACTCGACCACCGCCCGCCCCGAGCGAATGCCCACCCGCGCTCCCTGCTCGGTAACGTAGAGCGGCCTGGCGGCGGTGTCGGTCGGCAAAAGATGGCGAGCCGGGGGCCGCCCGTCGCCACCGCTCGCCAGGGTGTTGACCTCGTCGGGAAGGCAGATGCCGACCAGGGAGCACCGCGGGCACTTCGGGCTGGCGACCAACGGAGGCGGCGGCCCCGGCCGACGAGCCACGTCCCGAAGCTCGGCGACCATGGCCAGCGTCCGCTCGACCAGGGCGACGTCGAAGACCACCTCGACGCGCTCCCGGGTCTCGGCGAACGAGAGGAACCCAGATCGGCAGCGGTAGCCGGCCTCCTGGAGGAGGAGTCCCTGCACGCAGAGCTGGACGCGCTCGGGCTCCCATGCTCGCTCCGGCGTCGGCGCCGGCCGGCCCCGCTTCACGTCGACCGGGTGAACCTCCCGATCGCCCGCATTGCCCTCCTCCTCCCCTTCGACCACGTCAACGACGGGCGACAAGACCGAGGGTCGTCGACGACAGCCGCACCGAGCGGGCGGCGTGCAGCGTGCCGTCCTCGGGCAGCGGGGCACGACCGGCCTCCTTGTCGACGACACGGTGGCGGTACCTGCCTTCCACCACGTCGTCGCTCTCGGCAAACTGAGCCTGTACCCACTCGAGATGGAAGAGGCGCGGGCAGTAGGCGAACTCGTTGACCATCCGGGCGGGCACGAGCGCCGGGATCTCCCCGTCGACAACACCGTCGCCGGCAGCCTGGGCCGCCGTGTCCTCGGGCTCCATCCGCTCTCCCTGGTCGAGCGGAGCCCACCCCCAAGGTCAATTCCTTACCGCCCCTGCGGCAAGAATGCAACCGGTGGCGGACAACCGGACCGGTCGGGACCGGCCCGGGGTGGGCGGGGGTGGGCGGGGGCCGCCGCACCGACCGGAGGCCCGCCGGCGCGGCCGGCCGCCAATCGGGCATGCCCCGGCAAGGGCCGGCGGCGCCGGGACGCGCTCAGGCGCCGAGGGCGGCCATCCCCTCGGGCGAGTAGCGGTCGCCGGAGGCGACGCCCCGGGGGGCCAGCGCCTCGATCGAGGCGAGGTCGTCGGGGCTGAGCACCACCTCGAGGGAGGCGACGTTCTCTTCGAGGTAGGACCGCCGCTTGGTGCCGGGGATGGGGACCAGGTCGCGCCCCTGGGCCAGCACCCAGGCCAGAGCCAACTGGGACGGGGTGACCTCCTTCCCGGCCGCCAGCTCCTTCACCCGGTCGACCACGGCCAGGTTCTTGGCGAAGTTCTCGCCGCTGAAGCGCGGCGAGCGCCGGCGGAAGTCGCTTTCGTCCAGCTGCTCGGGGCTGGTGATGGTCCCCGAAAGGAACCCCCTCCCGAGGGGGCTGTAGGGGACGAACCCGATGCCCAGCTCGCGCACGGTCGGTAACACCTCGTCCTCGGGGTCCCGGGTGAACAGCGAGTACTCCGTCTGGACGGCGCTCACCGGGTGCGTGGCGTGGGCCCGCCGGATGGTGGCCGGCGCCGCCTCGGAGATCCCGAGGTAGCGGACCTTGCCCGACGCCACCAGCTCGCCCATGGCGCCCCAGGTCTCCTCGATCGGCAGGGTCGGATCCACCCGGTGCTGGTAGTAGAGGTCGACGTGGTCGAGGCCCAGTCGCTCCAAGGAGGCGTCGATGCACCTGCGCACGTAGTCGGGCCGGCCGTTGATGCCCACCCGGGTGCCGTCCAGGCCCATCTCATTGCCGAATTTCGTGGCCACGACCACCTCGTCCCGGCAGCCGGCCACCGCCCGCCCGAGAAGCCGCTCGTTGGTGAACGGGCCGTACATGTCGGCCGTGTCGAAGAAGGTGACCCCGAGATCGACGGCCCGCCGGATGGTGGCGAACGACTCCTCCTCGTCGGTCGGGCCGTAGAACTGGCTCATGCCCATGCAGCCCAGTCCGAGTGCCGAGACGACGAGCCCCTCGCCGCCGAGCGTTCGCTGCTCCATGCCAGCCTCCTCCGGTTCTCGCTCCCTCTCAGGGAGTTCCCAGCCTTGAACGCGCCGACGTCCGGCAAGCGGCTGCCGGCACCGCCGGCACATGCCGTTCGCAGGCCGGTGCCGACCACTGGCGCCGACGGATGGCCACCGGCGCCGGGACCGCGGCGATTTTCGCGCCCGGCGGGCACGTGACAGCCTAGGAGCGCCAGCGGCGCCGGCGACAACCCCGGGCCCGGCAAGCGGACGGTCCCGATCCCCGGGGCGCCGGTTGCGACGCAGTGGCAAAAGTTGCGTCACGTAAGAAATCTCTCTATTCATGCTCTAATACAGTTCGCTAGTGTCTCAGGCGAGACCATTAGGACCACGGAGGGAACCTGCACAATGACGAGCAACGGGACCATGGAGGGAGCCCGCCGGAGCGCTCCGCGATCGGGGCGCGGAGGAGCGCCGGCCCGTTTGGGGGCGGGGCGCGCCGGATCGGCTCGCCCGGGGTCGGGGGGCAGCGGAGCGAAGGCCCGCTCGGGGTCGGGGGGCGGCGGAGCAAAGGCCCGCTCGGGGTCGGGGAGCGGCGGAGCGAAGGCCCGCTCGGGGTCGGGGCGTGCCGGATCGGCGGTGCAGCGCCTGGCCGCGTCGGGCAGGAGCACCGCCGTTCGCCGGGCCGCGACGAAGACGACGGCGCAGCGCCGCCGCTCGATGCTGCAACCCGGTGAGACACCGCGCACCCGCGGCGAGCGCACGCGCCAGCGCGTCGCCGAAGCCCTGATCACCCTCATCGGCGAGGGCGACATGTCGCCGACGGCCAAGGCCATTGCCGAGCGGGCGGACGTGTCGGTCCGGCTCGTGTTCCACCACTTCCAGGACATGGACGCGCTGTACCGGCTGGTCGTCGACGTCCAGGCGCGCCGCAACTGGGACGCGGTGGACGAAGTGCCGGCGACGCTGCCCCTCGACGACCGGATCGAGCGGACGGTCCGGCTACGAGGTCGCCTCTACGAGGCGGTCGGGCCGGTCCGCCGGTCACTCGTCCCGGTCCTTCCCCGCAATTCCGAGATCTCCGACGCGGTGGCCGGGGACGAGCGCCGGCTACGCGGCCTGCTGGAGACGACGTTCTCCCCCGAGCTGGGTGCTGCCGGCCGATCGAAGCGCGACCTCCTCGACGGGCTCGACGCATCCTCGTCGTGGGAGGCCTGGGAGCGGCTCCGGCGTTCCCAGGGCCTCGGAGCGGCGGCGTCCCGGCGGGTGATGGCACGGACCCTCGGCGGCCTGCTGGCCCGGTGAGAGCCCGGGAGCTTCCTGCCCGGAGAGCCCGGTGAGGTTGGCCGGGCGCCCAGCGCGACGGGTCCGGGTCCGGGTCCGATCAGGGTCTGGGTCCGGGTCCGGGTCCGATCAGGGTGACCAGTTGAAGCCGTGCACCACCGGCCCGCCGACGCCCCATCCGATGCGGGTGACCGAGCCGGTCGACAAGTGCAGCCGCCACGACAGCTCGCCGTCGGCCCCGAGGGCCCATGCCACCGCCGCCTTGATCGGCGACACGTGGCTCACGACAACGACGTCCCCGCCCTCGGCCCGGGCCGCCCCGCGACGGGGAGCGGGATCGCGGCCGGAAGCGGGAGCGGGGAGCTCACCGTGCGAACCGTCCCCTTGCGCCGGCGGGTCGGCGAAGAGCTCGTCGCAGGCGGCGCGCACCCGGCGCCCCACGTCGGCCAGCGACTCGCCGCCGGCGGGGCGGAAGTCGGGGTCGGCACGCCAGCGGCGCCAGACGTCGGCTGTCATCGAGGTCAGCTGCTGCCCCTCGTGGGTGCCGTAGTCGATCTCGACCCACCGGTCGTCCACCTCGATCGGCAGGCCCAGGCCAAGCCCTTCGGCGGTGTCGACCGCCCGGCGCAGCGGGCTCGACACCAGGCGCAACGCCGGGCCGATGCGTTCGCGCAGTGCTGCCACCTGCTGGCGCCCGCGGTCGGTGAGCGGGACGTCGGACCGACCCAGGAGCAGACCGGCCGCGTTGGCCGTTGCCTCACCGTGGCGGACGAGGACCAGCACCGGTCTCCACCGACGGCACGACGATCCGACCGCACTGGTCGCAGGTGACCACCGTGCCGGGGGGAAGGCGGCGGATCCGTTCCGCCTCCTTGGCCGGCAGCTCGAGGTGGCAACCGGTGCACCGGTTGCCGACCAGCCGGGCGGCGCCAATGCCGCCCAACCGGGCCCGCAGCGTCTCGTAGCGGTCCGCCAGCGCCGTCGGGAGCGCCTTCGCCTCGGCGGCCCGGGCCGACGTCACCGATGCCAGTTCGGCGTCGATCACCGCTTCGGCCTCCCCGAGGGCCGCCTGCAAGGACGCCATCTCGGCGCCCAAGCGCTCGGCGTCGACCAACGCCACCGACAGCGCGGCGTCGACGGGCTCGAGCTCCTCCATCACCTCGAGCTCCACGTCCTCGCGCTCGGCTCGCCGGGTGGCGAGGTGGTGCACCTCTTCGTCCATCGCCTGGAGGTCGCGCGGCGGTGCGCCGCGGGCGCCGTACATTCGCTGCTCGATGGCCTGGCGCCGGGCGTTGATCGACACCACCTGGTCCTCGATCTCCGACTGGCGCTCGGCGAGCGCCCGTCGCTCCTCTTCGAGGGAGCGGGAGCGGGCAGCGACCTCGGCGAGCCGCTCCCCGGCTGCCTCTAGGTCGGTCCGCTCGGGCAGGGTGACCCTCCTCCGCTCGAGGCGGGTCATGGCGAGGTCCAGATCCTGAACTCGCAGGAGCACCTGGAGCGGGGCGTCGGGGGCGTCGGCGGACGGATCGGTGGCGCCGTCGGGGGCGTCGGCGTTGGCGGACGGATCGGTGGCGTCGCTCATGGTCCGCGTCCTGGTTGGCCGTGGCCGTGGCCGGTGCCGTGGCCAGTCCGAGGGCCCTCGAACCCCGCCCGGGCCTTGCTCAATGCCGTGGCCAGGCCGGCGTCGACCATCCCGACGGCCTCGTCCCAGGCGAACCACCGGACGTCGGGGCTCTCGCCGGGGGGCGGGGCCGGATCGTCCTCGGGGCCGAGGAGCAGGTAGCAGAGGTCCAGGTGGCGGTGGTCGCCGGCCGCCGGATGCACGTCGACCTGGAGCAGGCGCGGCCCTCCCGGTGGATGATCGAGCGACAGCCCGGTCTCCTCGACCGATTCCCGCAGCGCCGCCGACGGGGGGGTCTCTCCGGGGTCGACATGGCCGCCCGGCTGGAGCCAACGGCCAAGGCGCCGGTGGACGTGGAGGATCGTCCCGCGCCGGCCGGCGATCACTGCCGAGGCGGTGACGTGGGTCCTGTCGGCGTGCTCGTCGAACGGTCGACCGAGGCGGTCGAGCTCGGCCAGGAAGGTGGCCACCGACGCTTTTTCCCGGTCGTCCGCCGGAAGGTGGGCGTGCACGATCGCCCGGAGGATGTCCGGGGACCACTGTCCCGCTCCGTCGACCCGGCCGCCGGCTCGTCCGCCACGGACCTCAGCCACGCCGTCCACGCTGCATCACTACCACAGGGCGGCGGGCTCCCGTCCGTCAGCCACCTCCCAAGGACACCAGGCGGTCGAGGGCTTCCTCGATGACCTCGGGCCGCTTGCAGAACGTCCATCGCACCAGTGACACCCCTTCGGCGACGTTGGTGTAGAAGGCCGACGCCGGCACCGCCACGACCCGGCAGCGGCCGGGCAGGGCACGGCAGAACGCGGCACCGTCGTCCTCGCCGATCGAGGAGACGTCGGTGGTGACGAAGTACGTGGCGGCCGGCCGGTGGACGGCGAGCCCCGCCTTCGCCAAGCCCTCGCACAGGAGGTCCCGCTGCTGCTGGAGCGACCGGCGGAGCGGCTCCACCAGGCGCGGCCCGGCCTCGAGGCCGGATGCCACCGCCAGCTGGAACGGCGTCCCGCCGGCGTAGGTGAGGAACTGCTTGGCGGCCCGGACGGCGGCGACCAGCCGGGCCGGACCGCACGCCCATCCGACCTTCCAGCCGGTGAACGAGAACGTCTTGCCGGCCGACGAGAGGGTCACGGTCCGGTCCCGCATGCCCGGCAACCCGGCCAGGGGGAGATGCCGACCCTCGAAGACCAGGTGCTCGTACACCTCGTCGGTCACCGCCACCAGGTCCCGCTCCAGGCAGAGCCGGGCGACGAAGGCGAGCTCGGTGGCGGTGAACACCTTGCCCGTCGGGTTGTGCGGGGTGTTCACCAGGATCATCCGGGTGCGATCGGTGACTGCCGCCGACAGCTCGGACGGCTCGAAGGTCCAGCCCGGCGGCCGGAGGGTGACCACCCTGGCCACCGCCCCGGCCATGGCTACGCAGGCGGCGTAGGAGTCGTAGTGCGGCTCGAACAGCACGACCTCGTCGCCCGGCTCACAGAGCGAGAGGACGGCGGCAGCGATCCCCTCGGTCGCCCCTGCCGTCACCAGGATCTCGGTCTCGGGGTCGTACTCCAGCCCGTAGTTGGCCGACTGGTGGGCGGCGACGGCTGCCCGGAGCTCGGGGACCCCGGCGCCGGGAGGGTACTGGTTCGCCCCGGCCCGGATGGCGGCCACGGCGGCAGCGGCGATCTCGGCCGGCCCGTCGGTGTCGGGGAACCCCTGGCCAAGGTTGATCGATCCGGTCGCCACCGCCAACTGGGACATCTCGGCGAAGACGGTGGTGGCGAACGGCTGCAGCCGGCGGACCAGACCGCGGCCGGCCGGCACCGGCGCCGGCTCCACGTCCGCCGGTTCCACCGCTCCCACCGCGTGATGGTACCTGCGGTGGCCCACACGACCGGCAGCTGCGGGCCGAGGGCGACCCTGGCGTAGCGTCGGCGCCGTGGAGCCCGCTCCTCCTCCCTCCCCCGCTCCTCCTCCCTCCCCCGCTCGGGTACCGCCGGAGGCTTCGTCGGCGCCGGCAACCCGGCCGGCGATCGTGGTCGCCAACTTCAACCTCCACGCCGGAGTAGACGGATGGGGCCGACCGTTCGACGTCGTGGGCGCCTGCCGGTCCATCGGGGCGGACGTGCTCGTGCTCGAGGAGACCTGGATCCCCGAGGAGGGTCCTGGCCTGGCCGAGCAGGTCGGGGCGGCCCTCGGCTACCAGGTTGTCGAGAGCTCGCTCGCTTCCGGCCGGCGAGCTGGGCCGAACCCGGCTGCCGACCACCGATGGATGCGGCCGCTCGACTGGCGCGGAGCCAGCCATGCCATCTTCCTCGACAGCGAGCGCCCGCTCGGCCGGCGGGTCGCCCGGTCCCCGCGCTTCCGCCAGGCCGGTCGTGGTCGATGGGGCATCGCCGTCCTCAGCCGGCTCCCGGTCAAGGCCCACGAAGTGGTCGAGCTCGGCCGGCTCCGTCGCGATCGCTCCCGACGGAAGGCGCTGGTGGTCGAGGTGCTCGCCGGCGACCGGCGCCTCACCGTGGTCGGCACCCACATGTCCCATCTCACCTACGGCTCACCGCTCCACTTCCTCCGCCTGAGCCGGGCCCTCGACGACCGGGTGGGTGACGGCCCCGCCGTGCTGGCCGGCGACATGAACCTTTGGGGGCCACCGGTCGTCGCCCTTCTCCGCGGCTGGCACCGCGCCCTGCGCCAGCGGACCTGGCCGGCCTGGCGCCCGCACAGCCAGGTGGACCACATCCTCGTCCGAGGCGGCGTGGCGGTGATCGACGCCGATGCCCTGCCGATGGTGGGCTCGGACCACCGCCCGGTACGGGCGACGCTCTCGATCTCCGAGGTCCCCCCCGAGGGATCGCCGGGGCGGGCGCGCCACTCCGGAAGCCCACGGGTCACTGACGCCCCGCGCCAGCGGAGCCGGGGCCGGGGTGGCAGCCGGGGCCGCGGTCGGGGCCGCGGTCGGGGCAGCCGGCGATGACGACCGGGTCGCCGCGTCTGACCCAGGCGCGGACGACCACCATTGGCGTGGCGATCGTCCTGGCCGCCGCCTACGCCTGGTTCGCCTCCCTCGCCACTCCCTTCACCCTTGCCGCCGACCTCACCACGGCGGTCCCCCTGGCCGGCCTAGCCGCCACGTACGTGGCGCAGCGGCTCCGACCGATGTCGGCAATCTGGGGGCGGCTGCCGGCCGACCGTCCTCCGAGGGGCGGGGCCGCGGCGCCGTGGATCGTCGTCGCCGGAGTGCTGGTGGCTTCCGAACTGGTCTCGTACTTCGGCGGCGGCCGCTCCAGCCATCCCACGCTCAGCTCGCTCAGCGACTCCGTCTTCCGGTGGCACGCCGCCAAGGCGGCCGCCTACCTCGTCTGGCTATGGCTGGCTTGGCACCTGGTACGGCGATGACCTGGGCGGACGGGACGTACCTCGTCTGGTGCCTGGTCGTTGGGGCGGCGCTGGCCCTGTGGTGGCTTGCCGCGGCCGGCCGGCAGATCGGCGGGCGCCGGACGGCACGACCTGGCGCCGTCGCCCGCCGCGTTCTCGTCAATCCCTACGCCAGGGCAGCGGTGCTCCTGGGCTGGATGTGGCTCGGGTGGCATCTCTTCGCCCGTTGACTCCCGCACCAGGGGCGCTGGCAGCCGGTCGGGTGCGGGAGCCCGGTGGAGCCGGTCGGGTCGGAGCCGGTGGAGCCGGTCAGAGCCGGGAAGCGGTGCGGCCGCCGGGGTGGTGTCCGGTCAGGCCGGCTCGGGCCACAGCTCTTCGGGCTCCCGGCCCCGGGTCTCGGGCAGCAGGAGGAGCAGGGCGACCGACAGGGTCATCGGGAGGAAGACAGTGGCTGCCGCCCCACCGGCAACGTTCAACGAACGTCCGGTACTGGCCACCGCACCGAACGAGACGAGGCCGGCCGCGGCTCCGAGCACCCCGGCCGCCAGGTACCACCCGGTCACCGACGCCCGCACGGAGGTCGGGAAGAGCTCGTTGGCCAAGGCCCCGCCGGCCGGGGCGAAGACAGCCCCGGCGGCAACGCCGGCGACGTAGCCGATGGCCAGGCGCCAGGAGGAGCCGCTGTAGGCGACGGTGCCGCACAGCCCCATGGCGACGACCGACAGCGCCACCGCCGGCCGGCGTCCCCAATGGTCGGCCATCCACCGGCCGAGCAGTAGCCCGCCCAACCCGGCCGCTCCGGCGGCCAGCACCATCCCGCTGGTGGCGATGCCCGACATGTGGAGATAGTTCTGGGCGTAGATGAAGGCCAGGCTGTTCGCCGGTCCGGTGATCATGGAGATGGCGAACGCCAGCAGGCAGACGACCGCCAGCCGGTTGCGGTGCTCCTTCGCCACCGGGCCGAGCACCGGCCTCGAGGAGGACGAGGACGACAGGCGGGCAAAGCGGTCCGGCTCCACGGCCAGGCGGGCGACGAGCGGCAGGAACGCCAGGGGCACCACCGCCAGGGCGAAGATGCCCCGGAAGCCGAGCGCCGCCTCCCCCATGCTGTGGATCACCGCCGTCAATCCGGCGCCCACGGCATAGCCGGCGGCCACCAGCGCGACGGCCCGGGTCCGCTGGTGGGTGCTGGTGAGCTCCACCGCGCCGACCTGGGCCACGCCCAGCGTGGCGCTCAGGAACGGACGCCCGACGGCGAACAGCGCCACGAACCACCAGAAGGTGGGGCTGACGGCGGCGACCACCGTCAACGCCAGACCGGCGGCACAGGTGCCGATCAGGAGCGGCCGCCGCCCCCACCGGTCGGCCATGGACGCCAGCGGCAACCCACCGAGGGACGCCAGCCGGATCACTGCCAGGCCGACCCCGAGCACCGTCCCCGAGAGCCCGACCTGGTCGGCGAACGTCGCCCCGTGGCCGAGGTGGCCGAAGGTCCGGGCGACGTCGCCCAGCGAGGCCACCACGCCGAACTGGCCGATGCCGCTGGCCAGGGCGAACAGCGCCACCGCCGCCACCGCCGGCTCGTTCCAGCGGTAGAGGCGCAGCGCCGCCGACGGCACGCCGGGTTCGGTGACTCCGCCGCCTCCGTCGTTGGCGCCGACGTCCACGCCGGTGCCGTGCCCCTCGCCGTCGGGCTGTGCCCGCACCGGTCTCACGGCCACATCGTCCCGCACGCTATGCCGTGCCAGCGGTCAAGCAGTGGTAGAAGGTGCGGGATGGGCATGCCGACGGTCGACATCGAGGGGTGCCGGCGGGCGCACCGGGTGCTCCTCGACCGGATCGCCGGGCTCTCGGACTCGAAGGCTCGGGAGGCGAGCCTCCTCCCGGACTGGACGGTCGGCCACGTCCTGACGCACCTGGCCCGCAATGCCGAGAGCGTGGTCCGCCGGCTCGAGGGCGCAGTGCGGGGGGAGATCGTCGACCAGTACCCGGGTGGCTACGCCGGGCGGGCGGCGGAGATCGCCGCAGGTGCCGGGCGGCCGGCCGCCGACCTGGTGAAGGACGTGGCCGAGACGGCCGGCCACCTCGAGGCAGCGTGCCTGGCCGCACCGGACGCAGCCTGGGATCGACCGACCCGCAATGTCAGCGGGGCCGAGCGACCGGCCAGGACAATGATGCTGGCCCGGTGGCGGGAGGTCGAGGTCCACCACGCCGACCTGGGCCTGGGCTACGGATCGGCCGACTGGCCCGACGGCCTGGTCCGGGCCTGCCTCACCCGCGAGCTGGAGCGACTCCCCCAGCGGACGGACCCCAAGGTCCTCCTGGCCTGGCTGATCGGCCGCCAGGATCCTCCGGACCTGTCCAACTGGTAGCGGCCCCGGCCGCCGGCGCCCCGATCGTCGGCCCCCGTCAGCGGCGGCCCACCGAAGAGGGCGAGCTCAGCCTCCGGGAACGACCGCCCCGTCACCCGGCACGCCGGTCGGAGGCGGGCCGACCACGCTCGCCGCCGACCCGTCGAGCACCGCTTCCGCCGCCAGGGTGGCGCAGGCACCGTGCACGACGGCGGCGACCCGGAGGCCGTCGTGCACCTGCTCGGCGGTGACGCCGAGGCCCCGGAGCCCACGCTCGTGGGCGGCCAGGCAGGCGCCGCACCCGTTCACCGCCGACACCACGAGGCACCACAGCTCGAAGTCGGCCTTCTCCACCCCGGCGCTGCTGGCGATCACCTGCATGCGCAGGCGGGCCGGCAACGCGTCGTAGGCGGTGGCGCCGGCCTGAGCCAGGAGGTGCTTGCTGCGGTAGTAGACGTTGTTCATCGCCATCACGGCGGCGGCAGCCTTCGCACCGTCGTACGCCACCGGGGACAGATGCATCCTCCCTTCGGCGGTCAGCTCGGCGGTGGCGGTCGACGCCGGCGATGCGATGGCGGCCGCCACCACCGCTCCCCAGAGCTGCTGCTCGGACAGCAACGACCCTGTGGGCAACGAAGCGAGATTGAGCTTCAGGTCCTTCGCATAGCCCGGGAGCGCTTCCCTCACGGCGTCGAGGCCCATGTCAGCTCGCCATCCGCTCGCTGGCGCCGATCGTGGCGTGGCCCGGTCGCCCGTGCCAGCTGGCGCCGGGCGCCCGAGCGCATGAAGAAGGGCATCTGGCGGACGTCTGGGTGCTCGCCTCGCGTCGCCAGGTCAAGTGCACGAGCTGGGAGTCTACCGACGCGCCGAGCGCATCCGCGGCACGGGTTGCCAATTCGCCGAGCAAGCGACCGGGCTCGGTCGCCTCGGTCCCGGGCGGCATCGCCGGCCCCGCCGACCCCGGCGGGTCGCCGACCTCGCCCACCGCGAGGGTCGCGACCGCGTCGCCTGGTACCGCACCGGCCGAGCGGCTCAGAGCGGCGCTCCCGCACCGGACCCTCCCGCGGCGCGTGGCTTCCCGACCGACCACCCGGAGGCGCCAACCAGGTGGTGAGAGAAGCCGCCGGGTCCGGTGAGGTCGACCGTCTCGGTGAGGTCGACCGTCTCGGTGAGATCAGCCGCCAGCCGGCTCCCGGGCGAGAGGCGGGGAGTGCCGCCCTCCCGCCCCGTCACGCCCGGTCTGCCCGGTGCGCCCGACCCCGGGCGGCGACTCTCCGGGACCGGCATGCCCTCCGCCGGGACCCGTGCGCGTGAGCAGGAGCCAGGCGGCACTGGCCAGGACGTAGGCGACCAGTGCCAAGCCGATCACGAAGTCGAAGCCGAAGCTCATCGACAAGATGGTGGCCAGGGCCGACCCCACGACTGAGGCGAACCCGTTGACCGCCCAGCCCCAGGCCACGTACTCGCGCGGGTGGTCTCCCATCGAGGCCACCTGGCCCAGGCCCAGGGGCATGAACATGCCGAGGCACAGGCCCAGGGGGGCAAGCACGAAGAACGTGACGACGATGCGGGCGGCCATCGGCGCACTCAGTAGGGCGTCCGTCATCGGAGTGAGGCCGACCAGGTAGAAGACGGCGAGGGCGGCGATCACCGCCAAGAGCACCGGGACCACCCGGGTACGGTGGACCACCCGCCCGCTCAGGAGCGCGCCGAGGCCCGTGAAGACGAGCAACGACATGAGGGTGATGGTGACGGCATACGTGGGATAGCCGAGGAAGAGGTTGAGCTCCTGCATCAAGGTGATCTCGAAGAACATGAACCCGAAGCCCAAGCTGGCGAAGAAGAGCGCCGATCGGCCCTTTCGCGGCAACACCCGCCAGGTTCGTCGGACGACCACGAACGGCAGCAGCAGGAACACGGCGGCGAGCAGGACGGCGATGCCCAAGAGGAGGAGCAGGACGCGCTCGGCCACCGAGTTCTCACGGTCGGTGCTGGTGAGCGGGTGCAGGAAGTGCGAGATCACCGTGCCGAACCGCGCGAAGTGCCAGAAGTACGGGTCGTTGTCGGTGGTCGGCGTGAGGTTGTAGGGATAGTTGGCGTAGAACGAGCCCATCTCGGCGCTCGGGGTCATGACCACCCGCGCCACCGGGTTGGACGCCACGGAGTGAGCCGGGCTGTAGAGATCAGCCGTCTGCGGGACGCTCGCCACCGCCTTCGAGAAGTTGGCCACCTGGGCGGCGGTGAGCCGATGGAGCTTCACGAAGATGGTGGACAGGGGGATCGTCCCCAGGAAGTGGGTCTGGGTCATCGCCACCATGATGTGGTCCTTGGGGTCGGGGACCCCCAGCTCGGACAGTGCCTGGCGGGCGGTGGCCACGAAGCGCGCCGTTCGCAGGTCGTAGACGTCGTTGACCTCGCCGAACTGCGCCACGAACAGCCCGTTGCTCGTCAGGTGCTGCAGCATCGACTTGATGGCGTCCGTGGTGTACAGGTAGCTCTCCGACAGGACGTTGGCGCTGGCCAGGCCGGCATTGGCCGCGGCGTAGGAGTCCGGCGCCGGATACCACACCAAGCCGTACCGACCGTGGTTGCGGGCCATGAAGGACCATCCGTCCCCGGTGATGTAGTCGACCGCCTTGTACTGGGCAAGGTGCCCGGCGAAGTCGGCGTCGAGGTTGCGCACGAGATTGACGGTGACCGGGTTGAGCTCGACGGCCTTGATGTGCTTGGTGCCGTAGCCGACCGAGGCCAGCACCTCGTGTCCGCCGGCCGCTCCGATCACGGCCTCGTCGGTGGGCGCCCGGCCAAGCACCGTGAAGGGCATGGAGAGCGGCTGGTGGCCAAAGTCATAGCCGGCGATGTCGGCGGGCTTCCCGTCCCAGGCGTAGATGCCGGCACCGAGGATGCCGTCGTGGTACAGGAGCCGCACCGCCGGGCGGAAGCCGTCGGGCTCCCTCGGCCCCAGGGGGATCGAGGGCGAGACGTCCACCCGGAAAACCGGCCCCCACGAGTGGTAGGAGACCTTCGTCTTCGGCCCGATGCTCTTGCTCGGGTCGACCCGCTGCGTCGGGAGCACTCCGGGCAGCGATGCCAGGACCGCCGCCCCCGCCACCACCACGCAGGCCACGGCGACAAGGCTCGGCCCTCGCCGCAGGCCGACGGCCACCGCGCCGGCTGCCATGGCCAGCGCCGCAACCATGACGCTGGCCGGTGCGCCGAGGGCACTGACCAGGTAGATCACGGCTCCACAGCCGACGCCCGCCCCGACCAGGTCGGCAAAGTACAGGCCACCGACCACCTCCGGGCGACGGCCGAAGAGCGTGGCCATCATGACCCCGGGGGCGACGAAGGAGGCGAACACGCACAGGCACAGGAGAAGGAGCTTCCCGAAGCTCTCGTAGGAAGCGGTGGTGCCGTAGCGCCACACGGCGAGCGTGTCGATGCGGACGTGGGCCACCACCAGGTACGCCACGACGGTGCTGGCCGAGCCGAGGACGAAGCACCCGAAGAGAACGGCGTCGGTGCTCACCGAGCGCAGCCGCTTGGACAGCGCCACCAAGACGCCACCGGTACCCGTGCCCAGCAGCGCCAGCCCGATGACCAGGAAGACGTAGTAGTAGAAGATCTTGTAGGAGACGATGCGCGTATAGCTGATCTCGACCAGCAGCGAGGCGAAGCTCATCAGCAGGATCTCGCCGTGGTTGGACCATCGCCAGGAGCGTGGCGACGCTGGCCTCTTCGGTGCGTGCTTCGCCCCTTCGATGGTCCGCATTCCGGGCTGGTCTAGCACCTCGACACCGAGGATCGAGGTGATCGCTGGTCGTCCGACGCGGCCACTGGACCGGTGCCACCGGACGACCGGCGATCGGTCGTCATCGAGGGACGATCCGGCGACACGCAGGATCGGCCGCCTGCGGCGATGGGACCAGGCCTCGCCCTAGGAGAAGGTGCCGTCGGCGAGGACGCCGCCATCCACCGGGAGGATCGCTCCCGTGACATAGGCCGCCCGCGTCGAAGCCAGGAAGACCGCGACATCGGCGATCTCGGACGGACGGCCCAAACGCTTGAGTGGCAGGCGATCAATGATCCGACGTTCATCAAGCAGCCCGGTATCCAAGCCGGAACGCATCATGCTCGTCTCGACGAATCCCGGAGCGATGGCATTTACCCGTATCCCGAGCGGGCCCCATTCGGCAGCCAGCGTGCGGGTGAGACCGAGAATACCCGCCTTCGACGTGTTGTAACTTACCCGCCGCGGCATGCCGAGGAACGAGCCCAACGAACCGACGGTAACGATGGCCGCGGCAGGTGACTCCCTCAGGGAGGGGAAGGCATGGCGGGCGCAGCGGTAGGTCCCGCCGACGTTCACCTCGATATCTCGCTGCCACAGATCCCAACTGTGGGAGGCCGCTTCCCCTCTCGAAATGACGCCGGCGCAGGTGACGAGGGCGTCGAGGCCCCCAGCGAAGGAGACCGCGTCCGACGTCATCCTCAGAACCGATGAGTCGTCGCGTACGTCAACCGGGAAGCCGATGACCCGCCCGCTGCCGTACCGCTCACCGAGGATCCCGACTGCTTCGGTCAACGTCTCGATATTAAGGTCCGCCAACGCGGCGCGCGAGGTGCCGGAGGCGAGGAAGGCCTCGGCGATGGCGAAGCCGAGGCCCTGAGCGGCACCGGTCACGAGGACCCGGTCCGGTGCTCCAGGGTCGATCATCACCCGAAGGCTCGATCCCGACATCGCGCCAATGCATCCAGGTTGGCGAGCAAATGAGTGTCGTCGGTCCCCATCACTGCCACGTTGCACTCGTCGACCCCATTCGCCTCAAGGGCCAGAAGGGCCTCCTCGTCCACCGACGCCGGTGCGATGCCGATCCGGAGTGAAGCAGGGTCTCGTCCAGCGTCGGACGCCATCTGCCGGAATTCTGGGATCGACCGATCGAGGAACGGATCTCCGAGAGGCCCCGTCGGGTACCAACCGTCTGCCCAACAGGCGGCCTGGCGCATGGTGACGGGACCGTTGCCCCCCAAGTAAACCGGCGGGTGAGGAGCCTGGACCGGCTTCGGCCAGCACCATGACGGGTCCAGACGGACGTGGACGCCCTCGTACGAGGCCACATCCTTCGTCCAAAGCTCCTTCATGAGCTCAACCTTCTCCCGTACGACGGAGTGTCGCTTCTCGAAGGACTCCGAATGGTTCAGAAACTCGTCGGCGTTCCAGCCGAACCCAACACCGAAGACGAATCGGCCTCCCGACAGTGCGTCGACTGATGCAACCATCTTGGCCGTATGGATCGGGTCGCGTAGTGCCAGGAGGCAGATACCGGTCCCGAGACGGATGCGGGAGGTGGCCGCGGCCATGAAGCTCAACGCGACGAAAGGATCGTAGGTGCGTTTGTAGAAGTCCGGCAGGACGCCACCGCCGTACGCCAACGGGTACGGCGTCGTTCGCCCGACCGGAATATGGGAATGCTCGGGAAGCATCAGGGCGCAGAACTCCCGATCTTCGGCCTCGGTGGCGAAGCGTTGCGGCTCCATGTCCAGGTCGGTTGCAAAGGTGTACACCCCGACGTCCATGATCTACTCTCCTCTCCTGCCTGAAGTGCCTCAGCGTGCTTCGGGCCATGCCTCCTCGACCGCCTCCATGGCTGCCACAAGAGTGCGGCGGTCGGGGGTGGGCACACAGTTGGCCATATGAGGCGCGGCCAGCGTCGCCTCTGCCACGGTGTCGTACACCGCCGGTGACGGCGATGCGCCAAGGTCGGAGAGCGAGCGCGGGAGCCCGGCGGAGGCATAGAAGGCGTCCACCTCTTGGTAGGAAGGCCGATCACCCTCGTGGACCAACTGGACCAGCAGGCCGTAGGCCACCTGGATGCCATGGAGCTGGTCACGGGCACCGTCAACCATCGTGAGCCCTCTCGTCATCGAGTGTGCCAGCGAAAGGCCGCCGTTCTCGAAGGCCAGTCCCGACATGAGGACCACCGCTTCGACGACCTGCTCCACTTCCGAGGAGACGCGCCCTCGCTCGACGCTTTCGAGTGCGGCGCGAGCATTACAGAGCAGCGTGCGGTAGCAGCCTTCGGCGATCACTCCAGCGAGCGCGAGCGGGCGGGTGCCGTTGGGAGTCAGCCCGGTCCCTGCCCGGCACGCAGCTGCTTCGAAGCGCTTGGCCAGGGCGTCACCGATCCCCGACCGCAAGAAATGTGGTGGCGCCTGGCTGATGAGCTCCGTATCGACCACGACCGTTTCCGGGTTCTGCGGCATCTGGTGCGTGGAGATCAACCGATGGTCGTCGTCGTACTCGGCGATGATGCGCGACGTCGGGCCATCGTTGGATGCGATGGTCGGAACCGTTAATATCCGCAAGCCCAGATTGAGGGCCACGCCCTTACCAGTATCGAGCGTCTTTCCACCACCGACGGCAACCACCACCGAGGGCTCCAGGGTCCGAGCCTGATCGGCCAAGGATGCGATCCGCTCCGCCGTCACCTCTCCCGCACAGGCGATCACCGTGGCCAGTACGTTCGCTTCCGAAAGGGTGCGCAAGACCCGGGACGAGAGAGCATGGAAGAGCGCTGCGTCGATGAATACGGCGGCCATGCTGTGGGTGGCCTCAAGGTACGACCCAAGTCGATCGAGCGCGCCCGGCCCTTGGACGTAGCGGGACGGCCCAGCGAATACCCGGGGCGCCGGCGGCGACGCTCCGCCGGCCATCAGCCTGACCTGCCCGCACCGTCGACCCATCGGTCAGTCAAGATGGCCCGGGTGAGGCCATCGACATCCAGCCCGTAGCGAGCATCGAGGTACTGCTGAGATCCGCAGGCATGGAACATGTCGGCGAGACCGACCCGGACGACAGGAGGTCGGCGGGTGCTCTGGCTGTAAAGGGTCTCGATCACCATCGAGCCCAGGCCGCCGCTCCGCAGGTGGTTCTCGGCAGTGACCACACGAGAAACCTTTTCGCAGAATGCCACGGTTGCCGCCGTATCGAACGGCTTGATGGTCGGCACGTGTAGGACGCCACAAGACACCCCGTCCTCCTCCACCCTCACGGCTGCTTCAAGCGCCCGGGCGGTCATGAAACCCGTCGACACCACCCCGACGTCGGTTCCCTCGCGGACTACCTGAGCCTTGCCGATCTCGAAGTGGTAGGTCACCGGATCCAGGATCAGCGGGACCTTGCCCCGTAGGTTCCTTATGTAGAAGGTCCCCGGGGCCGCGGCCGCGGCCGTCACCACTTGGCGCAGTTCGACTGCGTCGCAAGGGTCGATGACACACAGGTCGGGGATGCGACTGATGACGGCCAGGTCTTCAATCGCCTGGTGGGTCCCACCGTAGGGGTTCACCAGACCAGGTGCTCCGCCCATGATCTTTACGTTGGCCTTGCTGTGGGCACAGGCGATCGCCACGAAGTCGAGTGCACGCCGAGTGAGGAATGCCGAGTACGTAGCCACGAAGGCGGTCTTTCCCGCCTTGGCGAGCCCGGCCCCGACCATCACTGCGCTCTGCTCCGCCATGCCGACATTGAAGAACCGCTCGGGGTAAGCCTCCTTGAACGGCCCGAAGTCGCTGTAGCGACCCATGTCGGCCGTCACACCGACGATGTCAGGTCGAGCCGCGGCCAATTCTTTCAGGGTGTTGCCGAAGGGCGCTGACTCGTACGGCCCGGTGACGGCGGCGACGTCGCCCATCGATCCGGAGCGACCGATCGGTTCAGCCACGCGATTCCTCCAGTTCGTCAAGAAGGTGGGACCATTCGTCGTCACCCACCCGGACAAAATGCGCCCGCTCCCGGGCGATCAGGGTCGGTACCCCGAAGCCTGGCGTCGTTCGAGCAACGATGATCTTGGGCCCTTTCAGGTCCCTCAGGCGGTCGAACGCCGCCACGAGGGCGGCGACGTCGTTGCCATCGACCTCCGAGGCATTCCACCCGAAGGCTTGCCACTTCGCAAGAACTGGCTCAATGTCGAGGACCATCGGACCATCCGCCTGGATGCCGTTGCAGTCGGCAATGACCCAGAGGTTGTCGAGTCCAAAGCTGGCACCCGCCATCGCCGACTCCCACGTCGATCCCTCCTGCATCTCCCCGTCGGACAATTCGACGATGACCTTTGCGCGGACCTGGTCCAGGCGCAGAGCGAGTGCCATTCCGACGCCCTGGCCCAGGCCGTGGCCGAGCGAGCCAGAAGTGATCTCGACCCCTGGAGTCTCGTCGAACGTGCTCATCGGCAATGCGCTGCCATTGAGGGCGTACGTGGCCAGATCCGCCTCTTCCAATACGCCAAGCTCGGCGAGCACGGCGTAGATGGCAATCGAGTAATGCCCGGTCGAGAGAATGAATCGGTCCCGCTCGGGTGATCCCAGGTTCTTCGGGTCGAAGCGCAACTCCCGAAAGTAGACAATGCTCAAGATGTCGGCGACACCGAGCGCCTGTGCAATGTACCCCTCACCCTTGTCCGCAGCCATCCGCAGCATCCTGCGCCTGAGGAAGTGAGCGATGGTTCCCAACTCCTCAATGCTTCGTTGAGTGCCGATGGTCTTGGCCATGGATCTCCTCGTGGTAGATGGAACGATCGCACGATCAGGAAGTGGCCCCTTCAGGGCTGGCCCGCCGGATACGACGTCGAAGGCGCGCGTCACGTAGCGCTTTCGCCGTGATCTCCCACGCCGCTCCCGTGTAAACGAGTATGGCTACCAGGGTCAATGCGCCGGCGATCACGAAACTCAAGCCATTGCTCAGATGCAGCACTCCAGGCAGGGCTTCAGAGAGAGCGAGGAGCAGCGCCCCGACGAGACAACCGACGAAGCTGCCCCGGCCACCGAGGAGGCTGGCTCCGCCCAGGATGGGTGCGGCAATCGCGAGGAGCGTGAACGGGTTGCCAACGGTCGAGTCACCCACGCCCACCTGGGCCGCGAGCAGCACACCGGCAATGGACGCCATGATGGCGCAGCCCACGTACGCCAGCTGACGCTGTCGCGGGGTGTTCTCGCCCAAGCGAAACGCCAGGAGAGGATCGAGCCCGACGGCCCGCAGGCGCAGGCCGCGACCGGTCGAACGCAAGAAGACGTCACACACGGCGAAGAGAGCCACGACCACGATGAGGGCGACCGGGACCGGGCCGGCACTCGACGTCAGCGCACTGACGACTGCAGGATTGATCGTTCCGCTGGGGGTGGGTCGAAAGACGAGGCCGAAGCCCTGGAGGATCCCGAGGGTTGCAATGGTGGCGATGACCGCGGGTATACGGAGCTTTTCGACAATGAACGCATTTCCCCCCCCGATCACCAGACCGATGCCAATGGCCACCAGCAAGCACAAGAGCAGCGCCGCGACCGTACCCTCGGACGCGAAGACGAAGGAGAGAATGGCAACGGTGACACCCATGTTGGCACCAATGGAGACGTCAATGCCTCCCGAGAACATGACGAGGAACTCCGCCCCGGCCACCACGGCCAACGGCAGCGTGAGCAGGAGGACGTTGTTGATACTGGCGGAGCTCAGAAAGGAGCTGGCCCGGCTCTGGGTATAACCGCCCATCGCCAGGAGCACGAGCATCACGAGACCGAGCCGCTTCGCGTCCTGGCTGAGGCGCATCCGGCGTCGCCGTCGCTTCGGCTTCACTTCGACGGTCATGGCTGGCCCGGGTGAATCCCGATCTGCAGCAGCGAACGCGCCGATAATGCGCTCCTCGGACGCATCATTTCCGTCGACCTCGGCCACCACTCTGCCGCGCGAGAGCACCACCACCCGGGTACAGAGACCCGCTAGTTCGGAGGCATCAGACGAGAGAACAACCACGGCCCTCCCATCCCTCGTCGCATCACGCAGCAGGTGGTAGATGTCGACGCGCGAGCGGACGTCAACTCCCTTGGTGGGCTCTTCGACCAGGAGGACGTCGGGCTTGGTCACCAGCACTCGGCTGAGCGCCACCTTCTGCTGGTTGCCTCCTGAGAGGGAATTGACCGGGTCACCCGTGTGTCCAAGGCGTATGCGGAATGCGTCGACGCTCTCGTCGGCGGTAAGCTGTTCGCGGCGGAACCCCAGGTAGCCAAGCCGCGAGAGGTTCCGGAGGACTCCGGCGACGAGGTTCTCTCGGATGGCGAGCGATGGGAACAGGGACTCCTCTCGCCGGTCGCTCGAGAGGAACGAGACGCCAGCCCGGCAAGCGGCCTCGAATCCCCCTACTTGCCGCCCGCCCACCGCGAGGGAGCCGGCAGCCAGGCCAATCCCGTTCAGACCGCGAAGCAGGCCGATCTGACCATTGCCGTCAGCGCCGGCGATGCCAACGACTTCTCCCCGCCTCACGGTCAGGTCGACTGGGCCGAAGCTGGTGCCGCGAAGCCCCCGGGCCACGAGCACCTCGTCGCCGATCTCGCCAGGCGTGGCTCGCTGCGGGAACCCCACTGTCACATTGGTGCCGGCCATGGTCTCGACCAGATGGGCGGCTGAGACCGTGGAGGCCACACTCGTCCCTTGATACTGCCCGTCGCGCAATACCGAGATGCGCTCGGCCACCCGGAAGACCTCCGAGAGACGGTGCGTCACGAACAGGACAGCCGTCCCCAGAGCCGCCGCCTGCCGCATGAATTCGAGCGCCACATCGACACCGGACGCGTCAAGGCCCGAGGTGGCCTCGTCGAGGAGGAGCACCTCTGGGTTCGCCATCAGCGCCCTCACGATGTCCAACAGTTGCGCGTCCCCCGGAGGGAGGAGCTTCGTGAGCTCAGTCGAGTCCAGCCGACCGAGCCCGTAGCGAGCCAGCCGCTCGGAGGCCCATTCGTCAATCTGGGAAAACGGAGGACGCTGCGCCTTCGGAGTGCCGAGATAGAGGTTCTGAGCGATCGAAAGCTCTCCGATCAGGGTTCCATCTTGGAAGACGGTCAATACCCCGGCCCGTTGAGACTCCCAGGGCGCGAAACGCTTGAACGGCACCCCCCCGACACGTACCGCGCCGCCGTCCGGGCGCACGGCACCGCTCAGGATGCCGACCAGCGTCGACTTGCCGGAGCCGTTCTCGCCGACGAGGGCGTGCACTTCGCCGGCGCGGAGATCGAGGGAGATCGGACGAAGCGCCTCCACCGTCCCGTAGCTCTTGCACACTTCCTCGACCGACAGGCGAACGTCGTTTCGCGTGCCTTGAGCGGCTGCGGCCCCACTTTCCCCTTGCCGAGATTCGACCGTGCTCAATCGGTTCCCTCATCTCCTCTTCTGTTCCTGGTCGACCAGATCCGGTTCGGGTGGGTCAGATCCGCTCCGGATCGGCCAAGAGCTGGGCCGAGCGCGCCAACCTCGACCGCGCCCGGCCCAGCCGCCGATATCACTTTGTGGCGCTGAGCATCTTCTGGGTCAGCGACGCGGGGACGAGCGCAGACGTTCCTGGATAGCCGGCTGGGGCCGATGGTGTGCACATCGCGGCAGTGGCCTTCACAAAGGGCTGCGGGTACAAGACGGCCTGGGGCACATGCTTGTGTTGCACCCTGAGGAGGGTGGCCGTCACGGACACGCGGGCCGCCCAGTTGAGCGCATTCGTGATGTACAGCGGGAATGTTGTGTGCTGCATCAGGCACGCCGTCGAGTTGTTGGTGGTCCACGTCACAATGGCCGGGACCGTCTTGCCCGCCGTCTTGTACGACTGCACGATGTTCGGCACCGGTGTGGAATAGCTGTAGAGGATGGCCTTTATTGTCTTGCCGGAGGCGATCAACGCCGAGGCCGCCTTCCCCGCACCGGCGGGCGTCCATGTCGTGGTGGCATTGAAGACGGAATTGATCCCCGCGTTGGTGGCGCACTTCTGCCAACCGGCGTCCTCGGGGTTGCCCGGCGTACCGGTGAAGTAGGCAACAGGCGAGCTGCCGATCAATTTCTTGGTGATCTTGGCCATTGTCTTGCCGACCGCGCAGATTGTCGGCTGCACACGGGCCGAGATCGCCGAAGCGGGAGCTGTTGTCGCCGGCCCGACATAGGTCGAGACGAATGCGCCAGCTCGCTGGGCGGCCTCGAACGCCGGGTAGGCCGCCGGGCCGAATGTGTTGTAAGCAATGATCATCTTGGCACCTTCTGCGACCAACTCCCGAATGTTGGACTCGAAGGTCGACAGGTTCCCCTGTGCATTGGTGAAGATATACTTGCCGATCTGCGGGTATTCCAGCGCCTGGAGGATACCGTTCATCTTTGCGAACGCGCGCCAGGTGTTGATGTCGTTCCCGTCAGCCTGCCCCAGGACCAGGTTGCCTTTCCCCAGGGTGCAAGAGGTCGCCTTCCAGCAGGCAAAGGCCTTGTTGAGCTGAGCGTGGGTCAACGGCTTGGTCGCCTTGGTCAGGGCTAGGCGCACGACCTTCGGCAGCTTCTTCACCGGGTACTTAGCGCCGATTGCCTCCGCAACGGTCTTGGACACTGCGCTCTTCGACGTCGACTTCGACGCGCTAGCGCCGGCGGTCGACGTGATGCCGAGGGAACCGATGCCGAGGGCACCGACGCCGATGGCTGCCATTGCCAATCTGATCCGTGGTCGTAGCCGACGGAAGATGACGTTGTACATCTCACTCCTTTGGTTGGTGTGCAATTTGGGCTTGTGGGATCATTCGGAGGTCGCGGGCATACCTTCGACCGGGGGGCTCTCTCTCACCGGATGGGTCCGATTCGGCCACCAGCGGGAGCGCACGGCGGACCAGCGGCCGACGTTGAACGCGAGGACAAGGGCGATCATGAGGGCCACGCCCTGAGCGACCGTCTCGACACCGGCGGAGTAGCCCTTCACCTGGAGGTCGTAGTCCAAGATGGTGAGGAACGCGGCTCCCAGGAGGGTGGCCACGATACTGACCCGGCCCCCGGTCAGCGCCGCACCACCGAGAACGGCGGCGGCGATGGTGGCGAGCAAATAGGGCGAGCCCAGAGAGAGGTCTGGCGTCTGGACCTGGCCGGCAAGGAGGACGCCTCCCAGACCGTAGAGGCAGGCGGCGATGACGTAGGCGAGCACCCGGTAGCTGTTGGCCCTCAGGCCCATCAAGACGGCGGTCCGGCGTGCGGCGCTGGCCAGCACCATCCGGCGACCCACCAGTGCCCGATGGACGAAGACGCTTCCTAGGACGGCGAGACCGACGGCGACGATGAGGAGGTAGCTGACGCCGTCGACATTGGCGATTGCAGCGTGGGCGAGATGGCTAGGGACGTTGGAGAAGTGAGCGACCTGCCCCCGGTACGTTGTCGCCAAGCCCGTGATGAGCTCCCCCATCGCCAACGTGACCACAAGGGAATTGAGGCGTAGGCCCTCGATGAGGACTCCGTTGATCAGACCAATGACCACGCACACGACGAAACAGACCACCAGAGAGCCCGCCAGGCTGGCGTTCTGCCCCTGTGCTTGCTTCAAGACGATCTGCCCGACCAGGGTCACGACGGCAGCGACGCTCAGATCGATGCCGCCGGTGCCGATGACGAGTGCTTGACCAATGGTGACGATCGCCATGATGCCGACGAGCGGCGTGAGCACGGAGAGCGAGGCCCGATCAAAGAAGTGGCTGGTAACGAGCAGTTGAGACAGGACAAGCAGGACCACCAGCGCAACGCCGATGCTCATCACCGGTCCGGAAGGCCGAATCCCCCTGATCACCTGCTATTGCCCCCATCCGGGCGGCGCCGACACGCCCGACTCACACGCGGTTGCGATTCGATTAAAGGCAACGCTAAATTGTTCGACAACTGCCGAACTGTCGCAGATTGAGCCACGGTCACTTAAGTGGCGGCGCAGTGGCGATGCCGGAAGGCGGGTCCGTTCCGTCGCCACTCCGCTAGGCCATCGGCGGCTCGAGGTGGAACCCCTTGTACTCAGTGTCAGCCGCGTCTCGGAGGTGCTCCATGTACCCACCCATCCCCCCCATGTAAAACATCACCGTCACCGGCTTTCCTGGGATGTTCGACCCGTTAATCCACGAGTTGCACTGCGGGAAGAGCGTCGCGTTGGCGATCTCGTCGCACAACGACATCCAGCCCTGCTCGGACTCGTGCGTTGGCACGATGCTCGCCATCTGGTGGTCGAGCACGAAATTGATGGTGTCGGCGATCCAGTCGACCTGTGCCTCATGGGCCGGTGGTTGATTGGTGAACGGACCCATCGGCCCGAAGATCATGAACATGTTCGGGAAGTCAGCCACCATCATGCCCAGGTGATCAACCGGCCGCGTCCGCCAACGCTCTGCCAGGCTCACCCCACCACTCCCGTACTGGTCGAACTTCAGGTAATTCCCCGTCACCGCGTCGAAGCCAGTGGCGAACACGATGACGTCAAGGGGGTACTCAGCCTCATCGGTCCGGATGCCGCTCTGCGTGATCTCGGTGATCGGGTGGGACTTCACGTCGACCAACGTGACGTTCTCACGGTTGTAGGTCTCGTAGTAGCCATCGCAGCACGGAGGACGGCGAGCATAAAGATCATGTGGCGTAAGAAGTGCAGCGACTTCAGGATCTTTCACGATCGCCCGGATCTTCTTCTTGATGAATTCGGCGGCTGCGTCGTTGGCGTCTCTGCTCACGCCGATGTCATTAAAGGTAGCGAACATGAACTGGAAGCCACCACCGCTGTTCCAGACCCGTTCGAAGATTGCGTCACGCTCGGCTTCGGTCACGGAGGAAGCGCTGATTGTGCTCTCCTCGAAGCCGAAGGCAGTCACCGAGGCGAGCGTCTTGCGCCAGTATCCGGCGTAGTCGCGCTGGATCTCCTCCAGCAACTGTTGGCTGATCGGGCCATGTTGGGCTGGCACCACGTACTGCGGGGTGCGCTGGAAGACGGTGAGGTGGCGCGCCGCCTCACCGAGCTCGGCGATTACTTGGATCCCGCTGGCGCCGGTCCCGATGACACCAACTCTCTTGTTCGAGAAGTCAACCGGCTTATGGGGCCACCGCGAGGTATGGTAGATGTCGCCGCCGAAGCTATCCTGCCCGGGGAACGTCGGGAAGTTCGTCGAGGACAACAGGCCGACACCTTCGATCAGGAATTGCGCGGTCCAGTGCTCACCGGCGTCGGTTTCGATCTCCCATCTTCGGGCAACATCGTCGAAGGCAGCCTTGGTGACGTTGGTGTCGAAGGTGATGCTTCGCCGCAGGTCGTAGCGGTCGGCGAAGTTCTCAAGGTAGGTAAGAATCTCCGGCTGGCGCGGATAGCGCTGGCTCCACTTCCAGCTGTCGTAGAGCTCGCGGTCGAAGTAGTAGCAATACGCGCTGACCTCGGTATCCGACCGTGCGCCAGGGTATCGGTTCCAATACCAGGTGCCGCCGACGTCCGACGCGTTCTCGAACGCCCGGACGTCCAGTCCCAATTCGTTGCGAAGCTTGTACAGCGCGTACAGACCGGCGAAGCCCGAGCCAATGACAATGGCATCGACATCACATGCGGTGATGTCGGCGCCGGCCGTAACGGACGACTTCATACTGCGACCTCCTGTACGCGTCCGTGGCAAGCGCTCACCTACGGCCCCCTCTTCCCCTCCAGGTTAGGAAGGACGATCCGGGCTTGGATGTCTCACTTCGGGACGCGGTTATCCAGGCCGACACTTCCTGACACGGTCCGGGCGTACTTCGGGCCGTCCGATCTGCACGATCGCATCGACAATGGCCCCTGTCTCCTCATGCCCAAGGGGGGGGACGAGGAACGGATTGGCGTCCACGCTCCGGAGCTGAGCTTCCGGAGCGACCATGGCCTCACCCAACCGGACGGCGGCCCGAGCCCACACGGTCACTGTGGCAGGTGGCTCGTTCCGCACCCCTGCCAGCAACGGCGCGCAGTTGAGTCGCCGGACCGATCGGATGACCTCATCCTCATCGAACGGCGGAAGGAGAAGTACCACGTCGG
Organism: Acidimicrobiales bacterium; assembly: GCA_050743865.1. Taxonomy (GTDB): domain Bacteria; phylum Actinomycetota; class Acidimicrobiia; order Acidimicrobiales; family RAAP-2; genus DAHUZJ01. The sequence goes on from JBOGGE010000039.1 coordinate 28,135, forward strand.
GCATGGACTCCACGTACTTGCCACCCATCCCGAGCAACACGACGGGGCCGAAGACCGGATCAAGATGGGCTCCGAGAAACATCTCACGCCCACGCATCATCGGCGCCACCACCACGCCGGAGGCCGACAGCCCGGCCAGCGTCATGCGGTCAAAACAAGCAGCGGCGGCGGCGGCCACCGCCTCTGGTTCGGTGAGCGCCAGGTGGACGAGGCCGAGCTCCGATTTGTGGGTGACTCCGGACGTGCAGCCCTTGACGACGACCGCCACTCGACCGAAATGCTCGAATGCGGCGACTGCAGCCGACGGGTCCGGGCAGACCTGATGGGGTACCACTGGCAGCCCTAGACCGGCGAGGAGGTCGAGGCTGGTCGCCTCATCGAAGTTCACGGTCGACGCGAGCGGTCGCCTCCGGGAAAGCCGCCCTCGACGCCGGCCGGCGGCCGAACGCTGCTCGCTGTGGACGAGAAACTGGGAGAGGGCGGCAATTGCAGACGACTCCTCTTCGAACACGACACATCCGGCGCTCACGAATGCTTCAGCGACTCGGGCCTGCGGCGTCGTCACCACTAGGGGCTTTGAGGCCCCAGAAGTGAACTCCGCAGCGTGAGCGGCGAATCGGGCGTAGTCGTAGCCTCGGCCCGAGACCGGGATAGCGAGCATGCAGGCATCGACGCCGGGATCAACCGCCATCGGGGTGAGGACCTTGCCCACCAGGCTGCTGTCGGTCAGCAGCGCTGCAGTGATGTCAACTGGGTTGGTCTTGGACGCAAATGGGGGCAGCGCAGCGTCGAGGATCTCCAACGTGTCGGGCGAAAGGGTCGCCATGGGAAGGCCGTGATCGGCAGCCGCATCGGCCGCCAGCACGCAGGCAGCTCCCGAATTGCTGACGACGGCCAACTGGCGACCCGTGGGCGTTCCGCCCCGAAGGTACAGCTCGGTGGTCGCTACAAGCTCTGCGGTGCTCCTCGCCCTCCAGATCCCGACGCGCTCGAAGAAGGCGTCCACCACACGGTGCTCGTTGGCGAGCGCACCCGTGTGGGACGCCGCCGCCCGCTGGCCGTCAGAGCTGCGACCGCCCATGAGAGCGACCACGGGAACGTCCCGCCGAGCAGCCACTGCTGCCGCCTGTTCGAGGTGCTCAGGGTCGCGGATGTTCTCGATGTAGCAAAGGACGAGGCGCACGTCAGGATCGGTGAGGACGAGCTCAGCCAATTCACCCACGGTCACATCGACGTCGTTTCCGCTGGCGTGGGCGTAACGCACCCCCACCCCCCGCCGGCGCAGGAGCCCGTAGGCCACTGAGCACATGGCACCGCTCTGGCTCACGATCGCCACCGGGCCGTCCTGTGGGGTCTCCTCCAAGAACATGGTCGAGAACCCGAGCACTGCGCCTGAGGCGAAGTTGGCGAGACCCTGGGTGTTCGGACCGACCAGGCGCATCCCTGCGGCCGCCGCAGCGGCGCTCATCTGGAACTGCTGCTCATTGCCTACTGGGTCGCCGACTTCCCCGAAGCCCGAAGCGAAGATGACACAACCCCGCACACCAAGGGCGGCGCACCGTTCGACCGCATCGACCGCGGCCTGGCCGGGCAACGCGATGACGGCAACCTCAGGAACCGAAGGCAGCAAGTCGAGGTCGGAGTACGCCAGTACACCTTGGACGAGCACCCTCGACGGGTTGACCGGATAGATCGCCCCGGAATATCCGAATTGCTGGAGATAGCGAATCGGCCGCCCCCCGATCTTATCGGGATCATCGGATGCGCCGACAACGGCAACCGACGACGGTGAGTGAAGAAAGGCCAAACTGGGCTCAGTCATCGGTGCCGCGCCCCTCGGCCTCCAGCACTGCAGGGAGGATGCGGGACGGCGCGCCTTCTGGCGCCTCGTCGACGATGCCGACGGTCACCCGTTGGCCAACGAAGGTGCCCGACGGACAACGCACCATGACCCGAACACCTTCCTGGAGATCGACGAGGGCGATACCAATCGCCTTCCCACCATCGGTGCGACGATGGAC